>JBAUYI010000269.1:0-10282 GCA_049584715.1 Xanthobacteraceae bacterium
CCGCTCAACTTCTTGCCATTGACGAAAAAGGTCGGCGTGGAATCAACTCCGAGCTTTTCGGACGCGCGATCGCGCACTTCCTGAATGCCGTCGAGCACCTTCTGATTCGCCAGGCAGGCGTTGAAGGATTCCTCGGTAAAGCCGAACTGCTTGGCGATCGCCATCAGCGGCGGGATCGGTTGCTGGATGACCCAATCGGGTTGCTTGGCGAACAGCGTTTCGACCACCGACTCGTATTTGTCCGGGCCGGCGCAACGCGCCAGCATGAAGCCGGCCGCGGCCAACGCGTCGAGCGGGAACTCGCGCATCACGTAACGCACCTTCCCGGTGTCGATGTAGCGCTTCTTCAGCTCGGGCAGCGTCGTCTCCTCGAAATGCGCGCAGTGCGGGCACGTCATCGAGGCATATTCGATGACCGTCACCGGCGCCTTGTCGGACCCGATCATGACGTCGCCGGCCGGGCCGGCATGGGCCAGATCCTCGGGCGAAGGATTGGCGTCCGCGGCAAAAGCGAGCGTGGTGAGGGGCGACAGGACGCCTGTGGTGACGGCGGCCGCGCCGAGCGCGAGCACCGCACCGGTGGTCAATAATTCGCGACGAGTGAGCGACACAGAATGCTCCTGGTTTCGACGATGGGATTGGTACGGCAACGTTGAGATTTCTACCGCAAGAATGTGGCATTAGCACGCCACGGCGCCAAGGGCATATGGCGACAAGGCATGGCAGTCACGGTCGGTTGATGCGGGCGTTGCGTGTCAGCCGCGTTTGACCGCGGCTCCCAGCCGCGCCAGCGCCTGCCGTAAATCGTCGTCGGCAATGTCCGGCAAGCTCGCCGCCAGCCGCGCGACCGCCGCCGGATCGCCCGTCCGTGTGGTTTTACGCACCGCGCGCCGCAGCGGCGCCTGGCGCAACGCGACGCGGGCGATGGCGCGCCAGCCGAGGAACTGGTTGACCCGCTCGCAGATCACATTGGTGGAATGCTGAATCTCGATCGCCGCCGGGCCCTCGACCCGCAGTATCAGCGTGCCGGGTTCGCGCTCTTCGCCGTCGGCCGGACGCTGCCATTGGATTTTGATCGGCTCGCTGCGCGCCGCGATGGTGGCGCCGACGATCTCGGTCCAGCGCGTCACCAGTTCGGTCGAGGCAAAGCCCTGCTTGCGGAAGGTCTCACCCACGGCTTTGGCGACGAGATCGCGCAGCGGCTTGGCGAAGGAGCGGGAGGGCTTGTTCATGATGCGGTGCTCTGTCATGCCTCGGCCGGACCGATGCCAGCAACCGTAGCAGCCAAGCCCGTGGCGCGACAGCGCGGTAAGCGCCGGACGCCGGAGTCATGCCCGCAACCCACCGCTCTGCTGGCCTGGTACGACCGCCATCGCCGCAAGCTGCCGTGGCGCGCGCCGCCCGGCCAACACACCGATCCGTACCGGGTCTGGCTCTCCGAAATCATGCTGCAGCAGACCACGGTCAAGGCGGTGGCGCCCTATTATGCCCGGTTCCTGCAGCGCTGGGACGATATCGGCGCGCTCGCGGCGGCGCCGCTCGATGACGTGCTCAAGGCGTGGGCCGGGCTCGGCTATTACGCTCGCGCGCGAAACCTGCACGCCTGCGCCCGCGCCGTGGTCGAGCGTCACGGCGGCAAATTCCCGGCAAGCGAGGCAGAGCTGCGCGCGCTGCCCGGCATCGGCGATTACACCGCCGCCGCCATCGCCGCGATCGCCTACGATCTGCCGGCGACGCCGGTCGACGGCAATGTCGAACGCGTGATCGCGCGGCTTTACGCGGTCACGACGGCGCTGCCCGCCGCCAAGCCGGAGATCCGCCGGCTCGCCGGCGGTCTGACGCCGCAACACCGCGCCGGCGATTTCGCCCAAGCCATGATGGATCTCGGCGCTACCCTCTGCTCGCCGAAGAATCCGGCTTGCGCCTTGTGTCCCTGGAACGACAGCTGCGCTGCGTTCGCGCGCGGCGAGACGGAGACATTGCCGCGGCGAACGCCGAAACGCGAAGGCGCGCTGCGCCGCGGCGCGGCTTTTGTCGTGCGTCGCGCCGACGGCATGGTGTTGGTGCGGACGCGGCCGGCGAAAGGTCTGCTCGGTGCCATGACCGAAGTGCCGACGACGGAGTGGCATCACGATTTCGACGAGGACAAAGCGCGCACAGGCGCGCCGCGTTTTTCATCAACGAAAATGCAAAAGCGGGTAGCATGGCGTAAGGTCGCCGGCGTGGTGCGCCACGTGTTCACGCACTTTCCGTTGGAGCTTTCCGTTTACGCAGCCGACGTTCCGGCGCGCACGCCGGCGCCATCCGGCACGCGCTGGGTCGCGCTGGCGTCGCTATCGGGCGAGGCCTTGCCGAGCGTCATGCGCAAGGTTGTCGCGCATGCGCTGCCGTGAGATTGAAAGCCTACGAAAATAAACCGCGAAAGGAAACGCCATGACAATCCAACGTTTCGACACCGGGCCGCGCATGAGCAAGGCCGTGGTCAACGGGAATACCGTCTATCTCGCCGGTATCGTCGCCGACGCGCCCAAGGGTAAGAGCATGGGCGAGCAGACCAAAAGCATCCTTGCGCAGATCGACGGTTTCCTGGCGCAGGCTGGCACCGACAAGAGCAAGCTGCTCTCGGCCAATATCTGGATCACCGACATGGCAAAATTCGCCGAGATGAATGCGGCGTGGGATGCCTGGGTTTCGCCCGGCAACACGCCGGCGCGCGCCACCGTCGAGGCCAAGCTCGCCTCGCCCGACTATCTGGTCGAGATCATGGTCGTCGCCGCGAAATGAGCGCGCAGCCCGGCATCCTCGCGATCTTCAACGACTGCCGGGCCGGGCGCGAGGCGGAATTCGAAGCCTGGTTCCAGGGCGAGCATCTCATCGAGCGGCTCGCCGTGCCGGGCTTTCTGTTCGGCCGCCGCCACAAGGCGATTGCCGGTGCGCCGGGCTATTTCAATT
This sequence comes from Xanthobacteraceae bacterium, assembly GCA_049584715.1. Lineage (GTDB taxonomy): Bacteria > Pseudomonadota > Alphaproteobacteria > Rhizobiales > Xanthobacteraceae > BOG-931. The sequence goes on from JBAUYI010000269.1 coordinate 2,953, forward strand.
TCTATATGGTCGAGACGCCCGAGGTGCTGACCTCGAAGCCGTATCTTGAACGACTCGATCATCCGACGCCGATGACGCACACGATCATGTCGGAGGTCTTCGTCAACATGAACCGAACGGTGTGCCGACGCATTATCCGGCGCGGCCATTTCCGCGGCGCCTTCACGGTCACCGCCCGGTTCAACCAGACACCGGATGAGACGGCGCTGTCGGGCGTGCTAGAAAAATTTTGCGCCGACACGGCGATGGCCGGCGGCGAAATATGGCTGGCGCTCGATGCCGCCGGCATGCCGGTATCGATGGAAGAGAAATTGCGCGGCGGCGACAAGAAAATTGCCGGCGCGCTGCTGATCGACACACTATACGAAGAAGCTGCGCAGGCCGTCGGCGCGCAATTGGCGCAGCAATTCCCGCAAGCCGATATCGGCATCTTTCGCGTGCTCTGCCAAATCGGGAGGGGCGATTTATGAAAGCACTGTTGCCACTGGCGCAGACGATCGCGCAGCGCCTGATCGCGCGCCACGAGACCATCGCTATTGCCGAATCCTCGACCGGCGGCCTCGTCTCGGCAGCCTTGTTGGCGGTGCCCGGCGCCTCGGCCTACTTTCTCGGCGGCGCCGTGGTCTACACCAAGGCGTCGCGCGCGGCCTTGCTCGGCATCGGCGACGCCGAGATGCAAAACTTGCGACCGGCGACGGAAGCCTATGCGCTGCTGCTGGCGCGGCGCATCCGCGAGCGGCACGGCGCGTCCTGGGGCTTTGGCGAATCCGGCGCCACCGGACCGAGCGGTAACCGTTACGGCGATCCAGCCGGCCACACCTGCATTGCGGTTGCGGGTGCTGTTCAGGCCGGGCTTGCCGAGCGCGCGATCACGCTGCGCACCGGCAGTGCCGAGCGGCTGGCGAACATGGATGCCTTCGCCAAACGCGCGCTCGAGTTTCTCGTTGAGGTTATACCCGGGGCTTAGCGGGCGGGTGCCCTTGAGATGGCACAAACAGACGCACAGCTTCAAGGAACGGAAAGCGCTTGGCGCCTTATCGCCGCTGCCCTCGGTTGGCAGCTTCTGGCTTTCGCCTGCGGCGGTGGAATTGGCTTGCTCGTCTTAAAGTTAGGAGGATTTTTTCGCGATCCAAAATTGTCTGACGTCGTCACCATCGCTTGGTACGCTGAAATCCTTGTTTCGTCCGGCGTGCTTCTCGCGGCGGCAGTAATCCGAGGCCGCATCGTCGGATCGGGAAGCATCAACATCGGCTTAGGCAACGAGCCGGTGTCGAACATGCCGGTCATCATCGGTCTTGCGGCGGCCCTTGTCGCCTATGCTGGTCTTCTGTGCTTTGTCTTTGATGTCTCCGCTCTTCATGGGCTGAGTCACACCTCGCCTTCAGTGGGTCGTTATGCCATTTCGGCTTTCCTCTTCGTATTAATCGTTCCGCTGGCCGAAGAGAGCTTGTTCAGAGGCTGGCTCTGGACCGGCCTGCAAAGACAATGGGACGTTCTGCCAACTGCGTTGCTTACAAGCATAACTTGGCTCGCGGCACATATTACGCCGCACCAAATGATGGTCCTCCTGCCCGTTGCAATCATTCTCGCGCTGGCACGCTACTACGGAAAAAGCATGCGCGCGCCGCTTGCGCTTCACATGACCTACAATGCGGCATCTATAGCGGCGCTTTGGGTGTCGCAAGCTTAGTCTCAGCACCTAACTCGCGTTGCCCTTTGTGACTTGTCAGGGCGTCGCTCGCGGGCGCTGAAGCCGCGTTACTCGGCGGCTTCCGACATCTCCGAGCGCACCTGCGCACGCAGCGTATCGATCACCGTCAAACCCTTTGGCGTCTCGATGTGCCAAAACGTCCAGCCGTTGCAGGCTTCCAGCCCTTGCGCCAGCGCGCCGATGCGGTGGATCGAGCCGACTGTACCGTCAAGGGACACCGCGCCGTCGGCGCGCACCAGCGCGCGGTGCCGGCGCTTGGCGTCGGTGAGTTTTATGCCCGGCGAGATCATGCCGCGCTCGATCAGCACGGCGAACGGCACCCGCGGCGCCTCGCGCGCGGTCATGAAGGTGGCGAGCGAAGGCTCCGGCATCGGCTCGATCGCAGCGATGCGCTTCTCCGCCGCCGCGGCGTACTCCCTCTCGCGCTCAAAACCGAGGAAGCGCCGGCGCAGCCGCTGTGCCACGGCACCTGTGGTGCCGGTGCCGCAGAACGGGTCGAGCACCAGGTCGTCGGGCCGTGACGCTGCCAGGATCACGCGCGCCAACAGCGCTTCCGGCTTTTGCGTCGGATGCAGCTTCTTGCCGTCGCGGCCTTTGAGCCGCTCCTCGCCGGTGCACAGCGGAAACAGCCAATCGGAGCGCATCTGGATATCGTCGTTGCCCGCCTTGAGCGCTTCGTAGTTGAACGTATAATCCTTGGCCGGAGCCTGCCGCGCCGCCCAGATCAGTGTCTCGTGCGCGTTGGTGAAGCGGCGGCCGCGAAAATTCGGCATCGGGTTGGATTTGCGCCAGACGATGTCGTTGAGGATCCAGAAGCCCATATCCTGGAGCACGGTGCCGACGCGAAAGATGTTGTGATAGGAGCCGATCACCCACAACGTGGCGGTAGGCTTCATCAGGCGGCGGCAGGCGGTGATCCAGGCGCGGGTGAAATCGTCATAAGCGGAGAAACTGGAGAACTTGTCCCAATCGTCATCGACGGCATCGACCCGTGAATCGTCGGGACGCTTGAGGTCGCCTTGCAGCTGCAGATTATACGGCGGGTCGGCGAAGACGAGATCGACGGAAGCTGCCGGCAGCTTCGCCATCTCGGCAACGCAATCGCCGACGACGATGCGCGGCGAAGGGGCGGACTCAAAACTCACGCGGGGCGCCCTTACGGACGCCCCGCGACGCGACACAACCATGACTCAGAACTCTGACTCAGGCGACGCTGGCCGGCGACGCGGGACCTACAACCGACAAAACGGATGATGCCGTGCCAAGGTCAAAAAAGAGTTACTTGCGGCGGCCTTCCGCTAGGCAATAAATGCCGGGAAACACTTGGTTAATCACATGCGAACGGTGACCGCGATCGTCCCGGAATAGGTCACCGCGACACTGGCGCGCGACGACGGCGCGAAGGAGAATGAGCAATGCGCACCGATGATTTCCGCCCCAGCAACAATGTCGAGGACGATCGCGAACAGAGCGCGTCGCGCGGCGGCATGCCGGGCGGCGCCGGCGGGCTCGGCATCGGCACCGTCATCATTATCGGATTGATCAGCTGGTATTTTGGCATCGATCCGAGCGTGCTGCTCAACGGCGCGCAAATTCTCACCGGCGGCGGCTCGACCACGCAGCAGACCGACCAGGCGCCGCAGGTCTCGGCGGGAACCCCGACCGACGCGACCGGCAAATTCGTCGCGCTCGTGCTCGGCGACACCGAGGATCGCTGGACCGAAATCTTCGCCGCCAGCGGGCGGACCTATCACCCGCCGAAACTGCGGCTGTTCTCCGGCTCCGAGCCGACGCCTTGTGCCTTTGCCAAATCGGCCATGGGGCCGTTCTACTGCCCGCGCGATCAGCGCGTCTATCTGGACACCGCGTTCTTCGACGATATGCAGAAGAAATTCGGCGCCTGCTCGAACAGCTCGGCCTGCAAGTTCTCGGAGGCCTATGTGATCGCCCACGAGGTCGGCCATCACGTGCAGAACGAGCTCGGCATCCTGCCGCAGGTGACGCAGGCGCAGCAGGCGGCGTCGAGCAAGGTCGAGGCCAACCAGCTTCAGGTGCGCATCGAGCTGCAGGCCGACTGCCTCGCCGGGGTCTGGGCCAACCACGCCCAGCAAAAGCACAACTTCCTCGATCCGGGCGACGTCGATCAGGCGCTGCAGACCGCATCCGCGATCGGCGACGACCGGCTGCAAAAGGAAATGCAGGGCTACGTCGTGCCCGATTCCTTCACCCACGGCACGTCGGAACAGCGCAAGCGCTGGTTCCAGGCCGGCTTCAACGGCGGCCAGGTTTCGGGCTGCAATACGCTGTCGGCGAGTTCGCTGTAAGGAAAATCACCTCTCCCCGCGTGCGGGGAGAGGTCGAGCGAAGCGAGGGTGAGGGGGCCTCTCCGCGATTCTGAGCTTCGCAGTTTCTGGCGAGGGCGCTTCAGATCGTCCTTTGAATCTCAGCCCAGCGGATAGGCCCCCTCACCCCAACCCTCTCCCCGCAAGCGGGGAGAGGGAGGCGCGCGCCGCTTGCCCGAGATCGCATCGACGGTCTAAATTTTACCCCGGGGAAACGCAGGCTCCCCTTCAGACGCAAATATCCGTCCAAGCTCTGTGCAACACTCCGCGTCTCGAGGAGATTGCGCGTGGACGGAACATCCCCACAACGATCCGACATCAGGCTGCTGCTGGTCGCCCGCGGCATCCGCGGTTTTGGCGATGGCTTTGCCGCCATCGTGCTGCCGGCCTATCTGGTGGCGATCGGCTTTGGCACGGTCGAGATCGGCATCGTGGCGGCGGCCTCGCTGTTCGGCTCGGCGCTGCTCACGCTCGGCGTCGGCGTCGTCGCCCCGCGCTATGAACTGCGACACCTCTTGATAGCCGGCGCCATGCTGATGGCGGCGACCGGCGTCATGCTCAATGTCGAAGATTTGCTGCTGATCGTCGTCGTCGCCTTCATCGGCACCGTCAATCCGTCGGGCGGCGACGTCGGCATGCTGGTGCCGCTCGAGCAGACCGTGCTGGCGCGCGACGTGAGCGACCGCGACCGCACGCGGGTGTTCGCGCGCTACAGCCTGATTGGCGCCATGTCGACTGCGGCTGGCGCGCTCAGCGCTGCCGTCCCCGATGTGCTGGTGACCGCCGGCATCGGCAGGATCACCGCTTTCAAGCTGATGTTCTGCTTCTATGGCGCGCTCGGTCTGCTGGCCGCAGCGCTTTATCGGCGCGTACAGCCAAGCCATGCCGAGCAACGCCACGTCAGCACGCCCCTCGGCCCGTCGCGCGGCATGGTCTACAAGCTCGCGGCGCTGTTCAGCCTCGATGCCTTTGCCGGCGGCTTCGTCGTGCAGTCGCTGTTGGCGCTGTGGCTGTTCAAGCGTTTCGGCATCTCGCTGTCGGCCGCCAGCCTGTTCTTTTTCTGGACCAGCGTGCTGAGCGCCTTGTCCTATCCGCTGGCAAGCTGGCTCTCGCGGCGCATCGGCCTCGTCAACACCATGGTGTTCACCCATATCCCGTCCAGCATCTGTCTCATCGCGGCGGCCTTTGCGCCGAGCCTCAGCTGGGTTCTCGGATTGCTGCTGGTGCGCTCGGCGCTGTCGCAAATGGACGTGCCGACGCGCACCTCCTACGTCATGGCCGTGGTGACGCCGGCCGAGCGGGCCGCGGCGGCGAGCGTTACCGCGGTACCGCGCAGCCTGGCGTCCTCGATCAGCCCGGCATTCGCCGGCCTCTTGTTCGGTCCGGCCTTCTCCGGACTGCCGCTCATTTTGTGCGGGACGCTCAAGATCGTCTACGACTTGGCGCTGCTCTACACCTGCCGCCACGTCAAACCGCCGGAGGAAAACCTTGGCAATACGGCATAATGCCGGGCCAGCCGCCGGACGCTTTGCATCGGGCGGCCGGGGGCCCTAAGCTAAAGGTCTGTAAAGGTGTACCGATGCCCGGGCTCGACGAGACCAAGCAATTCGTGCCGCTGAAAATCGCGGTGCTGACGATTTCCGACAGCCGTTCGCTCAAGGACGACAAGTCGGGGGCGGTGCTGGTCCAGCGCATCGTCGCCGCCGGCCATTACGTCGCCGAGCGTAGCATCGTCACCGACGACATCGAGGCGATCCGTGCCAGGGTCAAAGCCTGGATCGCCGATCCGGTGATCGACGTCATCATCACCACCGGCGGCACCGGCTTCACCGGCCGCGATGTCACGCCTGAGGCGGTCGAGCCGCTGTTCGACAAGAAGATGGACGGCTTCTCGGCGCTGTTCCTGGTGGTGAGCTTTCCAAAGATCGGCACCTCGGCCATCCAATCGCGCGCCACGGCGGGCGTCGCCGGCTCGACCTATATCTTCTGCCTGCCGGGCTCGCCCGGCGCCTGCAAGGACGCCTGGGACGAGATTTTGGTGCACCAGCTCGACTATCGTTACGGCCCGTGCAATTTCGTCGAGATCATGCCGCGGCTCGACGAGCATTTACGTCGGCCGAAGGCCAGCGGCGCAACGGTGTAACCAACATGTCATGCCCCGCGAAGGCGGGGCACCCAGTAATCACCGCCGTCAGAGCAGTGTCTTTGAAATGCAACGATTACTGGATCATCCGCTGGAGCCTGTCATCGGGCCGGCCACTTCGGGCCGGACCCGTTGGCGGATGATGACAGTTAAAGCTCCAAATCCCAATGCTCGCTGACCACTGGCGGGCCCCAACTCTTGTGCCGCTCGGTGCGCATGAGCTTGAAGCCGGCCTTCTCATAAATATGCCGCGCCGCGGTCAGCACCGAGTGGGTCCATAGCGTGACCTTGTTGTAGCCGGCGCGGCGGGCGAAGCGCAAGCATTCGTCGACGAGGCGGGCGCCGAGCCCGAGCCCGCGCGCTTTCGGGTCCACCAACAGCAGGCGGACGCGGGCGACGGTGGCGGAATCCTTGGCGAGGAAGATGCAGCCGACATTCTCGCCGTTCATCTCGGCGATCCAGCAGCGCTCGCGCTTAACATCGAACTTGTTGGCGAAATCGGCGACGATTTGCGCACACACGCCCTCGAACGGTTCCTTCCATTGGTATTCCTGGGCGTAAAGCTCGGCATTGCGTTTGACGATCCAGCCGAAATCACCGGGCCGCGGGGCGCGCAGGATATAGCCGGGCTGCGATGCCGTTTGCGTTTCCCCGCGCAGCAGCGTTTCGATCGTCGTCATGGCCGCGATCAGCCGGGCCTGTTCGCTGGGCTCGAGTTTGCCGAGCAAGGCTCCGGTATCGCGCTGCGAGCGTTGTTCGAGCGGCGCATAGGTTTTGCGGCCGCGTGCCGACAGCGCGAGATGGCTTTTCCGGGCGTCGCGCGCAGAAGCCTTTCGTTCGATCAGCCCGCGTTTCTCGAAATTGCGCAGCACGCGGCTGAGATAGCCGGCATCGAGATCGAGCGCGCGGCCGATCTCGGTGGCGGTCGAGGAGCGGCCGCTGGCGATCTCGTAAAGCACGCGCGCCTCGCCGAGCGAATAGGGGCTGTCGAGAAAGGTTTTGCGCAGCACGCCGATCTGCCGCGTGTAGAAGCGGTTGAAGCCGCGGACCGCGGCGATGCGTTGGTCGGTCTGCCGGATGGCTGGCATGAGCCGAAGGTTCGGACAGATAGTTGACTAAGTCAAGTATCTACCC
>JBAUYI010000270.1:0-3137 GCA_049584715.1 Xanthobacteraceae bacterium
CGACGATGCTGGCGAGCTGCTCGCGCGCCTGCACGGCGCGGCTCTGCTCGGTGATGTCGAGCAGCGAGGCGATCCAGCCGTCGACCTTGCCGTCGGCATCGGTTTCCGGCCGATAGGCGATATGCAGCCGGCGCGTCCCGGCTATCGGAAAGTCGATCTCGCAATCGAATTCCGTCGCTTCGCCGCGCAGCACGCGTTCGATATGCGGCCGCAGCGTGTTGTAGCCCTTGGCGCCGATCGCTTCGGCGATGGTTTTGCCGACGATCTGTTCGCGCCGGACGCCGACCAACTGCGCATAGGCCTGGCTGACGAAGCGGTAGTGCAGATCGCGGCTGCAGCGCACCAGCATGAACGGCGTGCGGTTGATGACGGATTGCAGCTCTGCCTCGCTGGCGCGCAGCGCTTCCTCGATGCGCTTGCGTTCGGTCAAGGCCTGGAAGCTGCACACCGCGCCTTGCAGCCGGCCCGATTTGCTCTCGATCGGCGCGACGTTCATCAGCACCGGGACGCGCGACCCGTCGGGTTGTTCGATGATGACTTCGGCACCCAGGATCGCCTTGCCTGAGCGCAATACGCCGGCGACCGGCGTTGCGGCAAAGGGGAGCGGAGCGCCGTCGGCCTGATAGCGCCGAAAGCCGGAGCTATGTTGCTGCTTCGGATCGCCGAGAGGCAGTGCTCGGCCCCAGAGTTCGACGGCGCGGCGATTGTAACGAATGAGCGCGCCTTCGGCCGTGCACACGCAAAGACCCGTCGGAATGGCATCCAACGCAGCCTGGTCGAGATCGATAAAGACGTCGATGCCGGACGGTGCCGCAGCAGCCTTCGGGCGCTGACCACGCATTATGGTTTCCCCCACAGCACGGAACGCGGGTCCGGCGGTCAGGTTCCGCTTGGTTCGTTTTTTTTCCTTTTCACTGGCACGGCTGCACCGGTGGCAGGAGCTTCAAGGGTTAACAACCGCACTATGGAATGCGCGCGGCGGTTCGTGGCAGCGGTAAAGGATTAGGGAACGGAGGCCGCCGACCATGCCTGTAAGCCCATCGGCCATAACGGCCGCGGTGCAGCGCAATCAATTGACGTTCTGGTTGAAGTACGCGGCGCCCCAGATGACGACCACCCAGATCGTCAGCATGAAACCAATGGTAAGAGCTGCAGCCATCTATTTCCTCCTTGCCTAAACGCTTCTGCGAAAGGCTTGTCTGCGAAAGGCTTGCCGTTATTTTACGACATACCGGGCGCGTGGGCCATCCCGATCAAATCATTCGGGACAGGCATCCGCCGCACGGCGATCGGTCAAGGAGGCCTTTAAGCAAAATAAATGACGTAAAGCGCGGCAAAAGCGACGATCGCCGCAGCGATCCCGATGCCAAGCACGTAGCGCACATTATGTCCGGTCATGCCTTGCCGCGCCTCTTCGGTCGGCACCACGGTGCGCGGCTCGCGTCGTCCGAATCCGGGGCGGTCCTGAGGCGAACTCATGGACATTCTCCCACGCTCTGTTCCTGCTCTTGGAGATAACGAATCGGCCGCGATGCGGGTTCCCGTAACGGCGCGGGGACGAGCCGATGGCCCGTCCCCGCTGTCACGCTCGCCGCGCGTGCCGCTCGCGATCTACGCAGCTTTGTCTTGCGTCTTCAGCCAGTCGTCGACGTCCTTGCGCACCATGTCTTTGGCCAAGCCATAGCGCTCCTGGATTTTGCCTTCGAGCTGGTCGCGCTTGCCGTTGATCGTGGTCAGATCGTCGTCGGTGAGTTGGCCCCACTTCTCCTTGATCTTGCCTTTGGTCTGCTTCCAGTTTCCTTCGACGCGGTTCCAGTCCATGGTCATCTCCACACGGTATGGGTGTCGGTTTGATAACGTTTGGACGTGCCGGGGGTTCCGGCGATAGCGTGGCCGCCTTCTTGACTTAATCGCGCCGTGACCTTCAGGATTCGTCCGGCATGAGGGCGCAGCAAAAGGACCGGCGTGACACCAATCCGGCTTTCGGCGGCCGCAAGCTCAAGCTCGGCACCTTCCAGACCAATCTCGATTCCGGCTGCGTCATGTCCGATCTCGACGGCCGGCTCGAGATCACCTGGCCCAACACGGTAACGCTGGCCAAGCTGGCCGATGACATGGATTTCGAGGCGCTGGTGCCGGTGGCGCGCTGGCGCGGCTTTGGCGGCGCGACCGACCCGCAGGGGCCGGGTTTCGAGACCTACACCTGGGCGGCCGGCATCGCCGGCGCGACGCAAACTTCAGGCGTGATCTCGACTTCCCACGTCGCGCTTAATCACCCGATCATCGCCGCCAAGCAATCCACCGTCATCGATCACATTTCCAATGGTCGCTACACGCTCAATGTGGTCAACGGCTGGAACTATCCCGAGATGGAAATGTTCGGCGTCTCGCTGCTCAACCACGAGGATCGCTACGCCTGCGCCGAGGAATGGCTCGACATCGTCAAGCGATTGTGGACCGAGGACGAGCGCTTCGATCATGAAGGCCGCTTCTACAAGATCAAGGGCGGCTACCTTGAGCCAAAACCGATCCAGCATCCCTATCCGGCGATCATGAATGCCGGCTCCTCGGAGCGCGGCCGACATTTCGCCTGCAAGCATTGCGATCTCATCTTCACCAATATCCGCACCCACGACCTCGCCACCCATATCGCTCATGTCGAGGCCTATCATCGCCTGGCGCGCGAGGACTACGGCCGCGAGGTGAAGGTGTGGACCAACGCCACCGTGATCCAGGCCGAGACCGAGGCCGAGGCGCGCGCGTTCTACGATTTTTATGTCCACGAGAAAGGCGACTGGGTCGCGGCGCGCAACGTCATCGACACGATGGGCGCCGAGATCAATCAGCGCGATTATCCGGAAGCGCGCCGCAAGGCCATGGCCGAGATGATGATCTCGGGCTGGGGCGGTTTTCCGCTGATCGGCACCAAGGAGCAGGTCGTCGATGGGCTATCGCGGCTGTCGCAAGCCGGCTTTGACGGGGTGCTGCTGTCGTGGCCGCGCTATATCGAAGGCATGCGCGAATTTCGCGATGTGACGTATCCGTTGCTCATGCAAGCGGGGTTGCGCTAGCCCGTAGCCCGGATTGTGCGGAGCGAAATCCGGGAGCGACAGGGCGGGTGATACGCCGTCCCCGGA
>JBAUYI010000271.1:0-2883 GCA_049584715.1 Xanthobacteraceae bacterium
GTCACCCGCCGTTGGGCCGAGGGCGCCAAACCGGACAGCATGATTGTCGGACGGGAAAACGGACGACGAGCGCCACGTCGGCGGAGATCGGGCAGGCGCCGCCACATAGCGTTCAAAAAACACCGCCAGATAATGTTCAAAATGACAGCCGCCAGCCGCCTTTTGGGAGGGACCTGGCCCGAGATCATCAGGCCGGTCGCGGCAGATAGGAGTTACGCAGGCATCTCGTCTACGGCTGCCGGCCCGGGGCGTATCCCAGCTCTCTTCAAGCTCGTCGTCGTCCTGGCCATACGGATCGGTCTCGTCTTCCACCCCGTCGTCATCGCGGCGGCCGGCTCTTAAAGGTGCGGCCCCACACGATCATTTCCTCGTTGATCTCACCGAGCAGCTCGCGCCATGGCATGACAAGGCGGTGATCAACGCCCCGGGCCTCGACCAGCCCGCAGAGCTCCGGGACCCGTCAAAGCATAGCACGGCGCCGACCTCGCCGGCGCACAGCCACGCGACGAGCCGTTCGAACCCTGGTCGCGCCGCCGTACCGCTGGCGGAACGGCCGAGATCATCATCGATCACTTCAACATCACGGAACCCGCGCTGCCGGGCGACATCGACCAGCTCGTATTGCCGCCGCCGGCTTTCGCGATTGGTCTGGACCTGTTGCTGGGTCGAGTGGCGAATGTAAACCACCGCCTTGCGCTGCAGCACCGCCGCCGGCAGCAAATCAGCGCTCGTCATCGTCACGATCCCCCGCGGCGATGCCGGCGGCCTGCAACAACAGGCTGGCCAGCCTGGCGAGCGAAATTCGGTGCGCCGCGGCGGTCATCCCGCGCAGCCTTGCCGATTCGAATGGGCGGGTCTACGTGTCGAAGAGGATGGCGTACCCGCCTTTACCAGGGACGGCATCGAGTGCCTGCAGCAGATCATCGCCAACGCAAGAGCCGCCGGTTGCGCGTCGCCGCAGGTCACGCCGACCAAGTAGGCCCGCCTGCGGTGCTCACCGAATAGTAACGGATCGCAGTGTCGCCGATAATTTGTCGCAGCGTCCAAGTACGACGCGAGGGCGATGCGGCCACGACCGTTCATGTGTTCATGTAAGTCGATGTCGAGACGTAGCAGGAGGAATATAGGTTCCTGTCTGCCGCTAACCGGTACACTTCGCCAAAAACTCGTTGATCTCATCTTTATAAAGACCGAGGTTAATTTCTTCACATATACTCATGGCCTTCTGAAGTTCTTTCAGTAGTCGTGGGTCTTTGTATGCCATTTCATCCTGGGCTACCGTGGTCGCGAAGACGAGCAGGCGAGCGTACGCCATATAGATCGGCAGGTTAAAACGGTCGGATACGTCTAGCAGTCGCTGCGCGGACTCTCCGCACTCTTGTAACAGCTCCTGCTTGTTCCCATCGTAAACCTCCGCAAGTTGTATGCCGATCCTCGCCACGAGACCGTCAAGATCAAGCCTTATGGCAATCGGGATCCCAGGCTGGAGCACAAAAGCGCGTGCCGATTTGAGCAGGGCTCGGGCCCTGACATATGCCTGTCGCGCCACGGCGCCACCATGGAGATGCTGTTTCACATATCCTTCCACACGGCAAAGTCTAGCTGCATCGAGTAGGAGACCTGCTCTGTCCGCAGCGTGACGCGACAGACGACGGACTGAAATTGCGTGGAGATCCTTTGCTGCTCCGAGAAGCTCCTGCGTGGCGGTCAGATTGTCGCTTTTAGCCTCTGTCATGGCCCAGTCCAGCATTGCCCTCAGGAACATCCTTGCACCATGTCCCGATATTAGGGGGCGTCCCTCTACACAGTCCTCGCCTGAGATCTCAGCTTCCAAAGTGACAGACTTCCTGAATGCATCGTACGCCTCATCACGCTTTGTGTGGCCATTACTAGCTGGCAAATTGCCTTGTAAATAACAGACTTCCCCAAGCCGAAGATATAACTTCAGACGAGCCTGCTTGTCGGTCGGCGCTTCGCCCGATATGGAGTTTATGTAGTCCTTTATACGCGTTTCGATCTCATTGAGAACGGGATGCCGACCTAAAAGCATTGTATCAATGTGTGCCCGCCGAAGCTTCATTCTCAAGATTGTCTGTCGGACATGCCGCTTGCTTAATTTCGTCTCGGCATATTCAGCCGTACATGCTGCGATTTCGAAGGCTCCGGCTTGGTGTGCGGCCAGCGCGAGTGAGGTAAGAAACTCTAAGAGTTCATCATCGGAGAACGCCAGTCGAAGGGTGTCGAGGTCCCCTTCGTTGACCTCATAGGGACGCCGCGGCGCAAAGCTCTTACCGATCGATGTAGCAATAGCGACAAGCACATGGAGACGCAGCTCTTCGGCAGCGTGTTCGGTACTAAGCCGGTAATCTCGATCAATATCTTGTCGCCAAATTTGAAGATATGCGAAACGCAGCGCCGTGCGTCCACTGGCGCGACCCTCCAGCACCGCGCGCTCAACCTCCGTCGGCAGCAACGTCCGAATCGAGGCCGATGACCGCAAGTCTTTCGGGTCGATGGACGCTACAAGACTCAAGACAGCCTGTATATCGCGCAGCAAGTCAGTAAGTCGCGCCCCATACACGCCTGGTACGTTCAGTCGCCTGTGATGTGCTTGTTCTCTTGCTCTTGCTGCTACTAATCGATGGATCTGTCTGGCTAAGTCGCGCGCTTGTCCGCAATCACTCTCGACCGAAGCCAGGATAGCAAGGCGAGTGAGCCGATCGAGTGCAAAGAGCGGCTCTTTTTGCCATTCGCCAGCAAGATTATCCAATGACCCCCTATATTCTCGTATCAGGGTATTCCCGAACGCTCGGTGAAGACTTTGCAGGGCTATGTCTCGATCTTTATCCACTATAGTAGGTAACAACTTACTCAGTATACGCG
>JBAUYI010000272.1:0-2707 GCA_049584715.1 Xanthobacteraceae bacterium
CGGACGACCGCTTCAACCACGAAGAGCTGAGCTCAGGCCTCGGCGAGCGCTTCGAGACGCTGGGCATTTCGCTGAAGTTCTATTCCTGCGTCGGCAGTAACCACACCACGCTCGACGCCATCCGCGACATCCGCAAGCGCCGGCCGTTCAGCCTCGACGCCATCAACGAGATCGTCGTGCACGGTTCCCAAGTCACCGTCGATCACGTCGGCTGGCCGTACCGGCCCGAAGGCCTGACCTCGGCGCAGCTCAACCTGCCGTTCTGCGTCGCCACGCTCTTGATCGAGGGCGACGTGTTCGTCGACGAGTTCACCGCCGACTGCGTCGACGACGAAGCGCGCATCAAACTCTCGCGCAAGGTGAAAGTCGTGCACGATCCCGCCATCACCGCGCTCGGCGCGGCGTACCGGCACAAGGTGCGCGTCGATGTCCGTTTCCGCGACGGTTCCTTCGAAAGCGAAACCCGCGAGGCGCCACGCGGCAGCGAGCAATCGTTCGCCAACGCCGACGACATCGTCGCAAAGTTCCGCAAGCTGACGCGCGGCGTCATGGCGGACAAGCAGCAGGACGCATTGGTCGATGCGGTGCTCGGTCTGGACGGATTGCCGGACAGTTTTACGCTGATCGAGCGTTTGCGCGCGACGAATGGCGCTGACGTTCCCCTCCCCCTTGTGGGGAGGGGCTAGGGGTGGGGGTCGGGAGGTGACTCGCAGACGTCGACGATTGCGACTTCCCCTCCCGACCCCCACCCTACCCTCCCCACAAGGGGGAGGGTTTTAAGTATCGCGCATCGCTTTCAGATGCCGCATCACTCGGGCGCGCAGCGCCGCCTGCTGCTCCGGGCTCCATTTCTGGAAACCTTCGCCGGATTTGAAGCCGAGTTTTCCGTTCGCCACCAGGTCCTGCAGATAGGACGACGGCCCCGGCCGGTTCTCGATCGCCGGCAGCACGACGTCGTGGATGGCGAGCGTGAGGTCGGTGCCGACCTGATCGGCGTTTTCGATCGGGCCGAGCACGGCGAGGCGGCGGCCGAACGAGGCCTTGACCACGTCGTCGACGGTCTTGGCGTCGCAGATGCCGTGCTCGACCAGCGAGATCGCCTCGCGCCACAGCGCGTGCTGCAAGCGATTGCCGATGAAACCCGGCACGTCTTTCTTGACATGCGCCGGCATCTTGCCGGCGGCGGCGTGCAGCTCCATCGTGGTGGCGATGACCTGCGGCGAGGTCCATTGCGTGCCGATCACCTCGACCAGCGGCACCAGGAACGGCGGATTCCACCAATGGGTGCCGACCGCGCGTTCGCGGCGGCTCAAATCCTGCATGATGGCGGTGATCGGAATGACCGAGGTATTGCTGGCGAGGATGGTATCCGGGCGCGTGCGCCGCTCGAGCTCGGCAAAAATTTTCTTCTTCAGCTCGAGATTTTCCGACACCGCCTCGACCACGTAATCGGCGTCGTGCACCGCGTCGGTGAGATCGACGGACGGCTGCACGCGCTCGACGGCGCGCTCATCTTCCCCAAGATCGCGCAAATTGGCGGCAATGCGCGATGCCACGGAGTCGAGATTCTTCACCACCGTGTCGGTGATTTTCACCTCGTGGCCGGCCAGCGCGAAAACCTGCGCGATGCCGTGACCCATCAGGCCGGCGCCGACGACGGCGATGCGCGCCTTTGCCATCGTCAGCCCGCCGTATAGCCGCCGTCGGCATAGAGGATGTGGCCGGTGTAAAAATCGGACGCCTTGGAGGCGAGGAAGAGCAGCGGC
Source organism: Xanthobacteraceae bacterium (assembly GCA_049584715.1). Taxonomy (GTDB): domain Bacteria; phylum Pseudomonadota; class Alphaproteobacteria; order Rhizobiales; family Xanthobacteraceae; genus BOG-931. Next base: position 1,767 of record JBAUYI010000272.1, read on the forward strand.
CCGGCGAGGTCGGACGGCTCGCCGAGGCGGCCCTTGGGCACGCGGGCAATAAAGCCCTTGCGCACCGCGGTCGAGCGCTCGTTGTCTTCGTACATCCAAGCGGTCAGCGGCGAACGGAATACCGTCGGCCCGATGGCATTCACCGTGATGCCGGTGTCGCCCCATTCGCAGCCGAGCGCCTTGGTGATGCCGTCGATCGCCGATTTCGAGGCGCAATAGGCGGTGTAGCCGGCCGGATGGCCGAGCAGACCGCGCGCCGACGACATCAGGATGACCTTGCCGCCGCGGCCTTGCGCCAGCATCTGCTTGCCGGCGGCACGCGCCATCAGCCACGATTGCGTGACGTTGACGTCCATGACTTCGGCAAAGGCTTCCGGCGCCTGGTCGACGATTTTCTGCACTTTGTTGATGCCGGCGGCCAAGACCACGATATCGACGCCGCCGAAACGTTTCACCGCCGCGTCCACGATCTTGTCGCAGATCATCGCCGAGCTCGGCCGCATATTGACCGCCTCGACCTTGGCGCCGAGCTTTTCGCAGTCGGCCGCGACCTTTTTCAGCGCCTCGGCGCCGCCCGCCGCCAGCACCAGATTGCAGCCGGCGCCGGAAAGCACTTGGGCCGCGAGCGCGCCGAACGCGCCAGTCGCGCCGGTGACGAGTGCGGTCTTGCCTTTGACGTCGAATAGGGAGAGCGGGTTTTTCAGGAAGTCTTCGGACATGGTTTCTCCTCAACTCTGTCATGCCCCGCGAAGGCGGGGCACCCAGTAATCGCTGGCGCTGCGGCTAGTTCCTCGGCGGCGGCGATTACTGGGTCGTCCGCCTTCGCGGACGATGACATGAACGTTATTTCACCGGGGCAACCGCCACCGCAATCGTGCAAACCTCATTGCTGCGGTTGATGATCTCGCGGCTCTCGTTCGGGCCGATGTAGACGCTGTCGC
>JBAUYI010000273.1:0-10159 GCA_049584715.1 Xanthobacteraceae bacterium
TTCTGCGCGGTGCGCCACGGCAGCAGGCCAAATTCCTGAAACACCATGGCGCGGTCGGTGCCGGGCCCGCTGATCTTCTTGCCGTGGATCAGCACGTCGCCGGAGTCCGGCTTGATCAGGCCGAGCACAATATTGAGGAACGTGCTCTTGCCGCATCCCGAAGGCCCGACGATCGACAAAAATTCGCCATCCTCGACGTCGATGTCGAAATTCGCCAACGCGCGCACCGGACCGCGGTTCGGCGGCCGGAAGGTCAGGTTGACGTTGCGACCTTGAATGTAGGCTGTCATGAGGTGTGGTCCGTCGCCCGCCGCCCGCCGCTTTCGCATCAAGCAAACTCGTTGCGCATGATCGTTCAGACCGTGCCGGCCCGCACCGAGGTCGATTGCCGCACGACCGGAAGCCCGCTCGTGCGTGATTTCTTGCGCCAGCGGATTTCTACAGCCGGTCCGGGTACGGCATGATGAAATTGTCGCGGTTCGGCATCTTCACCTTCGGCAGCGTATTGGCGTCCATCACGTCGTCCTGGCCGATGAAATTGTTCAGCGCCAGGATATAGGCAGTGAGCGAATAGACCTCGTCGTCGGTTAGCGACCGCGGCATGTTGTAGGGCATGGCGCGGCGCGTGTAGTCGAAGATGGTGGTCGGATAGGCATAATAGTTGGCGATGGTCTTCACCGTATCGATGCCGTTGGTCAGCGGTTGGCCGCCGACCAGCGACGGGTAGAACGGTGCGACGCCGCCTTTGGCCGCGTCGCCGTGGCAGGCCGAGCATTTTTCGGCGAATATTTTTGCGCCTTTTGCCGGCGTGCCGCTGCCGGGCGGCAGATTGCTGCCGTCGGGCAGGACCGCGATGTCCCATTGCTTGATGTCGGCTTCCGTGAGCGGCTTGCCGAGACCGGGAGATTGCGCCAGCGCCGCGCCGGCGCCGAAGGCGAGCGCAAAGGCTGTGGCCGCGGCGGCTGCGATCAAATTACGCGTAGACATGTTTGATCTCCCCTTTGCTGTCGACGGCCCAGCTTGTCGTGCTGTTGTAATGCTGGTTGGGGAAGGCGAGTGGCGTCGTGACCGGATTCACGGCTTCGCCCCGTTGCGCCACGAATTCGGTGCGCAACGGCTGAACGTTGCCGCCGTCGTCGTAGGCGCGACTGAGCAGCGTCGCCGTCTGGCCGTCCCAGCGCCACGGCATGACGAAGCGCGTGAAGGCCTTTTCGTGAATCGGGCTTTGCAGCGCGGCTTCGCCCCAGCTCTTGCCGCCGTCGGCCGAGACCAGCACTTTCGAGATGCGCCCGGTGCCCGAATAGGCGACGCCGGAGATGGCGTAGAGACCCGGCTCCTTCAGGCTCAAGCCGAACGAGGGATGGGTGATGAAGCTCTTGACCTCCATCACGAAGTGGAAGCGCCAGGTTTTGCCGCCCGGCAGGATCTGCGAATAATTCTTGGTCTCGAAGTAGCTATACGCCGGCTGATCGACCGCTTTGATGCGGTGGACGAATTTGACGTTCATGTTGCCCTGGTAACCGGGCAGCAACAGCCGCATCGGGTAGCCGTTGCCGGGCATCAAATGCTCGCCGTTCTGGTAGATCGCTATTATCGCGTCGTCATAGGCTTTCTTGACCGGCACGCTGCGGTCCAGTTGCTGCGCGTCGGCGCCTTCGGCGATCAGCCATTTCGCTTTCGGATCGATGCCGGCTTCATCGAGCAAGCGCGACAGCGGCACCCCGGTCCATTCCGAATTGGAAACCAGGCCGTGCAGCATCTGCACGGTGGTCTGCAACGGCACCTTGGAGAACATCGGCGCCGAATTGCCGGCACATTCGACGAACGCCATGCGGCTGACCAGCGGATACCGCGACAGCGATTCCAGCGTGAATTCCAGCGGCTGGCGCACCATGCCGTGGATCACCAGCTTGTGCTGGGCTGGGTCGATGTTCGGAATGCCGCAATGATTAATCGAGAAGTGCAGCCCGTTCGGCGTGACGGTTCCGCCGATCAAGTGGTGCGGCGTGCGCGCGTGCGAGTTGCGAAATTCGCCGTTGGGATTGCTGAGCGCCCGCGTGACGTCTTTTTCGAACGGCGACGGCGTCTGCACCGGCGGCGTGATCTGGCCGAATTCAAGGCTCCATGGTGCGTCGATGAGGGGCTCGGCGGCGGCACCGGTCACGGTTCCGGCAGCGCCCACGGCGCCCGCGATAGCAAACCCGCCTCCCAACAATGCGCGACGATTGATCAGGCCGTTGCCGGCGACGTCATCGAGCGATGGCGCGCCCCGTCGGCGTCTCCACTGGCTCATGATTTCCTCCCTGATGGGTGGCGCCATATGCACCTTGCCCACGCCGTCATCCTGCGGCACGACTTGCCCACTGTCCATACGGTCGAGCGCCGGCAGGACTTCGGTTATGCTCGGCCGGTATGCGTTCGGGGAGTTGTGCGGCAATGCGAGATGTTCTCGGCTACAGGCGCAAATTCGGCGTGATCGGGCCGTCCACCAACACCATCGTGCAGCCCGATTTCGAGATGATGCGGCCGCCCGGGGTCACCAACCACTACAGCCGTATCTTTACGCCGAACGCCAAGGCGGTCAGCAACGAAAGCTTCATGGCCGGCATCAATGTCATCGGCGGCAACGTCCTGGACGCGGTGCGCAGCGTCATGACCTGCGAGCCCGATTATCTGGTCATGGGCATGTCGTCGGTCACGTTCAACGGCGGCGCCGCCGGCGCCGATGCTTTCGTGGCCACGGTCGAGAAGGAAGCCGGCGTGCGCATCAGCGTCGGATCGCATTCCTCGACGGCAGCGCTGAAGGCTTACGGCGGCGTCAAGCGCATCGCGTTTCTGTCGCCGTACTATCCCGTCGCCAATGCCGAGGTGCGGCGCTATTTCACCGAGTCCGACTTCGAGGTGGTGCGCGATATCTGTCTGCAGTGCAAGAGCTGGACCGGCATTGCCGAGGTCCCGCCGGACATATTGCGCGATAAGCTGATCGAATTGAACGGCAATGGTCATGACACCGATGCCATCATCCAGGTCGGCACCAATCTCAGCATGGTGCGCTTGGCCGCCGAGGCCGAGCAGTGGTTGGGCAAGCCGGTGATCGCCATCAACACGGCGACCTATTGGCACGCGCTGCGCGCCAACGGGATTACCGACAAGATTTACGGCTTGGGACGGCTGCTCGAAGAGTTTTAGCGTCATTGCGAGCGAAGCAAAGCAAAGCAAAGCAAAGCAATCCAGTGCGGAGGCGCCGAACTGGATTGCTTCGTCGCTCCGCTCCTCGCAATGACGGAGCGTGTCAGCGCTTCACCCGCACGCCGGCGCGCTCGAGCCGCGGCAGCACCTCGTCGCAGAAATACGGCACCTCGTCGAGAAAATTGACGAAGGACAGCCCGATGCCGTGCATGCCGGCTTGACTGATGGTGGCAAGCTCTTCGGCGACGCGGTCGGGAGTGCCGACATACGGGTAGCCGCCGACGGCGGTTGCCGCGAAATACCGGCGTTTGGCGTCATACTCCCCGGGCGGCATGGTTTGCGGTGTCATGCTCTTGTTCGCCAGCATGCCGTCGATGGCGCCCCAGTCGGCGTTGTCGATGTTGACGTGCTGATAGTACTCGTCCGCTTCTTTCTGCGTGGGGCGGCAGATCACCTGCCCGACGGTGAAGATTTCAATGTCGCGGCCGAGAGTCTTGGCGGCAGTCTTGACCTCGGTCACCTTGGCTGCGTTGCCGGCGAGCGACTGCCGCGTTCCGGCGCTGGCCACGAAGAACGCGTCGCAATTGCGTAGAGCGAAAGCCTGCCCGACCCCGGACGAGCCGGCATTCATCATCAATGGCCGCGTGCCGCCGAACGGTTTTGGCCAGGCGCGCGCCGCTTTGAGGTGCAAAAATTCGCCGTCGAAATCGAACGTGTCCTCCCGGGTCCAGGCCTGCCTGACCACATCGACCCATTCCTGCGCATAGGCGTAGCGCGTGTCGTGCTGGCGCTGCTGCACGCCGAACATGTCGAATTCGCCTTCGTTCCAGCCGCACACGATGTTGACGCCGACCCGGCCTTGGCCGATGTGATCGGCGGTGACGAATTCTTTTGCCGCGATCAGCGGGTGAAACAGCGGTGCGTGCACGGTGCCGAACACCGTCATCTGCTTGGTCGCGCACAACAGCCCGACCGCCCAGGTGATGGTCTCAAGCGTAGCGCCATGGAAATCGGTCTCGCCGCCGTAACCCTTCCAGCGCGCGATCGGCAACATGAAATCGAGCCCGGCCTCGTCGGCGAGCTTGGCCAGCGCCAGGCAATCCTCCCAGCTTGCCGACCAGCGCTCCGGCACTTTGGTGGCCGAGCGGCCGGACGAGCAGTTGGCGCCGAACAGCCCGATCTTGAGCGCATTGTCATTGTACATGGCGATGCGGGATTGCATGGACGCGGCGGCGGGCGCAAGCACGATGCTATCCTCCCGAGAGAAAGTCCTTGCCCATCATACAACAGGTTTTGGCCGGGGAGTGCCAACCTCTCCGTGTGGCTGCCATGACGGCGCTATTTGGCGCCGCCGCGGGCGAGTAGCTCGTGCAGGTGATCGACCACCGCCTGCGGTGTCGCGGCGATGTCGCCGACGCGCGCCGCGATCGCCTTGGCGCCGAGCCAATTGGTATCGAGGCCGATGTGCCTGGCTTCTTCGATGTATGCGGGATCCTGCATTGTCGCTTCGAACGCCGCCTGCAACGCGGCGGTGCGCTCCGCCGGCACTTGCGGCGGAATGAGCAGCGGCCGCGCCATGGTGAATTTGAGGCCGTAGAACCGCAGCATGGCTTTATCTGCGTCCGACGATGCCAATTCGATCGCAGTCGGCACGTCGGGCAATTGCGGTAGCCGCTCATTGCCGAACTGCAACAGGATGCGCACCTTGTGATCGCGCAGCCAGTCGGCCTTGTTGACGGTGAGATTGGACAATCCGGTATTGTTGCCCTGCACCTCGCCGCGTTCGGCGGCGAGATTGATCTCGTTCTGGCCCTGATAGCCGGTCAGCACCTTCATCTTGGTGCTGATCAATTCGTCGACCAGCATCGGCAGGATGGCATTGTCGGCCGACGCGGTGGTGGCGCCCATCAGGATCGTGTTTGATTTCAGATCCTCGACGCTCGCCGCCGGCGCAGTGTGCCAGACCCAGGTGACTTGCGGTTCCTGTAGCGGCGTACCGATCCAGGAAAAATTCGCCAGATCGAATTTGACGTTGCTGCCGTCAGGCGAAAGCAGTTTCAGGCGCGGCTCGAGCGGCACGTTGCTGGTCGGCATGCCGATCACAGTGCCGTCACGCTTGGCGACGTTGTAGAGAAAATTGGTGACGATGAGCCCGGCGGCGCCGGGCATGTTTTTGACGATGACCGTCGGAGTACCGGGAATGTGCCGGCTGATGTGGCTGGCAAGCAGGCGAGCGGCGACGTCGTAACCGCCCGCCGGAGCGCCGGCGATGGCAAGCTCGATGGTCTTGCCGCGGTAAAAGTCCGCGACCGTTTCGGCGCGCGCCGCTGTCGGCTTCAGCAGCACGATGCAAATCAGGGAAATGCCGAGATAGGCCGCGCGCCTCATGCCCCGGCATCCGCGAGCGAGGCCAGCAGCCGGCCGTGGCCCTTGATCGGCTCCTTGATGCCGAGCGCCTTGAAGGCGGCAAAAAAGCTCGCATGCGAATATGAAATCGCCGGAATGCCGAGATCGCGCTCCAGCGTATCGACAATCTGCGCCGCCTGCCATTGCGGGCAGGGCAGGTAGACGGCATCGCAAGCCGGCGCGCGGCGGACAACACCCTCGACGAAGACTTTTATATCTACCGGCGGCACGGCCTGCAGCCGCTTGAACGGCACATCCAAGCCTTCGGCGCACACGATCTCAAATCCGTGGGCGCTCAAATAATCGGCCATGGCGCGATCGTGGCGCTCGGGGTAGGGCGAGGCCATCGCGACGCGCTGCGCGCCAAAATGGCGTAGCGCTTCCATGGCGGCGCGTATGCCGGTCGTTGCGCGCACTCCCGAAGCCTTCTCGATGTCGTTGACGATGATGTCCTCAAATCCCTTGCCGCGCGCCACGATCAACGGGCCGCCGCCGTGAATGATGAAATCGACGGCGCGCGAGCCGAGATAGGCCGCGGCCGTCGTCACCTGCGCCAGCGCTTTGTCGAAATAGTCCGCGCTCCAATCGTCGATATTGCAAGTGACGCCGACCAGGCCGACACCGTCGGGCGCGAACCGATAGAACTCGTAAGGCACGACCTCCATCACGGTCGGGCCGATATAGCCGATGCGTTTACGCCAGCCGAACATTGCCGATTCTCATGGTTTTGTGTTCGCGGCGATCATCCGAAATTGCGCGGCCGCGGGCAAATCCAATGCGGCCTTTCGGCCTGTTGCACGCGGCACCGGCGGGTCTATGCTGGAACGCAATGGCCGAAAAGAGCCGCAACATGTCCTGGGAGGCAACCATGCCCGATACGGTCGAGAAGTCGACGGCAAGCAAAGTCTATTGGCGGCTCTTGCCACTCGCCGTCCTCACCTATTTTCTCTGCTACCTCGACCGCATCAATGTGGGCTTTGCAGCCCTCACCATGAACAAGGATCTGGGCCTCGACGCCGCGACTTACGGCATGGCGACCGGTGCCTTCTTCTGGGGTTATTTCCTGTTCGAAGTGCCGAGCAACCTCATTCTGGAAAAGGTCGGCGCGCGGATCTGGATCGCGCGCATCATGATCAGCTGGGGCATCTTGTCCGGCGCTACGGCGTTCGTCGTCGGGCCGTGGAGCTTTTTGACGATGCGCTTTCTGCTCGGCCTTGCCGAGGCCGGCTTGTTTCCCGGCATGATCCTGTTCTTCACCTACTGGTTCCCGGAATGGCACCGCGGCCGCATCATGGCGGGTTTCACTGTGGCGCTGCCGCTGGCGGTGGCGGCCGGTGCGCCGCTGTCGACGGCGCTGCTCGAGCTCAACGGGGTGTTGGGCATGGCCGGCTGGAAATGGATGTTCATCGCCGAAGCGATCCCGACCGTCCTCGTCGGATTTTTCTTCCTGATTTTCGTCACCGACCGGCCGCACCAGGCCCATTGGCTCACGGAACAGGAGCGCAACTGGCTCATCGACACGCTCGAGGACGAGCGCAAGCTGATCGAAGCCAAGCGCAAAATCAGCCTTTGGCAATCGTTCTGGGAGCCCAGGGTCTTGATCCTGACTCTGAACTATTTCGGCATCGTCACCGCGAGCCTCGGACTCCTCCTGTTCCTGCCGCAAATGGTCAAGCAGCTCGGGGTGAGCAATATGCAGGTCGGCTGGATCAGCATGATCCCATACGCATTCGGCGCCTTGAGCATGGTGGCCTGGGGCTGGTTCTCCGACCGCATCGGCGAGCGGCGCTGGAATTTGTGCGTGGCTTGCATCGTCGCCGCGGTCGGTCTCGTCATCGCCGGCATGACGATCGGCACGGTCTGGGCCGTGGTCGGCATGACCATTGCCACGATCGGCCTCTACGGCACCAAGGGACCGTTCTGGACCTTGCCGTCGATGATCCTGACCGGCAGTGCGGCGGCGTCCGGCATCGCCTGGATCAACGGCATCGGCAATCTCGGCGGCTTCTTCGGCCCGAGTGCCGTCGGCTGGATCAAGAACTATACCGGAAGCTTTGAGTCTGGGCTCTATCTGCTAGCCGGCCTCGCATTGGTGTCGGCCGTGAGCACGTTCTGGCTCAATTTCGAACGTACGGTCACCCGGCCGGGCGCGCTCGCGGGCGTGCCGGCCGAGTAAGCTTTGTCGTCTTGACGAGCGTGCTTTAAGCGAGCGCGCTCGCTCCGGCCTGCGCGATCTGCTCGTCCTCGTGCGATTGCACGCCGGAGACGCCGATGGCGCCGACGCATTCGTTCTGGTGCATCACCGGCATGCCGCCCTGGATCAGAATGCCGGCGGGAAAGCCGGCAAAGGCCGGGCGCTCCTTGATGCGGTCCTCGAAGAATTTGCTCGGCCGCTTGGTCATGGCCGAGGTTTTGGCCTTACCCATGGACACTTCGGCCGAGATCGCCGGCGCGCCGTCCATGCGCTGAAAGCCCAACAGGAAGCCGCCATCGTCGACCACCGAGATCGCCACCGCCCATTTGTTCTTGGCGGCCTCGGCCTCGCACGCGGCGATCATTGTCTTCACGTCGGCAAGCGTCAGGCACTGTTTGGTACGCATGGTTCCTCCTTGATCGGATGCCAGGATACTAATCCGCCGCAGAGCGCCGGGGGAGGGGTGTCCGCGCGCCGGAAGCCTTCAGCGCAGCGTGAAGTGGATCTTAACGCTGAAATCCTGTTGCGCTTGCGGCATGCTCGCCGGGAACGCCGGCAGCGGCTGGGCACGCGCGACCATGGTGCCCACCTCGGCGTCGAGATCGGGATAACCGGAGCTGGTCACGACTTGCCACGACACCACGTGGCCGCTGCGGTCCAAGGTGAAGGCCAATACCGCAATGCCTTCTTCGTTGCGCGCCCGCGCGCCGCTCGGATAGCTCTTGAAGCGTTGCAGCTGCTTGACCATGAATGCCGACCATGACGGATCGATGTTCGGTGCGGCGGCCTCGACGCGCGCCGTGGTGCGCTCCGACGGATTGGTCGGCTGGACCTTCTCGGGCGGCTTTTCCTCAGGCAGCGTAACCTCGGGCGTCGTATCCTGCGGCGGCTGCGGTGCGTCGACCTTGGCCTGTTCCACCTGCTCGTTTTCCTGCGGGGTCAGCTGGATGGCGATGATCGACGCCTCATCCCCCATATCGTCATCCGACTGCGGCTGCCACAATAGATAACCGCCGATCAGCGCGACATGCAGGCAGACCACGACGGCGGCCGCCACCGCCCAGCGGAAAAGGTCGCGCGGATCGTCGTCCTCGAACCAGGTGAGCGCGCGCGCGGTCATTTCACGTCCCGCGTTTCGAGCGCGACGAGGGCGATCTTGAGGTAGCCGGCGGAGCGCAGATCGTTCATCACCTGCATCACGTCGCCGTAGTGCACGGCGCGGTCGGCGCGCAGGAAGATGCGGTCTTCCTTGTTGCCGCCGCTGAGCGCATCGAGCGTCGCCGTCAGCGCGCCGGGCGCCACTGCATCGTCGCCGATCGCCAGCGTGAGGTCGGCCTTGATGGTGAGATAGATCGGCTTGTCGGGCCGCTGCTGCGGCTGCGTGTTCGACGAGGGCAGGTCGACCGGCACGTCGACGGTGGCAAGCGGCGCCGCCACCATGAAGATGATCAGGAGCACCAGCATGACGTCGATGAACGGCACGACGTTGATGTCATGCACCTCGGTCAGTTCGTCGGAGCCGTGATCGAGACGGATTGCCACGGTAATTACTCGGCCGCTTGAGCGAGCGGCAGCTTGGCGCGGTCGAGGTCGCGGCTGACCAGCCCCATCACCAGCGCCGAGGCGTCACCGAGCAGCGCACGATAATGCGCCGTCTGCCGCGCCAGCACGTTGTAGATCATGACCGCAGGGATCGCGGCGGCGAGGCCGAGCGCGGTCGCCAGCAAAGCTTGCGCGATGCCGGGCGCCACCACCGCGAGATTGGTGGTGTGGGCGTTGGAAATGCCGATGAAGCTGTTCATGATGCCCCACACCGTGCCGAACAAGCCGACGAACGGGGCGGTCGAGCCGACGGTTGCGAGCACGCCGGTGCCGCGGGAGATTTTTCGGCTGGTCGCCATTTCGAGGCGCTCGAGCTGCCAGGCGATGCGTTCCTTCAAGCCGTCGCCGCGGGCGTTCGCGGAGAGGCGGATTTCCTGCGCCGCCGCTTGCATCAGTTGCGCCACCGGAGTCGTGCCGTTGCGTAGTTGCTCGTGCGCCTGGGCGAGCGTCGCCGCCTTGGTGAGGATGCGAAGTCCGTCACGCACCTCGCGGCGTGCGGTGCGCAGTTCGAATGTCTTGGCGATGTAGACCGTCCAGGTCACGAGCGAGGCGAGGGCGAGCCCGATCAGGACACCCTTCACGAGACGATCGGCATCCAGGAACATGCCCCACGGCGACAGGTCTTGCGGCAGCTGCATGCGGCTGGCGGAGGTTTGGCCGACGGGCTGCTCGGTGGCTGCAGGTGCCGCGGCATTCTGCGAAGGCGACGGTGCGGTGGTGGGGTTGGACGGAGCGGTCTCGGGCGCCGGCGTTGCCGCAGGCGCAGCC
>JBAUYI010000274.1:0-3038 GCA_049584715.1 Xanthobacteraceae bacterium
GGCATCTGAGTGCGCGGGCGAGTGCTGGATCTGCGAGACGTCGTGCACCGTCGTGACGCCGTCATCGAGCTGGCTCAGCGAGGCGAATAACTCGTTGATGTAGACGTCCTGCGGCCGGTACACCGGAGCGAATTTGTTGAGGATGTACTCGTAGTAGGTCGTGCTGCCGCTCGGCGTACCGGAACCATCGTTGATAAGGACGCCGTCCGAGAGGTAGCTGCGCAGCGCCGTTTCGAACTGGTGGTGGTGCGTATCGATGAAGCCGGGCATCACGATGCGCCCGGTGGCATCGATCACGTCGGCGGTGCCTGCCGCTATATGCGGCCCGACGGCGAGGATCGTATTGCCCTCGACCAAGACGTCGGCTTGAGCGAAGTCGCCCACATTCGGATAGTCCATCGACATCACCGACCCGCCGCGAATGACGTAGCGCCGGTACGGCTTGCCGCTGTCCTGAGGTGGATCGCCCGCGCCCTGGAAATCCGCCGAGGCGGGACGCGGGGCGAAGAGATTGAGACCGGCCGCGGCAACTCCGGTTGCCGCCGCTCCTTTAAGAAAATTGCGCCGCGAGCCGAAATGGTTTCGCAGCATTCCTTGATGGCAAAGTTTGCACATGCTTGCGTCTCCCCGCTTGAGCCATTCGGAATGATGGCTCTGCAAGCATCCTGACGATGATCGGTGTAGCTGTATACTTTTATCGACAACTTTAGGGAGCTATCGCGAGATAATGACGTGCGCCGCGCGTAGGCACGCTCCCATCAAAACATCCCATCGTCAGCGCGTCTGATTTGTTGGGATTACGCCCTGCATTCCTCGACACGCGCCTCGCTTGGTCTGACTCCGAGATTGACGGATCAGGTTCTTACGGTGGCACCGTCCGACAGTAGGCCCAGCATCGCTGTGACGGAAAGCGGATAGCCGCGCGCGCCTGCGCCGGCGATGACCGTGGTTGCAACCTTCGAAACCAGCGAGTTGTGATAAATCTCCTCACGGCGATGCACATTGGTGATGTGCAACTCAATGATCGGTCCGGGAAACATCTTCAGCGCGTCCAAGATCGGAATTGAGGTAAACGTCAGTCCCGCCGGATTGATAATGATCCCCGCGCCTTCATCGATCGCCTCGTGAATCCAGCCAATGATCTCGAATTCTGCATTCGATTGTTTGAATACGAGCGGGTGACTACCGGCAGTATCGCGGCACATAATCTCGACCTCTGCGAGCGTCGTCTTGCCGTAGATCGCCGGCTCTCGCTTGCCCAGCCGATTTAGGTTCGGGCCGTTGATGACGTAGATCGGTTTGTTCATGTTGTTCATTTTCCTCCACCCTGCAATCAATGGGTCAAAATCTGACTCAGGAACCTTTTGGTCCGCTCGTGCTTCGGGTTTTCAAAGAACTCGTCCGGCGATGCTTCCTCAACGATCGAACCCTCCGACATGAAGATCACACGATCCGCGACCTGCCGAGCAAAGCCCATTTCGTGGGTAACGCAAATCATGGTCATTCCGTCCTGCGCCAACCCGATCATGGTATCGAGGACCTCTTTCACGACCTCCGGATCGAGGGCCGAGGTCGGCTCATCGAACAGCATCAACTTGGGCTCCATACAGAGCGCGCGCGCGATGGCAACGCGTTGTTGCTGGCCGCCGGAAAGCTGCGCCGGATATTTGTCGGCTTGGTCGAGAACCTGGACCCGGGCAAGCAACCGCCGAGCGGTCGCTTCCGCCGACGCCCGTGACGCGTGACGCGCCCGCATCGGCGCCAGCGTGCAGTTCTGCATTATCGTCAGATGCGGGAAAAGGTTGAATTGCTGGAATACCATTCCGACTTCCTGCCGTACGGCGTTGATGGTCTTTGGATTGTCGTCGAGATGAATTCCATCAATAACGATACGGCCTTTTTCGTATCTTTCGAGGTGATTGATACAGCGGATCAAAGTCGACTTGCCCGAACCCGACGGACCGCAGAGAACGATCTTTTCGCCTGCGCGGACCGTCAAATTGATATTGAACAGGGCCTGAAACGAGCCAAACCACTTTTCTACGGTCTCCATTACGACCATCGGCACGGCCGACGGAGCAGATGTTGAAGGGGCGCGGTTCGTCATGAATGCCTTCGACCTATGCGTCAGTTGGCGACGAAGGGAACGCCTTCCATGGATTCAGGAAAATTCGTCGGCAGCGGAAGCTTCATCCACTTTTCGTGCGCCTTGGCGAGTTCTCCGTTCGCCTTGATCTGATCGATAAACGCATTCACCGACGCATTCATTTCCTTTTCACCGAGACGCGTACAAGCGCCGTTGTAGATGCGGGAGAACTCCAGCTTATTCTCCCAGACACCCGGCTTCGCCTCGTTCAGCCGGTCGATATAGAACATGTTGCCGCCGAGGCCCTGCACCTGACCGGAGACCAAGGCTTGGATCGATGCGGCATCGCCGTCGAAGCGCAGGATGCTGGTGCCGGGAGGTGCGTTTTTGGTGACTTGAGTATCCTGGGCGGCGGCGCGCGCCACGCCGATACTCGATAGTTTCGCCATGTCGGCATTGGTCTTGATCTCGATCGACTTCGGCGCGATGAGCAGGATCACGTTCGCGACGTAAGGTTTGCTGAATTGCACGGCCTTCGCACGATCGGGAAACATCGCCATCGTGGCGAACAACACATCGACCCGACCGGAGGTTAACGCCGGAATGCGGTTGGCGACCTCCAGCGGGACGAATTCGACGGGCACCCCCAGATACTTGCCGTAAAGTTCGCCGATATCGGCGTCCAAACCTTGCTGCACGCCGCTGGAATTGACGAAACCCCATGGCGGGTTGTCGCCTTGAATGCCGATGACGACCTTGCCCTTGGCCTTGATTTCGGCAGGCGTCATAGCAAAGGCGGAACTCGTGAACAGCGCGGGCGCGGCCAGCAGACCTGCTCCGGCCAGCAAGACTTTGCGGCGGCTCGGCATCGCTAGTTTATTGTAGGTCATCGTAGTCTCCCTCGGGTTACTGGATTTTGCTTGTCTTGTCTTTGCCGCCACACATCATCGTG
>JBAUYI010000275.1:0-2028 GCA_049584715.1 Xanthobacteraceae bacterium
GGGTCGCCCTTGCGGCCGAAGAACCAGGACTGCCACGGATCGTCCGACGTGATGCATGGCACGCCGGCGAGTTCGCACTGATCGGCGACCGGATTGGTCGTATCGCCGGTCGACGAGGCGATCATGATGTCGACCCGGTCATTATTGATGAGCTGCGCCGCAACCTCCGAGGCGCGGTTCGGATTCGATTGGCTGTCCCGGTTGAGAATTTCGACGCGATGTTTCTCGCCGGCGACGACGATGCCGTCACCCAAAAACTTGCTCACCTCCTCGGCAACCCATTTCGAGGGCTCGCCGAATGCGGCGATTGGCCCGGTTTCCGGCGTGATCTGCCCGATCTTGATGGTCTTGGGTGCCGCGCGTGAGGACTGGAACGTCCACGGCGATGTGATGAGCCCGGCACTGCCGGCCGCAGCAAGCTTAAGAAGCTTGCGGCGTTGCTTGTCGACTTTGCCGGCGCGCGATGCGGCGCCCCCCCATTTGACGGTCATGATCGCTTCCTCCCTAATTTATTGTGGTGAGATTATAGCCCGGTGGGCGTTCGCCCCACAAAGGCCCATCATCGCAGACTGAGCCGAGCTAGGCTACTGAGACGATGGACTAAATCTGCAGGCAACCTAGGCGAAATTCTGCAGCATCGCCTCGCGCAGGAATTTCGGCAGTTCGGCCAGATCGCCGCTGCCGTAATCGTCGGCGACCGCCGCCGAAAGCGAAACCAGCGTGGCCGCCGACAGCGGCATCGGCACGCCGGTGAGCGCACCGGTCGCCACAGCCGACATCAAATCCTTGCGCAACGTGCGGATGTCGAGGGTCATCTCGGCCGGCGCGCCCTTGAGCACGTCGATCTTGCTCTTCAGCCAGCCGCTGGCATAGGGCGCCTCCTGCAACACATCGAGCATCTGATCGAGCGTGAGGCCTTGCCTTAGGCCGAGCGCCAGCGATTCCGACACCGCTTGGATATAGGCGCCGAGACCGAGATTGACGGCGAGCTTCATTGCGTAACCGGCGCCGTTCGGTCCCATATGCACGATACGGCGCGTCATTTTTTCCAGCACCGGACGGGCGCGGTCGAGGTCTTCAGCGCGGCCGCCGACCATGGCGAATAGCTTGCCGTCGCGCACTTGCGGAATGGTGCCGAGCACCGGCGATTCGATGAGCCGCGCGCCTTTGCCATCGACCAGGGGCGCCAATTCGCGGCCGGTCATCGGCTGCAACGTGCTCATTTCGATGAACAGCTTGCCCTTGACGTCGCCGCTGAGAAAACCGTCCGGCCCGTTGAAGATGCGCCGGATGCCGTGATCCTCGGTGATGATGGAAATCACGATTTCGGCCTGGGCGGCGATCTCACGCGGATTGGCGGCGATCCCCAATCCGCCCGCCGCCAGCGCGCGGTTCGCCTCTGCGTTGTGGTCCCAGCCCACGACGTTGAAGCCTTGCTGACGCAAACGCTGTGATATCGCGCTGCCCATGCGGCCCAATCCGACAATTCCAATTTTCATGACGTACTCCCTGATCCGCACAACGCGCGGTTATGATGAGCGCTCGCACTTTTGTCGCACTATAATTGACAGCATTTTGTGCTGGGATACTGTGTCGCCGTCAACGGCCCGTCGTTAGCGCAGGCGGCGAGCATAAAACAAATGAGCGCGGAAAATCGCCGCGGCTGGGGAGGCCAATATGCGACATCGCTTTCTGCTTGCTCTGTTACCGTTTGCGCTGGGGGTGCCGCTTGCGTTCGCCATCGTGCCCAAGGCCGTCTCGGCGGCGCAATACGTGCTGAAATGGGCCGTCGTGACGCGCGGCGACATGCAAGAGAAATTCGGCCACAAGCTGGCGGAGGTGCTGCCGCAAGCAACCAATGGCCGCGTCGAAGTCCAGGTCTTTGCCGGCGGCCAGCTCGGCAGCCCGTCGGCGATGATCGAAGGCTTGCAGCTCGGCACCATCGAGGCTTACGAAAATCCCGCCGACTTCTTCACCGGTGTCGATCCGCGCTTCGGCGTTTTCAGCATTCCGTTCCTGTTCAAGTGC
>JBAUYI010000276.1:0-2307 GCA_049584715.1 Xanthobacteraceae bacterium
CCGCGCCGGCATCGAGCGATCACGTCGCGGTGATCGACTGACGCAAAACGACAAAGGCGGCCTTGCGGCCGCCTTTGCGAATAACTCTCGGCAACAAACCCAGCGGTTATTCCGCAGCGCCGCTGGCTGCTGCCTCACGTTGCGGCTCGCCCTCGGCCTTCTGCTTGGCTTCGAGGTCTTCGCCGGTTTCCTGATCGACGACCTTCATCGACAGACGCGTCTTGCCGCGTTCGTCGAAGCCTAAGAGCTTGACCTTGACCTTGTCGCCTTCCTTGACGACGTCGGAGGTCTTCTGCACCCGCCGCTGCGCCAATTGGCTGATATGGACGAGGCCGTCCTTGGCGCCGAAGAAATTTACGAAGGCGCCGAAGTCCATGACCTTGACGACGGTGCCCTCGTAGATGTGGCCGACTTCCGGCTCGGACGCGATCGATTTGATCCAGTTGATCGCCGCCTTGATCGACTCGCCGTCGGCGGAGGCGACCTTCACCGTGCCATCGTCCTCGATGTTGATCTTGGCGCCGGTCTTTTCCACGATCTCGCGGATCACCTTGCCGCCGGTGCCGATCACTTCGCGGATCTTGTCGGTCGGGATCTTGAACGTCTCGATGCGCGGCGCGTATTCGCCGAGCTCGGCGCGGGCGCTGGTCAAGGCCTTCGACATTTCGTTCAAGATATGCAGGCGGCCGTCCTTGGCTTGGGCTAAGGCGACCTTCATGATCTCCTCGGTGATACCGGCGATCTTGATGTCCATTTGCAGCGAGGTGACGCCGCCTTCGGTGCCGGCCACCTTGAAGTCCATGTCGCCGAGATGATCCTCGTCGCCGAGGATGTCGGAGAGCACGGCAAAGCGCTTGTCCTCGAGAATGAGCCCCATGGCGATGCCCGCGGTCGGCCGCTTTAGCGGCACGCCGGCATCCATCAGCGCCAGCGAAGAGCCGCACACCGTCGCCATCGATGACGAGCCGTTCGACTCCGTGATCTCGGAGACGATACGGATGGTGTAGGGGAATTCTTCCTTCGCCGGCAGCATCGGATGGATCGCCCGCCAGGCGAGCTTGCCATGGCCGATCTCGCGGCGGCCCGGCGCGCCGGTGCGCCCGGTTTCGCCGACCGAATAATGCGGGAAATTGTAATGCAGCAGGAACGTCTCCTTATAGGTTCCTTGCAACGCATCGATGAACTGCTCGTCCTCGGATGTGCCGAGCGTGGCGACCACCAAGGCCTGGGTCTCGCCGCGGGTGAACAGCGCCGAGCCGTGGGTGCGCGGCAGCACGCCGACTTCCGCCACGATCTGCCGGACGGTTTTCACGTCGCGGCCGTCGATGCGCTTGCCGGTGTCGAGGATATTCCAGCGCACGATCTTGGCTTCGAGCTCCTTGAACACGCCGGCGACCGCCTGCTTGTCGTAGGTCGGTTCGGCGCCTTCGGGGAAGAAGTGCGCCATCACCTTCTGCTTGACGGCGGCGACGGCATCCTGGCGATCCTGCTTGCGCACGATCGCATAGGCGGTGCGCAGGTCCTTCTCGGCGATGCCGAGGATTTCCTTTTCCAGCGCCTTGTTGTCGGCGACGACAAGCTCGCGCGGTTCTTTGGCGGCTTTCTCGGCGAGCTTGATGATCGCCCCGATCACCGGCTGGAAATGCCGGTGACCGAACATCACCGCGCCGAGCATGATCTCCTCGGACAGTTCTTTGGCTTCCGATTCCACCATCATCACGGCGTCTTGCGTGCCGGCGATGACGAGGTCGAGCTGGCTCTCCTTCATCTCGTCGAGGGTGGGATTGAGCACGTATTCGTTGTTGATGAAGCCGACGCGGGCGCCGCCGATCGGGCCCATGAACGGGGCGCCGGACAGCGTCAGCGCCGCGGACGCCGCCACCATGGCGACGATGTCGGGATCGTTCTCCTGGTCATGCGACAGCACGGTGATGGTCACCTGGGTATCGCAGCGCCAGCCGTCGGCGAACAGCGGACGGATCGGACGGTCGATCAGGCGCGACGTCAGCGTGTCCTTTTCGGTCGGACCGCGCTCGCGCTTGAAGTAGCCGCCGGGAATTCGGCCGGCCGCGTAATATTTCTCGGTGTAGTTGACGGTCAGCGGAAGGAAATCGATGCCTTCCTTCGGCTGCTTGGCGGCGACGACGGCGGCGAGCACGCTAGTCTCGCCATATGTGGCGAGCACGGCTCCGTCGGCTTGACGCGCGATCCTGCCGGTTTCCAGCGTTAGGTTGCGGCCACCCCAGTCAAGTTGGACACGGTGTATATCGAACATTGCGATTGTCTTTCATGGTTTTCGGGCCGACG
>JBAUYI010000277.1:0-13880 GCA_049584715.1 Xanthobacteraceae bacterium
TGCGCGGGCAGCGGTGAACAACGGGGGGAAGCGGCAAAAGTTGCCGAGCGGACGCAAGGGCTGCCGTGCCCGGCTGCCGCCCAATCTCATTAAGCCATTGAATTTGCGCGTATTTCCATGTGCGGCGGGCTGGCCCGCGGGTTGCAAGCAGGTCACTGCGCCAGAGATCGCAGAGGTCCCGCAGTGTCGAGTACAGCGTCGAACGTCAGTGCCACCCCCGCAGTCGCGCCTTCACCATGGCCGCAGACGCCGGCGGCAAATCAAGACAACACCCAGGACAATGGCGGCGGCCCCTTTGCGGCCATGCTCGACGCCGCAGCTGCCTCCGACACCACCCAGCCGACGCCGCAACCGGCCGCCTCGCGCACGTCCACGGCGGCCGATCAACCCGCGGCGAAATTCTCCGCCCGCCGCACCAACGGCACGACCGGCGCGGCTCAGACCACGACGCCGGGCACGCAGACGTCCGCTAACGCGACGAAAAACGCCAATGCCGTCGCGCCTCCGGTTGCAAATTCAAACGCAACGGTAAATCCAAGCCCAGCCCAGAACGCGATCCCCAATCAGGCCGTCACGGCGCCGACCGACACCACCGGCGGCGGCACGGCCCTCGGCGTTTTTGCCGGGGCAGCGGCGGCCGCCTTCGCTGGCGCCGCGGCTAATGCCGCGACACCGGATGCCGCGACAAAAACCTCATCGGACAACCAGGACGACAGCGGCAGTGAGACCGACGCCGGCGCTGCCGTCGCCGTCGCGACGACCGACGCCCAGATACAGCCCGTTGCGGCAGCGATTGTCGCCAATGCGGTCGTCAATAGCGCGCCGGCAGCGGCGGCGGCGCCGGATACGGCGATCGGCGGTTCGGCGCCTGCCAGCGCAAAACCGGCGCTGCCGTTTGTCGATGCCAACGCATCGAGCCAGAGCGCCAACGACCCGTCGGCGACGCCGGATGCCAAGACTTCCGCCGCGGGGCAAGACGCCAAGATCGCTGTATCGGCACAAGACGCAAAGATCGCCGGCGCGGCGCAAGACGCCAAGATCGTCGTGCCGGTGCAAACCGCCAAGGTCGCCACGCCGGCTCAAGTCGCCAAGCCGAGCACGGCAAGCAAGCAACCGTCATCGGCCAACAGCAACGATCCGATCGCGAACGCCGATAGTGCTGCTGCGACGGACAGCCAAGCCTGGAACGGCAGCGCAGCGCCGCAGGTGCAGACGCGCGCCGACAGCGACACCATTATAACATCGCAGAGCGGCGGCGCCGCCGCGACACACATCGATGCGCTTGCCGCAACGCCGGCATCCGATGCCGGCGGATCGCCGTCGGCGCAGAGCGGATGGAACGCGGCAAAGGCGGCCACCGAGGGCCTGCCCAATTTCGGCATTGTCGCAAACCAGGCCGCCCCCGCTGCGGCCGCGGCGGCGCCCGGCACCGCCATGGCAGCCACCGTCCCCATTGCCGGCCTCGCCGTCGCCATCGCCTCGCGCGCCCAGGCCGGCTCTAGCCAGTTCGACATCCGGCTCGATCCGCCCGACCTCGGCCGCATCGATGTCCGCCTCGACGTCAGCCACGACGGCCAAGTGACGTCCCATGTCACGGTGGATCGTGCCGATACGCTGCAACTGCTGCAGAACCAGCAGCCGCAGCTCGAACGCGCGCTGGAGCAGGCCGGGCTGAAAACCGCCGATAACGGCCTGCAATTCACGCTGCGCGATCAATCCTTCGCCGGCCAGAACGGCAACAGCGGCAGCGACGCGCAGCCGAGCGCGGCGCACCTCGTCATTCCCGACGCCGAGGCGCCGGTCATCCAGGCCAAGCAAATCTATTCCCGCGCCGGCCTCGGCAGCGGCGTCGATATCCGCGTGTGAACAGCAACGGCTTTTTTTGGGGACGAACTATGACAACGACCACAGCAACAACGCCGACGACAACCACGTCGAACGCCAGCACCGCGCAGGCTGCCGGCGACGTCGGATCGCAACAGCTCGCCGGCAACTTCAATACCTTCCTGACGCTCCTGACCACGCAGTTGCAGAACCAGGACCCGCTCAGTCCGCTTGATACCAATCAGTTCACCCAGCAGCTCGTCGAGTTCGCCTCCGTCGAGCAGCAGGTCAACATGAACACAAACCTGCAAACGCTGATCTCGATGCAGCAGTCCACGGAGTCCTTGCAGGCGCTGCAACTGGTCGGCGCCAATGTCACCATCAACAGCAACACCGCGACGCTGTCCAACGCGACCGGCAGCGCGGCGACGTGGGGCTTCTCCTCGCCCTCGCCGGCCACCGGCGCCGTCACCATCACCAGCTCGACCGGACAGGTCGCCTTCACCGGAACCATGCCGCTGTCCGCCGGCACCCAGACCTATACCTGGAACGGCCAGGGCAATAACGGCGTCACCTGGCCGGACGGCAACTACACTTTGTCGATCAATGCCACCGGCGCCAACGGCCAGGCGGTCACCGTTTCCACGCAGGTGCAAGGCACCATCAGCTCGGTCAACGTCAGCCAGAACCCGCCGCAGGTCACGGTCGGCGGCCAGAGCTACCCGCTCAGCGCGATCCAATCGATCAACAGCGGCAGCAACCTCATTAGCAACAGCCTCAGCAGCGCCAACGGCATCGGCAACAGCATCAGCAACAGCATCAGCAATGGCATTAGCACCGCCAACAACAGCAGCCTGGCGCAGTTGTTGCATTGACGATCCGTGGAGCGCTCGGCCGAGAATGCGGACCGTGGGCGCCGTCTTAACAACATCTTTAAGCGCCGGCGCCGCGATCGTCGGCAATTTGCGGCCAATTACGCCGGCCGCTTAGGTAAATTTTAAGCTGCCATGCTTAGTGTCACAGCCTGTGTTGTCGAGTACGTGAGAGTTGCTATGACCGAACCTCATCGCCCGAGGGTCAAGTATGTCATCGGGCCGGACGGTTCCCCCCTGACGATCGCGGATCTGCCCGCGCCTGGAACCAAGCGTTGGGTCATTCGCCGCAAGGCGGAGGTGGTTGCTGCCGTGCGCGGCGGACTGCTCTCGCTCGAAGAGGCGTGCAGCCGTTATACGCTCACGGTCGAGGAATTCCTGTCCTGGCAATATTCGATCGACCAGCACGGCCTCGCCGGCCTGCGCACCACACGCATCCAGCAGTACCGACAGTAACGCGCGCTTAATCTGTCTTACCGAATTCCGAACAGCCGGCCATCTTGGCCGGCTTTCGCATTTTTGGCGCGGCAGTCGGTCGCGATGCGATTCGCTCGCGCCGTAAGGTCACACTGCTCGGCTTATTACGCGCGAGCAGGCGCTTATTAACCGGGTGCTAACCATCCACCGGGCAAATCTTGCCCAGTGCGGCGCGTGGCGTCGCTGGGGCCAAGGGGTGAAGCTCGGTGCAAGGTCTGGTCGAGTTCGTCAAAACGCTCGGCGCGTCGCGCATCGCGGCCATGGGCGCCGTCACCATCGCGCTGATCGGCTTCTTCGTCTTCCTCATCATGCGGGTGACGACGCCGCAGATGACGCCGCTGTTCACCGATCTCGCCTATGAGGATTCCGCCGCGATCGTGAAGGAGCTCGACCGCCAAGCCGTGCCCTACGAGCTGCGCGACGATGGCAACATCGTGCTGGTGCCGAAGGACCGCGTCGCCCGGCTGCGCATGGCGTTCGCCGAAGGCGGCCTGCCCAAGGGCGGCGGCGTCGGCTACGAGATTTTCGACAAATCGGAGGTGCTCGGCACCACGAGCTTCGTGCAGAACATCAATAACGTGCGGGCGCTCGAAGGCGAGCTGGCCCGCACCATCCGCTCGCTCGACCGCGTCCAGGACGCCCGCGTGCACCTGGTGATGCCCGATCGTCCGCTGTTCTCGCGCGACAAGGTCGATGCCACCGCGTCCATCGTGCTCAAGGTCCGCGGCGCGCTGGAGCCGCATCAGGTCCGCGCCATCCGCCACCTCGTCGCCGGTGCCGTCAACGGGCTGCGGCCGGAGCGGGTGTCGGTGGTCGACGAGCGCGGCCAGCTCCTGGCCGACGGCGCCAGCAACGATGCGAACGGCGGTGACGTCTCTACCGACGAGCGGCAGGCCGCGTTCGAGAAGCGCCTGCGGGGCCAGGTCGAGGCGATCGTGTCGTCGGTCGTCGGCCCGAACCGTGCCCGCGTCCAGGTCGCGGCCGATTTCGATTTCAACCGCGTGACCCAGACCTCGGACAAATACGACCCCGAGGGCCGCGTCGTCCGCTCCAGCCAGACGCGGGAAGAAAACACGGCGACCAACGACGGCAAGGAGAACCAGGTCACGGTCGGCAATGAGATCCCGGGCGGTCAGCGCCAGGCCGCGCCCGGCGCCGAGAACCCTGCGGCGCGCGACGAAGGCCACAAATCGGAGGAAATCGTCAACTACGAGATTTCCAAGACCACCAAGACCGAGGTGATCGAAGGCGGCCGGCTCACCCGCGTCTCGGTCGCGGTCCTGGTCGACGGCACCTACGGCAAGAACGACAAGGGCGAAAGCACCTATCAGCCGCGCGGCAAGGAAGAGCTCGACCAGATCGCCACCCTGGTGCGCTCGGCGATCGGCTTCAACCAGAAACGCGGCGACCAGGTCGAGATCGTCAATCTGCGTTTCGCCGAGACGGCGGCCGCGCCGATCACCGAGCCGAGCGGCTGGCTGTCGGCGTTCCAGTTCACCAAGGACGACATCATGCGCGCCATCGAAATGGTGGTGATGGGCCTCCTTGGCTTCGTCGTGGTGTTCATGGTGGTGCGGCCGTTGGTACGCCGCATCGTCACGCCGGATGAGCGCGCCGTGCCGGCGCTGCCGCCGGGCGGCATGCTGGGTGACGGTCCGCCGATCGATCCGGGCCTCGCCCCGATTCCGGCCATCGCCAGCGGCGAGCCGCTGAAGGCCGACCTCAATCAAACATCGAAGATGATCGACCTTGCCCAGGTCCAGGGCCAGGTCCACGCCCAGTCGGTGCAAAAGGTGGGTGAGATTGCCGACAAGAATCCGGACGAAACAGTTTCAATCATCCGCCAATGGCTGCATGAGAGCGCCGCGGCCTGACCGATCAACGCCATGCCATCAGCCTATGCCGAAAGAGAGAAATCCGAGGGCGGTGCCGCCCAGCGCGAGATCACCAGCGCGTTGGCGAGCCTCGCCAGCCGCCCGGGACCGACGCCGACCGGCAAACGCCAGCTCAAAGGGCCGGAACGCGCCGCCGTGCTGATGCTTGCGCTTGGCGAGCAGCACGGCGCAAAAATCTGGGGCAAGCTTGACGACGACGAGTTGCGGCAGATTTCGGTGGTGATGTCGACCATCGGCACCATCGAGGCGGAATTGGTCGAGAACCTGCTGCTCGAATTCGTCTCGCGCATGTCCGCTTCGGGCGCGATCATGGGCAATTACGACGCCACCGAGCGGCTCTTGCAGCAATACCTGCCGCCCGAACGGGTCGGCAATATCATGGAAGAAATCCGCGGCCCAGCCGGCCGCAACATGTGGGAGAAGCTCTCCAACGTCCAGGAGGAGATGCTCGCCAACTATCTCAAGAACGAATATCCGCAGACCGTCGCCGTGGTGCTGTCGAAGATCGGCCCGGACCACGCCGCGCGCGTGCTCGCCATCCTGCCCGAGGAACTGGCGCTCGACGTCGTCAACCGCATGCTGCGCATGGAGGCGGTGCAGAAGGAAGTTCTGGAGCGGGTCGAGCAGACTTTGCGCACCGAGTTCATGTCCAATCTTTCGCAGACGCGGCGCCGCGACGCCCATGAGGTGATGGCGGAAATCTTCAACAATTTCGACCGGCAGACCGAAACCCGCTTCATCACCGCGCTTGAAGAGGAAAACCGCGAGAGCGCCGAACGCATCAAGACTTTGATGTTCACGTTCGACGACCTCACCAAGCTCGACACCGCCTCGGCACAGACGCTGATGCGCCACGTCGAAAAGGACAAGCTCGGGGTCGCGCTCAAGGGCGCCACCGAGCCGGTGCGCCAGTTCTTCCTGTCCAACATGTCGACGCGCGCCGCCAAGATGCTGATGGACGACATGCAGGCCATGGGCCCGGTGCGGCTGCGCGAGGTCGACGAGGCGCAGGCGCTGCTCGTCAATCTGGCCAAGGACCTCGCCGCCAAGGGCGAGATCATCATCTCCAAGAGCCGCGGCGAAGAAGAGCTGGTGTATTAAGATGGGCGCACCGGCAAAATTCCTGTTCGACGTCGACTTCGCCTCGGGCACCGACCGCAAGTCGGGCGGCGCGACGATCACGCTCGCCGAGCACGCGATAAAGCTCGCCGAGGCGGAAGCCTTCGCGCGCCGCCAGGGCTATGCCGATGCCCACGCCGACGCCAAGGTCGAGGCCGACCGCCGCATGGCCGATGCGCTCGAGCGCATCGCCGTCAATCTCGGCAAAGCCAACGACGCGCTGGCAGCGATCGAAACCAGGCTCGAATGCGAAGCCGTCGAGGTTGCCGTGGCGGTGGCGCGCAAGCTCGTGCCGACGCTGATCGCGCGCGAGCCGTTTGCCGAAATCGCGACGTTGGCGAGCGATTGCTTCCGCGAACTGGTGTCCTCGCCGCACATCGCCGTGCGCGTCAACGACGCGCTCTACGCCCCGGCGCGCGAAAAACTCGACGACATCGTGCGCGCCAAAAGCTTTCAAGGCCGCCTCGTCGTGCTCGCCGAGCCCGATATCGCCGTCGGCGATTGCCGCATCGAATGGGCGGACGGCGGCATCAGCCGCGACGTCGCCGCAGCCGACGCGGCGATCAGCGCCGCGGTCGCAAGCTATGTCAGCGCCCGGCGCAGCTTCGCCGACGCGCACGAAATGCTGAGGAGATCCGAGCATGAGTGAGGATGGCAAGGTTCCATTGCCCAATCTCGAGGACGGCGGCGGGCAGGCCGATGTGCCGATGGTGCCGGAGCCGGAGGGGCCGACGACGCGCATCGCCGCCGACCTCGAAGCGGTGTTCGACGTGCCGGTCCAGGTCTCGGCCGTGCTCGGCCGCGCGCGCATGGAGATCGGCGACCTGCTCAAGCTCGGCCCCGGCACCGTGCTCGAGCTCGACCGCAAAGTCGGCGAAGCGATCGACATCTATGTCAACAACCGCCTGGTGGCCCGCGGCGAAGTCGTGCTGGTGGAAGAAAAGCTCGGCGTGACGATGACGGAAATCATCAAGGCGGAGCGGTCGTGACTCGCTTGACCGGCCGTAGCGAAAAAGGAACAAAAACATGCGGCTCCTAATCGTTGGCACGCTCAATGGCCAGCTCACCACCGCGACCAAGATCGCGATGGACAAGGGCGCGACCGTCACCCATGCCGCGGACAACACTCAGGCCGTCGCCGTGCTGCGTTCGGGCCGCGGCGCCGATCTTTTGATGGTCGATGTCTCAAGCGACATCCGCGACCTGGTGCGGCGGCTCGAAG
The DNA here is from genome assembly GCA_049584715.1 of Xanthobacteraceae bacterium. Taxonomy (GTDB): domain Bacteria; phylum Pseudomonadota; class Alphaproteobacteria; order Rhizobiales; family Xanthobacteraceae; genus BOG-931. Next base: position 7,410 of record JBAUYI010000277.1, read on the forward strand.
CCGAGCACATTCACGCCCCGATCGTCGCCTGCGGCATCGCGACCGACGCCCGCGCCGCGGTCGCCGCGATTCATGCCGGCGCCAAGGAATACATCCCGCTGCCGCCGGACGCGGAATTGATTGCCGCCGTGCTCGCTGCCGTCGCCGACGACAGCCGCGAACTGATCTACCGCGACGACAGCATGGCGAGAGTCGTGAAGCTGGCGCAGCAGATCGCCGGCAGCGACGCGTCGGTGCTGGTCACCGGCGAATCCGGCACCGGCAAGGAAGTGCTGGCGCGCTACGTCCACGCCCGCTCGGGCCGCGCCAAGAAGCCGTTCATCTGCGTCAATTGCGCCGCTATCCCCGAGGCGCTTCTGGAATCCGAATTGTTCGGCCACGAGAAGGGCGCCTTCACCGGCGCGGTGGCGCGCCGCGTCGGCAAGTTCGAAGAGGCCAATGGCGGCACGCTCTTGCTCGACGAGATTTCCGAGATGGAGGTGCGGCTGCAGGCAAAGCTCCTGCGCGCCATCCAGGAGCGCATGATCGACCGGGTCGGCGGCACCCGGCCGGTGCCGATCGACATCCGCATCATCGCCACCTCGAACCGCAACCTGGCCGAGGCGGTGCGCGAGAACACGTTTCGCGAGGATCTGCTATTCCGGCTCAACGTCGTGAACCTGAAACTGCCGCCGTTGCGCGAACGGCCGGCCGATGTGATCGAGCTCGCGGAATATTTCATCAGGAAATACTCCGTCGCCAACGGCGTGCCGGCGCGGCCGCTGGCGCAGGAAGCGCGCCGCACGCTGACCATCAACTACTGGCCGGGCAATGTGCGGGAGCTCGAAAACACCATGCACCGCGCCGTGCTGATGGCGAGCGGCGACGCGATCGGCCCCGAAGCGATCCTCGCGCCCGACGGCGCGCGGCTCGATCAGCAGCGCAGCGCACCGAGCGTGGCGCATGCCGCGCTCGCCGCCGAGCAGGTCTCGCGCGCGCTCGTCGGCCGCACCGTGGCCGAGGTCGAGCGCGACCTGATCCTGGAGACGCTCAAGCATTGCCTGGGCAACCGCACCCATGCCGCCAACGTGCTCGGCATCTCGATCCGCACCTTGCGCAACAAGCTCAACGAATACTCAGCCGACGGCGTGCCGGTGCCACCGCCCGGCGGCGGCGAGCCGCGCGTCGCGGCGTAGCCTCCCTCACCGCCTCACTTCGTCGCGTCGCCGCCTTCGACCATGATGGTCTCGACCTCGCCGGCGCCGTTGGCGCGGCGAAACGCGGCGGCTGCGTCGTATTCCTTCGAGGTGAAACAGGCGACGCCCTGCTCGAAGGTCGGGAATTCGATCACCACGAAGCGTTGAAATTTTTGCGGCCCTTCCATGATCTGGAATTTGCCGCCGCGGGCCAAAACCTTGCCGCCGTATTTGGCGATGATCGCCGGCACCAGGTCGGTGTATTTCTTGTACGCGGCCGGATCGTTGATCTTCGAGCGCGCGACCCAATAGGCTGGCATTTATAATTCTCCAGTGATTTCCCTCCCCCCTTGTGGGGGAGGGAAGGGTGGGGGGTCGGGACGTTGCGCGCAAACTCGGACGCGGGCGCCGGCCGCACTGCCCCACCCCTACCCTCCCCACGAGGGGGAGGGAGAAGAATAGAAGAATAATAGAATAATAGATTACGTATCGGCCAATGCGCCGCGCGTGAGCGTCGTCACCGCTACGCGCTGTTTTGCCGGCCGCTTCGGCGGCCCGACCAGGCGGCGCGAGAGCGCGGCGACGAATTCGGCTTTCGGCATCGGCTTGGCGAACAGATAGCCCTGCCCGATATCGCAGCCGATCGCCTTGAGCTTATCGCTTTCGGCGCTGTTTTCGATGCCTTCGGCCACGGTCATCAGCTCGAAGCGCTTGGCGAGCTTGACGATGGTCTCGCACAGCCCGCCATTGACCTTGTCGCCGTGGCAATTGCTGACATAGCTGCGGTCGATCTTGAGCTCGCTGAACGGCAATTGCCGCAGCCGCGCCAGCGACGAATAGCCGGCGCCGAAATCGTCCAGCGCCAGCGTGCAGTGCAGGCCGCGCAGCTCCTCGGCGACGTGATTGGCGAGCTTGAGGTCGTGCAGGATCTCGTCCTCGGTGACCTCGAGGATGAGGCCCGGCCAATTCGGCGTCGGCGGCCGATGCTCGCGCAGCATCCGCGCGATCGGCAATTTGGTAAGCGCGGAGACCGGCACGTTGACCGAGAGTTTGACCGAAGCGCCCTGCACGGCGCAGTCCTCGAAGTCGCGCAGCGCGGTGACGATGACGCGCTCGGTGAGCGCCAGCATCTCCTCCTCTTTGGCGCCGGGCAGGAAGGCAACGGGAGGGACGATGCTACCGTCCGGCAGCCGCGCCCGCACCAAACCCTCGGCGCCGACCAGACGCTTGGTGCGCAGCTCGATCTTCGGCTGATACCACAGCTCCTCCCAGCCGCGCAGCAGGATGTCGCGTAGCGTCAGCTTGCCGCCACCCGTTTGGGGCGCGGCGATCTCGGGTTCGAACAGCTTGCGTAGGGTCCGCAGCATCGCATTCACAAAACTGCCGGCGATGGCGCGCCGGCGTTTTCATTGTTACGGACAAGCTATGCCGGATGACGTCAGACGATCGCGTTAACGCCGCATTTGCAGTCCGCAATATGCTTTGCCGGGAGTAAATTGCGAAGTGTGAATTTTACAACCTTAATCTGGATTATCAGAGCATGATCCCGAAAAAGCCTGTCACCGGACTTGATCCGGTGATGGATACCGGTTTTCGGATAAGATCATGCTCCACTAAGATGCTAGCCCGCCTGGCGCTTGCGGCGATCTACGCGCGGCGCCGGCGTCGCCGGACCCGGCCAAGGATTGAGGTTGCAAAAGCTGCGGTCGCCGGCGATCACGTGCGGCACGCAGTCTTCGACTGTACGATATTGGCAATCCCAGACCACGTCGCTGCCGAAATTTTTCACCGCACACCACGGCGCGTCGCCGAAAGCGTAGCCGGCGGGAATGTTGCACCCCATGGCCGCCGTGAAGGCGGCAGCGCCGATCATCGCACGCATGATGGTCCTCGCGATTGTCGTCAGGTTTCCGACTTAAGAAACACTTCAGTCCGGTCTTTATTTCATTCCGCCGCGCGGCGCGCCGCGATGATCTGGTCGGCGGTGCGGCCGGTGAGCTCGGCCATGTGATCGAACTTGAAGGTGAAGGTGCCGGCGCCGGCGGTCGCCGAGCGGATCTCGACGATGAGATCGCCGATTTCGGCTTCCGGCATTTTGGCGCGCACCAGGTCCCAGCCGTCCCAGCCTTCGCGGGTATCGAAGCCGAGGATTTGGCCGCGGCGGCCGGACATCAGCGCATTGATCTTCGCCGTCGCCTCGGTGGGGCAGGCGATCTCGACCAGATGGATCGGCTCGAGCAGCACCGGCTGGCACTGCGGCAAGGCCTCGACGACGCCGAGGCGGCCGGCGAGGCGGAACGCCATGTCGGAGGAATCCACCGTGTGATACGAGCCGTCGATCAGCGCCACCGTGAGATCGACCACCGGGAACCCGAGCGGGCCGTGCGCCAGCGCGTCGACGACGCCTTCCTCGACGGCGGGAATATAGTTGCGCGGCACCACGCCGCCGGTGATCTTCTCCTCGAAGCTGAAACCGCCGCCGCGCGGCAGCGGCTTGATGTCGAGCACGACGTCGCCGTACTGGCCGTGGCCGCCCGACTGCTTCTTGTGGCGGCCGCGCTGGACGATGCCTTTGCGGATGGTCTCGCGGTAGCCGACGCTCGGCTGCCGCCGCTCGATGGCAACGCCATAGCGGTCGCTCAGCCGTTCGGTGGCGACGCGCAGATGCATCTCGCCCTGGCCCCACAGCACCACTTCGTGGGTCTCCGCATTGTGCTCGATGGTGATCGAGGGATCTTCCTCGGCGAGCTTGTTCAAGGCCTGGCCGAGCTTGACGTCGTCCTTGCGCTCCTTCGCCGAGATGGCGATGGCGAGCACCGGCGGATAGGGCTCGACCTTGGCCAGCGCGGGATGCGCGTGCTTGCCGGCGGAGAGCGTGTCGCCGGTCTTGGCCTTGTCGAGCTTGGCGAAGCCGACGGTCTCGCCAACCGCGGCCGGACCGCGCTTCTCGGTGGTCTGGCCGACGAGCTTGAACACGCCGGCGACGCGGCCGGCCTCGTCGTCGCCGGCGAGCAATGTCGTGCCGTCACCGGCCTGGCCGGAAATCACCCGCGCGATCGACATCTTGCCGCCATGGGTCGTGTTCAGCGTTTTCAGCACATAGGCGACGGCGTCGCTGCCGGCCTTCACGCCGAGCCGCTTGGCGGTTTCTGCAATCCCCGGCGATTCGTGGCGCAGCGCTTTGAGCAGCCGCAACACGCCGTTGGCGCGCGTCGCCGTGCCCATCAGCACCGGGCACACCAGGCCTTCGCGCAATTCGCGGGTGAGATCGTCGAACACCTTGTCGCGCGGCGGCTGGATGTCTTCGAGCAATTGCTCCATCAGCTCGTCATCGTGATCGGCCAGAGTCTCCAGCATGGAGAAGCGCGCGGTCTTTTCCAGATCGGCGACGTCGCCTTCGAGCGGCACCACTTCCGAGGGCGCGTGCTCCTTGTAGACGAAGGCGCGTTCCAGCGCGAGATCGACGAAGCCCGAGATGATGTCGCCGGAGAAGGTCGGAATCTGCCGCATGATCAGCTTGGTGCGCGACGCCGGCTGCAGCAGCTTGAGCACGTCATGGACGCCGCCATCGCCCTTGTCGATCTTGTTGACGAACAGGATGCGCGGGATTTTCTTGTCTTCCAGCTCGCGCAGGATGAGCTGTAGCTGCGGCACCTTCTTCTCGTCCATCTCGCAGACGACGACGGCGGCATCGATCGCCGGCAGCACTGCGCGCATGTCGTGGACGAATTCGACCGAGCCCGGGCAGTCGAGGAACGTATAGGTGTCGCCCATGAAATTCGTGGTGGCGGCGGTGAGCTCGACGCTCATGCGGTGATGGCGGGCTTCCTTGCTGGCGTCGCCGACCGTATTGCCGGCTTCGACGGTGCCTTGGCGCTGGATCGCGCCGGTGCGGGCAAGGATCGCCTCGAGCAGCGTGGTTTTGCCGCTCTGAAACGGGCCGACCAGCGCGACGCAGCGTGGACCGGTCGCTCTAGCGCCATTGCCGCCGTTCGTTGCCATGGTCACCTCCCACGGCTGCCGCTTGTTCCAGCGCGGCCGCCGGAAACCCATCGTTTCAGGCGTCGGCGGGGCTGGTCAAGGGGCGCGATATTGCGCGCAGCCCCCGCCGCACGGCAATTTATTGGGCGAGATGCAGCTCCAGCTGGCTGACGCCGGCCGCGATATTGAGCCCGGTTTGGCCCTGCACCGAAACCGGCTGCAGCGCCACCGAGCGGTTCGAGCCGCCGACCAGCACATTGGCGCCCAGACCCGCGGCAATCGAGGCTTCCGCCGACGCGCCCACATAGGTCCCGGTCAACATGCCGGCATAGAGATTGGTGCTGGTGAACACGCCCCAGATGATCGCACCGCCGCCGGTCACGCCGATGTCGAGGCCCACGCGGGTCAGCGTTCCGACATAGGCCTCAGGCGGCCCGCCCCTGGGCTTGAAATTGCAAGCCACATTGCGTGTCGACGTGACGAGGAGGCCGATGCTGGACGACAGCGAGCATTCGAGCGTGCCACCCTGCATACGGTCTTGCTGCGCGCCGGCAGGCATCGCCAGCACCGTCGCCAGTGCTGCAGTGCCCAGGACTGCGCCAATGGCAGTACGAAACATATGGAATCTCCCCTCACCGGCCCGCCTGGCGGGCCATTCGATATGATTGTAGGCGAGAAAAATGCCGCCGTCTGCCGTCCATTATTGTCATTCCGGAGCCGAGCCAACGGGTCCGGCCCGGGGAGCCATCCATTAAAGCATCATTGAAAGTCCACGGCTTTTTTGGCGATTACACCCACTCGGATGAAAGTGGGATTAAGTTTGTTCTTGATCAGTACCGGTTCGGATTGCTCGTAACCAAGCAGTCGGGCCATCGCGGGTGATGGCAAAGAATGAGACTATGCATGCCGAGAACGGCGCGATAACCTTGGGTTGTCTATTTACACCCTGCGCTGACCCGCGGCTGTGTCGGCGATGGACAGGAACACTACCCATGGACGATTCTTGCACCATCACTGCCACCCTTGATCAGGCTGCCGAGGAAATCCTGACCTACACAGTTTCCGACGACGCACTGGAAGCTGCCGCGCGCACGGAGAGTGGAGGGGGCTATACCCGTTCGTCGGTTCTAGTACCCCAATGCTGTACCAGTCGGTTCTGCAATGGTGACCCGCAACTCTGACGGCGTGCCAAGTTCAATCAAAAGTAAGCTTCCGTCTCCGACAGAAAAGGCCGGCGACATCGCCAAGCTTGCGACCGGCATCGCGGCAGCGTTCGCCGCCATCTGGTATCCCGAGACAGCACTTGCTGGTCCAT
>JBAUYI010000278.1:0-8818 GCA_049584715.1 Xanthobacteraceae bacterium
CCACAGCGCTGTGCAGCGCCGGTACGGCCTCGGCGGTCAGCGCCTCCGGACCCTGGTCGTGGAGCTGCGCCGGCTCGGGCGGCGGCTCGACCGCGTCCTGCGAGGCGCCCTCGACAATGCCGGACCCGGAGAAGCCCGGTCCCAGCGCGCAACTGTTCAGCAATCCCTATTATACCTGCGTCAGCAACTACTACGTCGCAGCGACCGGCAACGATTCCAACAACGGGACGAGCCCGAGCACGCCGTGGCGCACCCTGCAGCACGCCAACAACTCGCTGCCGACGGGCGGTGCCGCGGCTGGCTCGTGCATCAACGTCGCGCCGGGGACCTACTCCAGCGGCGTCTCGATCACCGCCGGTGGTGATCACGCCTCCTCGACCGGCTATGTCGTCTATCGCTGCACGACAATGGACGCCTGCACCGTGACCGACGTGGCGGCTGGCGGTCAAAACGGCTCGTTCGTGTTCAACCCAACGCAACCGATGACCGGCAATTACGTCATAATCGACGGCTTCACGCTAACCGCCGCTTCCCCCAATCAATTCGGCCAAGGGATTGAGCTTTGGGCCGGATCGAATACGTTCACAAATTCGGTCCATCACGTGTGGGTTCTGAACAACGTCATCTCTGGCTACGGCCAGGCCGGTATTCAGATGAACGAAGGTGAATATTTTTACGCAGTCCATAATACATTGTTTGGCAACGCCAACTCTACGCCGGGCGGCTGTGGAGTTCAGGGTTCCGGTATCTCCTTCGCAAGCGAAAAGCCGGTTGCGGGATACACGCCGACGCCCGACGATCTCAACAACCCGATTATCAGAAACATCGGGTCATCATTTCACAATGCGATCGAATGGAACGTCCTCTATAACAATGCCACCACCACAAACTGCAGCCCAAATACCGACGGCAATAATATCATTCTGGATACCTGGAATTGGAGCGGGACGCCCGGCGCGACGCCTTACACCGGCGGCGGCCTGGTTTCCTTCAACGTGACTTACAACGCAGGCGGCGGCGGCGTCCATATCTTCGAGTCCGAGAACGTGACGGCGGCAAACAACAGCTGCTACAACAGCTTCCTCGATCCTTACGACAACGGCGCAACCCGGGCTTGCATAGATACGAACCAAAGTTACGGCAACACGATCATCAATAACATCGCAGTCGCAATTCCGGCAGCCCCGAGCGGGTCATGTGCGTTTGGCGCGGTGCCGTATGCCCAATTCAACAGCGCTATGCTGGGCGGCCCACCCAGCAGCGATCCGGCCGATACTTGGAGCAACAACATTACCCAATTGCAGGGCGGCCACAACAGTTGCTGGGGGGCGTTCGGCCAGGATGCGCCGACCGGCGAAAATCCGATGTGGGGCGCCGATACCTATTCCTGCACGTCAAACAAGTGCGCAACAAATCCGCTGTGGATCAATGTTGGCGGCAGCTCGGTCGGAACCGAAACGACGCCGCCGGTCGGTGCCAACTTCGCGCTGCAAGCCAGTAGCCCGGCGATTGGCTATGGCCTCACAGAGCCCTATCTGTCGCCGCAATCGGTCGACGTTGGCGCCTGCTACCACACGCTCGCGAGCTGCCCCTGATGAACCGCTGCCTCCACCTCACCGTGCGTTTTCGAGCGCGGGCTTCCGTCCGCGCAGAAATCTACGAAGCTGGCGGCGGGCACTCGGCGGCAGCAGCCACAAGCTGATAAAAGACCAGATCTGCCAGAGGTGCGGTGAGCCGTAGCGGAAAGCTCGATAGAGGACAATGAAGAATGCGGCGCAACCCCGCTCCCTCGCCGCACGCGGCCCGACCACACCGAGACAGAAACCGCTGTAGGCCCGCCTGGTCATGATCGGCCTGATGCTGTCGACCCAATCCAGGGACGCCCGCCATGTCCCGGCGTGGCTCAGCGACGGCTGGCCTTCGTTGGCATGGATGATCGCCAGCACCTCCGGCACCGTCTCGATCCGCACCCCGCGCCGCTTTGACAGGGTCAGAATGAAGTCCCAATCGTCATGCGGGTTATCGGTTTTGAACGGCGCGCTGATGAACAAATCGCGCGGGATCAGATAGCTGGATGTCTGAACAAAGCCGGGTCGGGACAGCAGCGAAGCGCGATCAAACAGGTACTCGTCAAGCGGCATGCAATTGTTGTAGATCAGATGCGGCACGATGTCGGTAGAATCCGGGCTCACAACACGACTGAGACACGTCACGAGCGTCGGGCCGCCCGCCGCGATCGCCAAGCCGAGTTGCCGCTCGAGCTTGTGCGGCAGCCATTCGTCGTCATCGTCGAGGAAGGCGATCCACTCACCCTTGGCGCTCGCGACGCCGACATTGCGGGCCCCGGCCGCGGTCAGCGATCTCGGATTGATGATCACCTTAAGGCGCGAATCAGCAACCGATCGCAGAGCAGCCGTCGTATCCCGATCTGGTCCATCGACGACGACAATGACTTCGATCTGACTATGAGTCTGGCTGAAAACGCTGCTGAGCGCCCGCAGCAGCAACCGTGGCCGGTGCAAAGTCGGTATGACCACCGAAACTAACGCCACTTAGAGCACCAAAAGCCTGAACACGCTAACCGGCGCTTTGATCGGCTGAACCGGGCTCGCCGTCCGCCGCCTACGAACGATTGCCGCGCGAAACATGCGGGTGCGCTGCTGATACCACCGCCGGTGCGCGGCCCGCACCCTGATTCGCACATCGAGCCGGTGACGGAGAGCAGCGCCGCCGAATTCTGCCGAAGCTCGATCAATATCAATGGCATTGCCGGCTCGGGCGCTGCCGTACGGCCGTCCCATGGCAATGACGCATCGTGACGACAGATGTCGCAGGCATCGCACTACTACTGCCTGACCCGCCAGGTAAATACTGAGGACAGCGTGTAATTCCAGACCGCACCGATCAGGGCGCCGGTGACCCCGGCCACCCACCACGAGGGGTCGGAGCGAAACACGTAGGAGGCGATGCCGACGTTAGCGACTGCACCGACGCTGCATAACGCATAGAACCACAACAGACTATAGAGAAAGTTCCAGCCTCGCAGCCGCCGGTCGCGGTAGGTCAGAATGTTGTTGAGGTAGAAGTTCCAGGTCATTGCGGTCATTGTCGCACCGCTTGTGATACCGCGAAGTCAAGCCCGGCGAGCTTGATCGAAATCGCCAGAGCGCTCAGATGCACGACAAGGCCGACAGCTCCGATCGTACCGAATAAGACGAATCGCACTGGCACGATGTGGCCGATCAGCTTATCGAGGAGCAGCTGCAGATATACGCATGCAGCGAGAGGGTCGAGCTTGCTGTGGCCGTGAAACCGCTCCCGGAACACGAAGCCTAGCTCTTTAAAGGCCAGCGGCTGCGGCGAGGACGCAAAGACATCGAGCAAAATCTTAAAACCCTGAGCCGAGGGCCCGCGCACCGCTGCATCGAAGATCGGGCGCTTCGGCATGAAGAACCCGCTCATCGGGTCAGTGAGCTCCGCTTTGACGACAAGCCTCGCCACGCGCTTCGCCACACCGCTGGTCTTGACGCGATAATCCGGCATTGCGGTGAAATCGGCGCTGGCTGCAAACCGGCTGCCGATAACGATGTCGAGAGACTGATCGCCAACATCCGGAGCATCGTCGGCGGGAGGCCTTCGTCATGCTGAAGGTCGGCATCCATGATCGCGACGTAGGGTGCCGCACTCGACAACACGCCTTCGACACAGGCCGAGGCCAAGCCGCGGCGGCCGATCCGTTGGATGCAACGCAGTTCGGATGCCGGCGAGCCAGCGCGCACGACCTCGGCGGTCCCGTCCGGTGAATCATCATCCACTAACACCGCCTCCCGCTCGACCTAGCGAGCGCAGCAGCCAATCTCACCAACAGCAGCGGCACGTTGTCCCGCTCGTTGAAGGTCGGGATCACGATCGTGAGTTCGGCCGGCAGCCACACCGAAGTCGCCGGCCGCTGTGCTCAGGAGGGCTGACCCGTGCTTGGCCTGCCTGCCTCTGGGGCTTGAAGAGGCGCCAGATTTGCGGCTCAGCACGCGTGCGCCATCGATACGGGACGCCCTTCGAGTGAGTCAATGGCAAACCTGGATCAGATTAGGCGAAGCATATGCTCCATGAAGAGGCGGATCAGGAGCCATCCGCTGAGCGGTGGCTGACCACAGCGAAAGAAACGCTCTGCCATGTTTGCGTTTGCCCGTTCCATGCCCGTTGGCGTCTCACACCCACGCGACACGAATATCAGCTTCGCGCCGTGCTGCGCGACCGCGCCAAGTTCACGCTTAGTTGCCGGACGGATGCCGGTGACGTGCTCGTCAAGCTTGTCGGCCGTAGTCACGCCGCCCCGCCAGCGGCGCAGCTGGGGGACAAGGCGCGCTTCGTGATAATAAACAAAGGCGGTAGCCGGCGTATCGTCCCCGAGAATTAGAAGGTCGCCCGACGCCGTGATGGCCGCAAAACTGTGAACTGCGACCCTCCACGGTTCCTTCCTCGCAAATGCAAAGTATCCAGGAGTAAAAATTGCAGATGCCAAAATTACAGCCGCCGCGGCCATCTTTCTTGCTCTAGTGTTCCCGAATGATGTCACGGCACCTGCCAGGCCGAGGTAAACCGGAATTGAAATCCACACCAAGGTTCTCGAAAATAGAAATGGCTGGAACAGGCTCGTCGCGGTAAGGACACAGAAACCAATAATTGGCAAGAGATATATTAATACGAAGGACTGTTGACCGCGGCGTTTCCACGCACCCAAAACAAAGATAGCCATCCAAATCAGCGCCGAGCCAGCGGATAGGATCACAATTGCTCCAAGTGCCCAGTCCGGCGCCCCTTTCCAATCAGGCGCGCCAACGGCTAAGCCCAAAAACTTTGTGGCCGATGGAAAAGACATCCACGCCACGCTGGGCGAATGCCGCTGCCAAACCGCAAGAGCGAGTGCCGGTATGCTCAGAAGCGCAACAAGCGTTCCGATAGTCGCAATGCATACGAAATAGCTCCAGCCGAAAGCAAAGTCGCGCCACCAGATCAGAGCTAAAACCACTGCTATCGTCACGAAAATTGGAAAAGCGACGTAGTGGAGATAGGGGGCCGCGACGGCACTCAGCAAAAAGCCAGCCGCGGGCAGGCTGCACAACACGGTCGTCGCCGATGCTCCTCGCTTGAGCCGGACCCCCATTCGGTTAATGCTCAATACCATGACCGAAAAGTCAAGAGTAAGAAGGGAAAAGACACGCGCCTCTTGAGCAAAGTACAGATTCCAGGCAGATAGCGCAAACAGCAGAGCCGCAATGAAGCCGGCGCGGCGATCGAAAAACACATTGCCCAACACAAAAACGACCAAAATAGTGAGCGTAGAGATGCAGGCGGAAAGAAGCCTGACTGCACTCTCGGAATCGCCAAACCCCCAGATCCAGAGATCCAGCAACAGATAATATAACGGCGGATTGGTTTCGTCCGCTGCGTGGGAAAGCATGTATATCGCACCGCTCTTGGCCCAGAAGACGGAGAAGAGTTCATCGGTCCAGAGGGATTGGTGAGCAAGCGCGACGAAGCGAAGCGCAGTGCAAAATGCGAGGGCAAAAAAAAGAATCGCTTCCAGCCGATTTGGTAAACTCATCCCATATTGCGCCGCAACAGCAGGGCCTTTCCGCCGGATGGTGGTCCGCCGATCTGCGAAGGTAATGAGCAACTGTCCAACGGATTGATGCCCGTTTCGTTGCTTCGAATGCATGCCCGGCTTGTTCCCTTGCTATATGCTGAGTTGGCATCGACGGGGAACCCCGTGCCGCAGACTTAGCCTGGAATCCCTCTGGATAGCTGCAGCGTACTCCGGGATTCTCGCCGGCACCGCAAGGGATCGATGCATTGTGGCCCTTACGACAACCTAGTCAAGCGGAAACGGCCCTGTCTCCTTCGAGCTTGACCGCGCCAGCGGTTTATTTTATCACTATGTGTGCCTCATGTGTGCCTCGGCTTGAGTGATGGAACAAAATGACATCAAAAGTCACAGCGATCGTCACCTGTATGACAGATGCCGAGCGGCCGTTCGCGCGGGAAACGCTCCAGTCGGTCCGTGACCAAACCGAATCTTGTGAGACAATTGTCGTTGTGCTCCAATCCAACACATGGATCGACGATTTAGTCATAGAATTTCCGCGTTTGCGAGTGCTGCGCAGGCCGCCGGGCTGGGAAGGTGCAGCACGAAATAGCGGAATCGCTGCCGCCACGACGGAATTCGTGGCGTTCTTGGACGGCGACGACGCCTGGTTACCTAAGAAGACGGAAAGACAGACAGCGTTCCTGCGCAGCGGTTGCCAGGACTTCGTCGGCGTAGACCACATGTTAATGACCGAGGAGGGCGAGGTGTTCGCATATGCCCTCGCGCGCCACTTGCCGATGCCAAGTTCGTGGATGGTCCGCCGGGAAACCATGATGCGCTACCCCTTCGATCCCGATGTGTCGGTAGGTGCCGACGGAGTCTGGTGGTTGACCACTTGGAAAACCGTGCGCAAGTATCGGATCCCCGAGCCGCTGATCAGGTATCGCGTTCGCATCCAATCACGGTCAACCGCAACCCCAAGCAAGAGACGTAAGCTCGCTTTCGCTAAGTTGAGTACCCTACCGACGGCGCGCCCATTGCTGTTGGCCGGAACCTACGCGCTGCACCAGCTCAACCGTCGGGGGAGCTACGTTGCGGCAAAGGGCTGGCATATACCGGAACCCTCTGCCAAATAGTGTGCAAAAGCAAACAACGTCCGCCCTGTTACTGGCGATTAATCTGACGATTTTAGACTCCCTGATGAGGCTCTAAAATATCTCCGATTTCACCTAAGTCTAAGCGTTTCGAACGAACCAACCATCCACCTGCTTCGGCGAGAGGTACGCTTCTGGCGCGCCACCCGGACGGCCCTTTCGGACATCAGCCCAGTCACGAAGAATACGCTCACCGAGCCGAAAGATGGATCCACCAAGACCTGCTCGGTTACCCCGACGAGAAAAATTCCTACACAGCATAGCAATGACGTTATCGCTAGCTCTTTAGCTGGAGTAAAAATGCAGCACAGGGATAGCACCAAGTTTCTTACCCAAAGGACGAGGAACACTGCGGTACCAACGAACCCAACTTCCAATAACATTTCCAACACGCCGTTATGTGCCTCGGGAACACTCCATCCCAGCACTGTAGAAATTTCATTCGCATCGATGTTGATAGGCGACCAGAACGCTGAGTATCCCCATCCAAGCAAGGGTCTTTGGGCGATGTAGGTTAGGACAAGGGCCCAAAGATCGGTGCGCCCTGTGAGGGTAGGATCCTTGCCGATCAGTTCGAGCAGCGAGTCCGGAAACGCCGCTGCGACCACCACGGCAGGTAATAGCAACATAATGGAGATGATGGTCATGATGCGCGCAGCACCGCCCTTGCGAATAAAGCTGGTGATCGCGGATATGCAGCAATACACGAAAATTGTCATAATTGACGTCGCAGACCTCGAGGCCATCGCGACAGCCGTGAAAAGGATCAACATGACGGTTTTACGCCATCGTTTGCGGCCGACCCGCAATCCGTGGAGGCTCGCAAGCGCACCGGTCGCCATGACTTCACCCAGTACGTTCTTATGGGAGAAGATGCCGCGCAACTCGTCCCCCATCAACGAGGCATCAGGGGAAAAGGTGAGTAGCAAAAGGGAGGCGATGGCCGACAATAAGCACGTCACTCCCAACAATTCCATGAAATCGTCGCCGTCCAAATTACCGGCAATACCAATTGTACCAATTACAAAAAATAGGTATATAACACCTCGTCTGATAGTTGTTTGTGGATCAATTGACCACAGCGTCGAGAGGAGCAAAAAGGATGCCATCACGATGGCTAGGATCCCACCGGCAGCAACGCGCCCCCTCTTGCGATAAGCTCTCGTGAAAAGGAGGAGGCTCATCACGATCTGCAGTAGGTTCAATGATTGGGTGATCTTGTCACCCGTCTTGCCCTCCCAAGATCCATATATCCAGTAATCGACAATGGCGAATGCGCCTGTCGCTTGCAGCAAGAAAAATCCTGATCCGGCATAATACCAACGGGGCATTTCGCTATCTCAGCCTTCTAGGCGCGTTCCCTTTGATCTGCGCACGTCATTGGAGAGTGGGCCGATGGCATCTATTGCACAATCATAGAATTTTACTATATGGTCCGAAAGAATAAATTGGTTTGCGCGAGCGATGGCTCCAGCTGAAAGTGAGGAGAGGCGTTCGGGTGAGTTAAGGATTCGAAACATGCCGTCTGTCATCGCTGCGGCGACTTCGCCGGTATGGCGGCCGGCTGTTCGGACGACGATGCCCGAATCCGGGGTTACGATGTCCTTGGGTCCGCCGAGATCAAGACAGACGACCGGCAGGCCGTGGGAAAGGGCCTCCAGCACGACAAGGCCGCCGCTATCGTGGAGGCTGGGAAACAGCAGCAGATCGTGGCTGTCATATAGTTCGAACAGCCTCTGCTGCGGCAGCCAGGGTATAAAGTCGATATTCTCCTTAACATTCCGGGATGATGCCAGGGCATGCAGCCGATCTCGTTCCGCGCCGTCTCCGACAATGGTAAAGCGAGCATCGGTGATCTGACTACGCAACCGCGCAAAGGCATCGATCGCGATGTGAACGCCTTTCCAGTAAAGCAGCCGTCCAGCATAGAGAAGCCTTGGTGGTTCCGGCCGTGGTGGTCGCGGCACAGCCGTCGCCAAATTGGAAGCGGTCACCTGCGAAAAGATCAAAATTTTCTGGGTTAGAGACCGGGCTAGGAGGTCGCGGGTATCCGACGTCGACGCGAAAATCACCGAGG
>JBAUYI010000279.1:0-2907 GCA_049584715.1 Xanthobacteraceae bacterium
GTACCGTCCTTTCTCAGTACCCTCTTTACTCCTTCCATACAGGCGACAATGTTGTTGACGTATGAATTGATATCCTTTTCCAAACCAATTTGGCCCTCAACTTTGTAGTCGCGCTGCCAATAATACGGCGGCGAAGTTACAGCGCACTGGAATCGTTCATCCTCGAAGGTCTTTAGCATTTCAAGGCAATCGCCTCTATGAATTTCCCAGCTTAGACCCGCTTTAGTGTGGCCACACCAATCGTGAAGACCGGCCGGATAGGCTGGTACTTCATGGCTCGCAAGTTGGAATTCTCCCTGTTTAGGGATTTTCGTAACTTTTTGCGGACGTTTTCTCAGTAGGGCGTTGCGTGGGCGCATTTTTGCAATCTAGATTCAAAACTTGGCAATTGTTAGTACCTGAATTGAGAGTAAACAGCTTTAAGATTTAGCGGGTGAGTATTTCCGGTATCCCGCGCTTCGTCCTGCTTGTCATCTTATCGCTCTCCTCCCACTGCGATTATCAGATTACCGAGGGCATCGACCTCCATCACATCGCCGGGCATCAGCACCGTGGTCGAGGCGTATTCTTCGATCAAGGCCGGACCTTTGATCTTATTGCCTGCGACCAAGGCGTCACGCCGAAAAGTCGGCGTCAAATGGAAGCGCCCGCCATAATAGACGTTGCGCTTGCCACTGGATGCCTCTTTGGCCGGCGCGCTACGCCCGCGCGCGATCTTGCGCTGCGGCGGCTTGCGCATCTGCCCGGTCACGGTCGAGCGCAGGCTGACGATTTCGGCGCGCTCTTGCGGCGCCGACGTGCCGTAGCGCTGCGCATGCATCGCATCGAAGTAACGCTTGATCGCCTTGCGGTCCTTGCGCGCGAACACCGCCATCGGCAGGTCGACGGTGACGGCGTGCTCCTGGCCGACATAGCGCATGTCGGCTGAGCGCTTGACCGCGATCTGCTGCGGCTTGACCGAGGTGCCGGCGATGGCGTCGCGGCCTTGCTTCTCCAGCGCGCGATAGACTTTTTCGATTTGCTCGAATTTTGCGTCTTCCAGCGGCGTGAACCAGGTGCGCACGAAATCGTAGCGCAGGTCGGAGAACAGCATGCCGAAGGCGGAGAATACGCCAGGCGCGAACGGCACAATGACCTTGCGCATGCCGATCTCGCGCGCCACCTCGACGGCGTGCAGCGGGCCGGCGCCGCCATAGGCGAACAGCACGAAATCGCCGGCATCGAAGCCGCGCTCGGTGGTGACGCCCTTGACCGCGTAGGACATTGCGGTGGCGGCGATGCGCAAGATGCCGTCGGCAGCTTCGACCGCGCTCATGCCGAGCGGGTCGCCGATCTTGCTTTTGAGCGCGCGCTCAGCAGCGGCGACGTCGAGCTTCATCTCGCCGCCCAGAAAACGCTCGGCGCCGAGCCGGCCGAGCATCAGATTGGCGTCGGTCACCGTCGGCTCGGTGCCGCCGAGCCCGTAACAGGCCGGGCCTGGCGAGGCGCCCGCGCTCTGCGGGCCGAGGCGCAACGCGCCGTCGTCGACGCGGGCGATCGAGCCGCCGCCGGCAGAGACCTCGAAAATATCCATCATGGCGATCTGCACCGGCAGCGCCTTCTCGTAGCCGCCGATCAGCGCCGCGCCCGTGGTCAAAGCCTCGCCGTGATAGATGACGCCGGCTTTGGCGGTGGTGCCGCCCATGTCGAAGGCGATGGCGTTGTCGATCTTCAGCGCGCGGCACAGCGCCTGGGTGCCGATGACACCGGCGGCCGGCCCGGACTCCAGCATGCGCACGCACTGGTCCTGGGCTTGCTCGGCCTCGTAGAGCCCGCCGGTCGATTGCACCACCAGGAATGAGCCGGCGAAACCGGCCTTGCGCATATGGGCGTCGATCTCGCCGATATAGCGCCGGACCTTTGGGCCGATATAGGCGTTGGCGGCCACCGTCGCGCAGCGCTCGAACTCGCGATATTCCTGCGACAGCTCGTGGGACGCCGATACGAACAATGCGGGGTGATTTTTTTCCAGAATCGCTTTCGCGCGCCGCTCGTGATCGGCATTGGCGTAGCAATTGAGGAACAGGATGGCGGCGGCCTCGACGCCGAGCCGTTCGAGCTCGCGGCCCAGCGACGCGATCTCGTCGTCGTCGAGCGGCTTGTCGATCTCGCCGTCGGCCAGCATGCGCTCATGCACTTCGAAGCGCAGCGCCCGCTCGATCAGCGGCACGTGTTTCTGGAAGAACAGATTATAGGCGTCCGGCCGGTTGATGCGGCCGATCTCGTAGATGTCGCGAAAGCCTTCGGTGATCAGCAGCGCGGTCTTGGCGCCGGTGCGCTCCAGCATCGTATTGATGGCGATGGTCGAGCCGTGCAGGAACAGCCCCGCGGAGCGATAATCGCTGCCGGCCTTGGCGACACCGGTACTGATCCCTTCGACCAGATGCGTCGGCGTCGACAGTGCCTTGCCGAAGGTGAGCTTGCCGGATTTTTCGTCGAACACCGCGATGTCGGTAAAGGTGCCACCGATATCCGCCGCCAGCCGCAATCGCCCCTGCGCCATTCCTATTTGCCTCACGCGTCCAACACGACGTATTCGTCTTCGACGCTGACGGCAAACGTCTCGGCCACGTAAGGCCCTTCCACCAGCGTCGCGCCCGGCGCCACCGAAACCAAAAATTGCCGCGCCCGGATACGCGTCGGGTCGCACCAGGATTTGCCGGTGCGCACGTCGAACTCCCAGCCGTGCCACGGGCAGCGGATGATCTCGCCCTGCCGCGAATATCGATACTGGCCGGGCTCGCTGGCCTCGACCAGGCCGGTCAGGCGGCCCTCGCACAGGCTGCCGCCCTGATGCGGGCAGCGGTTGGCGAGCGCGAAGAATTCGCCCTTGATGTTGAACACGGCGATCTGGCGGCCCTTGATGTC
>JBAUYI010000280.1:0-22843 GCA_049584715.1 Xanthobacteraceae bacterium
TCGCTAAGTCGTTACCATGGCAATGCACGATACCATCACGACAAAGCTGACGGCGGCTTTCGCACCGCAAAGCTTGCGTGTCGAGGATGAATCCCATCACCACCAAGGCCACGCCGGACACCGTCCCGGCGGCGAAACCCATTTCCGACTCTATATCGTGTCGGAAGCCTTCCGCGGAAAGAGCCGCATCGAGCGCCACCGCATGATCAACACGGCGCTGGCGGGGGAGCTTGCGGGCAGCGTGCACGCGCTGGCCATTCACGCCGCTGCGCCCGGGGAAGGCGCGTAGCCTGTTACGAATTACGCGATGGCTCGAATAGCGGGGCGTCGACTTGTGCCGGCGTTGCCCTATCGTTCTCGGCGAGCAAATTCATCAGATCGAGTTTGCGGGTGAACATGGCGAGCTTGCCGTCGGCGGTGAACGGCCAGGCTTCCTTCGGCCGGTCCCAATAAAGTTCGACGCCGTTGTCGTCGGGGTCGCGCAGATAGAGCGCCTCGCTGACGCCATGGTCGGAGGCGCCGTCGAGCGGAATTTTGGCATCGATCAGCCGGCGCAACGCATCGGCGAGCTCGGCGCGCGTCGGATAGAGGATCGCCAGATGATAGAGGCCAGTGGTGCCCTGGGGCGGCGGCGGGCCGCCGCGACTCTCCCAGGTGTTGAGCCCGATGTGGTGATGGTAGCCTCCGGCGGAAATGAAGGCCGCCTGCGGCCCGATCCGCTGCGTCAGTTCGAAACCGAGCACGCCGCAGTAGAACGCAAGCGCACGGTCGATGTCGGCGACCTTCAGGTGTACATGGCCGATGCGAACGCCCGGATTGATCGGCGCGCCGGCAGCCGTGGCGTCGGGAGCCAATCTGGTTTGCGTCGCCATGGTGTTTCTCCCTTGCGGCAGCGCGCCCTCGCGCTAGACCATGATCCAATTCAATTGAATCGGATCATGGTCTAGAATTTTTGTTTGAGCATGATCTTGTCCGAAAACCGGATTCCACTTTTCGGGATCATGCTCTAGGTGCGGGAATACGGCCCGTAGCCGGGGCGGTAGCTCTTGTCGTCGAGGAACTGGCTCATGCCTTTGGCGCGGCCGCCCTCTTTGTCCTGGAAGCGCATCTCCTGGCTCTTGGCCTGCAGATAATCGGCGGCCTGCTCGTGGGGCACGGCGCGCACGTTCTTGATGGCGAGTTTTGTCGCCTTGAGCACTTCGGGATTGAGCTTCATCAGGCGTCGCGCCAGCGCGATCGTCTCTTCGCGCAATTTGTCGCGTGGCACCGCCTTGTGTATGAGCCGGATCTTCTCCGCCATCTTGCCGTCGAAGGTCTCGCCGGTCATCGCCAGCCAGACCGCGTCACGCAGGCCGAGCGCGTCGGTCAGCGCCTTGCTGACAAAGCCGCCGGGCAGGATGCCCCAATTGACCTCTGACAGGCCGAATTTTGCGTCCTCCGCTGCGATGGCGAAGTCGCAGGCGATCAGCTGGGTGAAACCGCCGCCGAAGCAGAAGCCGTTGACCATGGCGATGGTCGGCTTGGGATAGGTGAACAGTTTTTGCCAGCGCCAGTAGTGGCTGGCCCACGATGCGCGCGCGCGTTCGGCCGGCTTGTTGTCGAGCTCGCGGAAATAAAGTTTCAGATCCTGCCCGGCGCACCACGCCTCGCCGGCGCCGGTGAGCACGATCAGTCTGGTCTGCGCGTCGCTTTCCAGCTCGTCGAGCACATTGGCCATGTCGAAGTGCAGCTGCGGGCTCATGGCATTGCGCTTTTCCGGCCGGTTGAGAATGACCCACGTAAGGCCTGTGTTCTCGCCGGTGTCGCGCTCGATCTTGACTGTCTCGTAGGTGCCGTTCGCCATGGTTCGCGTCTCCCCGTCTATATTGTGACCTGTGAGCTTGAATTATCGGACTAGCTTGCCTTCGCCGTCACCTTGCGCACCAGCGGCGTGACGCGCAAGGCAGTGATGCGGTTTCTGGTCTTGCGCAGCACGTGAAAACGGAAGCCGTGAAAAGTAAAGCTCTGTCCCGGCTCCGGGATCGAGCGCGACTCGTGGATGACCACGCCGGCAATCGTCGTCGCCTCGTCGTCGGGAATGTTCCAATCCATCGCCCGGTTGAGATCGCGCACCGGCACGGCGCCGTCGACATTGACCGAACCGTCGGGCAGCAGCCGGACGCCGGGCACCGCAATGTCGTGCTCGTCGGAGATGTCGCCGACGATCTCCGCGACGATGTCTTGCAGCGTCACCAGGCCTTCCAGTTCGCCGTATTCGTCGACCACCAGCGCGAACGGCGTCTTGCGATGGCGGAACGCCTTGAGCTGCTCGGCAAGCGGCATGGTGTCGGGCACGTACCACGGCGGCTTGGTGAGCGCGGCGATGTCGAGCTTGGCAACGTCGCCCTGGGCCGCGTGCAGGGCGCGCCAGAGCTCCTTGGCGTGCAGCACGCCGACGACGTTGTCGGGCGAGCCGCGCCAGAGCGGCAGTCGCGTCACACCGGCGGCCAGCACCGCATCGATGATATCGCGCGGCGGCTCGTCGGCATCGAGCATCACCATCTTGGTGCGGTGGACCATGACGTCGGACACCGTCAGCTCGCGCAGATCGAGCAGGCCGCCCATCATGTCGCGATCGAGCTTTTCCACCACGCCGGCGCGATGCATCAGATCGACGGCGCCGCGCAGTTCCTCGTCCGGCGACAGGATCGACTGGATCTTGCCGACCGGCATGCCCAGCCCGCGCAGAATGATCCGCACCAGCCACTCGACGGAGCGCAGGATCGGCGCGAACAAGCGCACCGTGCTTTCAACCGGCTTCGCCACCGCGAGTGCCATGCGATCGGGCGCGTTGAAAGCGGCGGTCTTCGGCAGCACCTCGGCGACGACAAAGATCAGCACCGTCATCACCACCGTGGCGTAAAGGATGCCGGTCTTGCCGAAGATTTCGAGCAGCACGCCAGTCGCCAAGGTCGAGGCGGCGATATTGGTCAGATTGTTGCCAAACAGGATGGCGCCGAGGAGCCGCTCGCGCGTCGCCATCAGCCGGTTGACGATGCCGGCGTCGCGGTTGCCCTGTTTCTCCAGCCGCAGCATGGCGGCACGCGACGACGCAGTCAGCGCCGTCTCGCTGGCGGAATAGAACGCCGATACCAACAAGCAAATCAGAATCGCCGCAACGGTCAGCCAATCGATCGCAGTCATCGTTCCGCTAGCTTCTCGCTCAAAAACACACGCACCTCGCGGGCATCGACGCCGGCCTCGATGAAGGCTGCGCCGATGCCGCGCACCAATATGAATGTAAGCATTCCGCGCTTCACTTTCTTGTCCTGCGCGATCAAGTCCATCAATTGGTCGACGGAGGGTCGCGGGCCCGGAATGTCCTGCAAACGCGTCGGCAGGCCGACCTCGGCCAAGTGGTGGATGGCGCGTTGGGCTTCCGCCATCGGCAGCAAGCCCTGCCGCCGCGCTGAGAATTCGAAGGCCAGCGCCATGCCGGCAGCGATCGCCTCGCCGTGCAGTAGCCGGTCGGAGAAGCCGCAGGCCGCCTCCAGCGCGTGACCGAAAGTGTGGCCGAGATTGAGCAAAGCGCGGTCTCCGGTCTCGCGCTCGTCGCGCGCCACGATCGCCGCCTTGGCGCGGCAGCTTTCCGCGATGGCGTGCTCGCGCGCGGGGCCGCCAGCAAAGACTTCGCGCCAGTTGCTCTCCAGCCAGGAAAAGAAATCGGCATCGCCCAGCAAGCCGTATTTGACCAGCTCGGCATAACCGGCGCGGAATTCGCGCTCCGGCAAGGTGTCGAGCAGCGCGGTGTCGGCCAGCACCAGGATCGGCTGATGGAAGGCGCCGATCAGATTCTTGCCGTGGGCGGAATCGATCGCGGTCTTGCCGCCGACCGAGGAATCCACGTCCGACAGCAACGTGGTCGGGACCTGCACATAATCAAGCCCGCGCCGCACCACCGCCGCGACGAAGCCGGTGAGATCGCCGATCACGCCGCCGCCGAGCGCAATCGCCAGATCGCCGCGCTCGATGCGCGAGGCGATGACCGCCTCGCAGACTTGCTCGAAGACGCGATAGCTCTTCGAGGCTTCGCCGGCCGGAACGATGACGCGGCTCGACGCCACGCCGGCGTGGCGTAGCGCCGCTTCGGCCGGATCGAGATGATAGCGCGCAACATTGTCGTCGGTGACGATGACGGCCTTGGCGCCGGGCCGCAGCGCCGCGATGCGGGCGCCCAGCGAAGCGAGCAGGCCGCGGCCGATGACGATGTCGTAGCTGCGCGCTCCGAGCGCGACGTGAACAATCGTTGGATCATTGCGAACAAGCGCGGTCATGCACCCGCCCCTTGCTGCGGTGATCCCGGGGCATTGAGGAACGCGGCGAGCGCCGTCATGATTTCGGACACGATCGCATCGTGCGGCACTTCGCGCGACTGCACCGTGAGATCGGCCTGGGCATAGGCCGGTTCGCGCGCGACCAACAATTCGCGCAGCGTCGCCGCCGGGTCGGCGGTTTGCAGCATCGGCCGGTCGTTCTTGCGCTTGTTGATCCGCCGCATCAGCACGTCGAGCTCCGCGCTGAGCCAGATCGACACGCCTTTGGCCTTGATCGCCGCGCGCGTGTCCGCGTTCATGACCGCGCCGCCGCCGGTCGCCAGCACCTGCGGGCCGCCATCGAGCAGGCGGGCGATGACGCGGGCCTCGCCGCTGCGGAAATCGGCCTCGCCGTGGCGGGCAAAAATGTCGGCGATGCTCATGCCGGCGGCCTTTTCGATCTCGGCATCGGCGTCGACGAACGGCACGCCGAGGCGCGCGGCGAGCCGGCGGCCGATCGACGATTTGCCGACCCCCATCATGCCGACCAGCACGATCGAACGGCTGCCCAGGAGGCTCAAGATCGCGGTCGCCGCAGCCTGTCCTGTCGTGCCATTTTGTATAGTTATATCAGTCATTTATACTCACGTTCACGAACCCTCGCCCGACGCTTTTGGCCCCCGCCAAGACGGCCCGGCCGGGTCGTCAGGTGACTTGCCAGGTTGGGACGAACATGATCGTACTCGGTCCCGTTCACCGGCACCAATGGGATGCGCGCGAGCAACTGACGATGCCGAGCCTGTTCCGGCTACTCGCTATCATCGCGATCCTCGGCGCCGCCGCCTATGGCGGCCTCTATGCGCTGTCGCATTTCGTGCAGCCGAAGTCGCGCGAGATCACGGTATCGATCCCGCCCGACAAGTTCTTCAAGAACCGCTGAGGGCGCCGCCATGTCTCCCAGAACGATGGCCCGCGGAACGGTTCGTGGCACGGCGCGTGCGGGGCGCAATTCCAGCGAGCGGCTCGCCGCGCTTTATCTCGACATGCTGGCGGCGGAGCGCGGCGCCGGCAAGAATACGCTCGCCGCTTACGGCCGCGATCTTGCCGATTTCTCCGCGCACCTCGCCGGCGCCGACCGTTCCATTGCCACCGCCTCGACCGAGGATTTGCGCGGCTATCTTGGTGAGCTGGCGCGGCGCGGCATGACGGCCGCGACCGTAGCGCGGCGGCTCTCGGCGATCCGGCAGCTCTATCGCTTCCTCTACGCCGAAGGCCAGCGCAAGGACGATCCCGCCGCCGTGCTCGAAGGCCCGAAGCGCGTGCGCGCGCTGCCCAAGACGCTCACGCTCGGCGAAGTCGATCGCCTGCTGCGCGTGGCGACGATTTTTGATCCGGCGGCGTCATTGGCTGTGCGGCTGCGCGCGGCACGGCTCGCCTGCCTGGTCGAGATGCTTTACGCGACGGGCTTGCGCGTCTCCGAACTCGTCGCCTTGCCGGCATCCGCGGCGCGCCATGACGCCCGCGTCATTGTCGTGCGCGGCAAAGGCAACAAGGAACGCCTCGTGCCGCTCAACGACGCCGCCAAGCGCGCGACGGCGACGTATCTCGCGTTGCTTGCGCAGTCGAAACACGAAGCCAAGTCGAAATGGCTATTCCCGTCGTTTGGGGAAAGCGGTCACCTCACCCGCCAACACTTGGCGCGCGAACTCAAGGTCCTCGCTGCCGCCGCGGGATTGCGTGCCACACAAGTCAGCCCGCACGTACTGCGCCACGCTTTCGCCAGCCACCTCCTGCACAACGGCGCCGACCTGCGCGTGGTGCAGACACTGCTCGGCCACGCCGACATTTCGACCACGCAGATCTACACCCACGTGCTGGAAGAGCGCCTGAAAAGCCTCGTCCGCGATTTGCATCCGCTGGCGGAGTAGTGACGAAAAATATCGTTATTTACGATTATTATTTTGACGTGACTATCGAATAATGCGATAGTTTGCCCGTGAAAACGATCCGGTATACGCGAGCAGCTGCCCGCGCTTTGCGGCGGCACCGGAATATGGCCAGTCGAATTGTCGGAAAGATTGAAGACTACGCGAGGGATCCGGATTCGCTTGCCAACATGGTGATCACTATGAGTACAGGACATCGTCGCCTCCGGGTCGGCGATTTCCGCGTAATCTTTCGCGAGGATGCCGTCGAGCTTGAAATCCTCGACATCGGGCCGCGTAGTGGAATCCACAATTGAGGCCATCGTAATGAACAAACCACACATCTTTCGTACCCCAGGCGGCGAGGAACTCGTCGTTATGGCGCGCGAAGAGTACGAGGAACTCCAGGACGTCGCCGTCGCCGCGACGCGGGCGCGCGATCTTGCCGAGGGCCGAGAGGAATTGCTCGCGTCAGACGAGGTTGACGCGCTACTTCACGCGCCGACTCCACTCGTCTTTTGGCGCAAGAAACGCGGCCTTACGCAAACCGCGCTCGCCGCCGACATCGGGGTCTCGCAGAATTTCCTCTCGGACATGGAACGCGGCAAAGCGATCGGCGACGTTGTGCTTTACGCCAAGTTGGCGCGGCGGCTCAACGTCTCGATCGAAGATTTGGTGCCGGACAACGAGGAGCCGGCGCGCTAGGCGCCGCCGCTTCGGCCGTTCGTGATGCGTAGCTATCTCGACTTCGAAAAACCGGTGGCCGAGCTCGAGGCCAAGATCGAGGAATTGCGCGCGCTCAACAGCGACGGCGACGCCATCGCCGACGAGATCAGCCGCATCGAAGGCAAGGCGGCGCAGGCGCTCAAGGAGCTCTATGCCGGGCTGACGCCGTGGCAGAAGACGCAGGTGGCGCGGCATCCGCAGCGGCCGCATTGCCTCGATTACGTCGCGGTGCTGATCGAGGATTTCGTGCCGCTCGCCGGCGACCGCAAGCACGGCGAGGACGAAGCCATCGTCGGCGGCTTCGGCCGCTTCCACGGCGACAGCGTCTGCATCATCGGCCACGAAAAAGGCTCCGATACCGACAGCCGGCTCAAGCACAATTTCGGCATGGCGCGGCCGGAAGGCTATCGCAAGGCGGTCCGCCTGATGGGCATGGCGGATCACTTCGACGTGCCGGTGATCGCGCTGATCGATACCGCGGGCGCCTATCCGGGCATCGGCGCCGAAGAGCGCGGCCAAGCCGAGGCGATCGCGCGCTCGACCGAAATGTGCCTCGACATCGGCGTCCCCAACGTGGCGGCGATCATCGGCGAAGGCGGCTCCGGCGGCGCCATCGCGATTGCCACCGCCAACCGCGTGATCATGCTGGAGCACGCCATCTACAGCGTGATTTCGCCCGAAGGCGCCGCCTCGATCCTGTGGCGCGATACCGCCAAGGCCCAGGACGCCGCTTCGAGCATGAAGATCACCGCGCATGACATGGTGCGGTTCGGCATCGTCGATGCCGTCGTGCATGAGCCGACCGGCGGCGCCCATCGCGATCCGGCCGCGACGATTGCGGCGACCGGCGACGCCATCGCCAGGGCACTCGGCGAATTGCGCGGCCTCGACCGGCCAACCATCACGCGGCTGCGGCGCGAGAAATTCTTGAGCATCGGGCGGACCATCGGCTGAACGGACGGCGGTTTCCACAATTGCCGTCGCCTCAATCGTCTTTGCCACAATCTTGCCGCGATTGCTGCAGGGCCCCCGCTCGGCGCGATCCGCCAGCGGTATCTAGATGGCTAATTCGTTGGGTTAATGCTGCAAATTCAGGGCAAATTTACCATTCTTTATCGCGGCGGTGAGCAATCTTGGTGCCGGCCTTGGGCTGCCTTGCGAAAGCCACCTCTTAAGGATAACGATTATCCAGTGATGGCATGGGGTTGACCATCGGTTCGGGGAGTTCTGCATTGTTCCGCGCCAGCCTTGTCCGCACGCTTACGGCGTCGGCGGTTCTCGCCGTCGCGTTGACGCTTGCCGGCTGCTACGGCGACGACGGCTATCAGCTTCCCACCCGCGCGATGAAAGAATTGTCGCCGGAGATGCTGACGCTGCTCGACCAGAAAAATATGCCGAAGGAATCGCCGATCCTCATCCGCATCTTCAAGGAAGAGTCCGAGCTCGAAGTCTGGAAGCAGGACACCACCGCCCGCTACGAATTGGTCAAAGTCTACCCGATCTGCCGCTGGTCGGGCGGCCTCGGTCCGAAGGTCAAGGAAGGCGATCGTCAGGCGCCTGAGGGCTTCTATCCGATCTCGCCCGGCCTGATGAATCCGAATTCCAGCTACTACCTCGCCATCAACATCGGCTTCCCCAATGCCTTCGACAAGGCGAACGGCTATTCCGGCGCTTTCGTGATGATCCACGGCGATTGCTCGTCGCGCGGCTGCTACGCCATGACCGACGAGCAGATCGGCGAGATCTATTCGCTGGCGCGGGAAGCGTTTCTCGGCGGACAAAAGGCTTTTCAGGTCCAGGCCTATCCGTTCCGCATGACGCCGGCGAACATGGCGCGTCATCGCGACAATCCGAACATGGCGTATTGGAAGATGATCAAGGTCGGCAACGACCATTTCGAAGTGTCGCACCAGGAGCCGAAGGTCGACGTCTGCGAAAAGCATTATGTGTTCGATGCGGTACCGCCGGCCGGTTCGACCAAGCCGCTCGCCTTCACACCATCCGGCCGCTGCCCGGTCTATGAGACCGATCCGAACGTCGCCGAGCAGGCGATGGCGAAGCAAAAGAACGACGACTACCAGTTCGCGCAAATGCAGAACGTGGCGACGGTACCGATCGAGACCGGCACCGACGGCGGCATGAACCGCGTGTTCATGAGCAAGCTGGAAAATCCGACCTACTCTTACGACAACGAAGGCCACTTGCACGTGCCGCCGTTGCAGCCGGGCCGGCTGCCGCCGCAGATTTCGACCAAGGAATCGTCGTACGCAGCCAACAATCCGTCGAGCACGGGTGGTGGCACGGTATCGAGCTTCTTCGGCGGCTTGTTCAACAAGAACAGCACCCGCGTCGCCTCGACCGACACCAGCTCCACAGGGTCTACAAGCGCTGCTTCGACGAGCCCCGCGAGTGCGCCGACCCATACCGGCTTCTTCGCTAGCCTGTTCTCGTCGAGCAACACACAGCAGGCGAATGCGCCGGCCGATACCGAGCAGACCGCAACGGCTACGGCGCCGCCGGTGAAACCCAACAAACCCGCCGCGCGGCCGCGCAACAACACCGACTCGCAAAAGAGCGAACCGCAGGTCGCCGACACCACCAAGTCCAAAAACACTGCCACGCCCGCGCCTCAGAAAGAGGCCAACGGCGCGCCGCCGCCAAGCAACAATGGCGTGCTCAACGGCGCGCAACCCGTGGTGCCGGCCGGCTCGTTCAATAATCGCTGGGGATTCCAGTAAACAGACGACGGACGTCAGACGTCAGACGACAGAGGACGGAAGGCGCCTATCTGGCCTCCGTCGTTCGTCCCCTGTCGTCCGCTTAAGCGTACCGCCCGTGACAGTGCTTGAATTTCTTGCCTGAGCCGCAGGGACACGTCTCATTGCGGCCGACCTTGCCCCAGCTGGCCGGGTCCTTGGGATTGCGTGCCGGCGTCTGCGGCGCGCGCGCCGCCGCCAGACCGGCGCCCGAGCCGATACCGTGGCGGGCCAGCGTCTCCGCACCGGCGGTCGCCAGCGCCATCTCGTCCTCGCCGGTGTTGGGATCGAGCTTATGCGCCGCCATCGCCGGCAGCGGCGCCGGCTGCTGCTCCGGCGGCGGCGCCGCCTGGATCTCGACCCGCATCAGTTGCGCGGTGACCGCTTCGCGCAGGCTCTGGCTCATCGCCTCGAACAGGTTGAAGGCTTCGGCCTTGTATTCGTTGAGCGGATCGCGCTGGCCGTAGCCGCGCAGCCCGATCACCTGGCGCAGATGGTCGAGCATCACCAGATGCTCGCGCCACAGATGGTCGAGCGACTGCAGCAGCACCGACTTCTCGACATAGCGGATGACGTCGGTGCCCCACTGCGCCACCTTCGACGCCATGTGCTCGTCGGCGCGGCGCTCGACGCGGGCGAAAATCTCCTCGTCGGCGATGCCTTCTTCCTTGGCCCATGCGTCGACCGGCAGATCGAGATTGAGCACGCGCTTGAGCTCTTCCTTCAGCCCCGGCGTATCCCACTGCTCCGGATAGGCGTTTTCCGGCACGTGCTTGGCGACCAGATCGTCGATCACGGTGTGGCGCATGTCGCCGACCACTTCTGCCACCACCTTATCGTCCATCCATTCGACGCGCTGATCGAAGATCACCTTGCGCTGGTCGTTCATCACGTTGTCGAATTTCAGGATGTTTTTGCGGATGTCGAAGTTACGCGCCTCGACCTTCTGCTGCGCCTTTTCCAGCGCTTTGTTGATCCAGGGATGGATGATCGCCTCATCTTCTTTCAGCCCGAGCTTGGTCAGCATGCCGTCGAGCTTGTCGGTGCCGAAGATGCGCATCAAATCGTCTTCGAGCGACAGGAAGACTTTGGAGTGGCCGGGATCGCCCTGGCGGCCGGAGCGGCCGCGCAACTGGTTGTCGATGCGGCGGCTCTCGTGGCGCTCGGTGCCGAGCACGTAAAGGCCGCCGGCGGCCAGCGCCTTGTCCTTCAGACGCGCGACCTGGGCGCGGATGTCGTCGGCGCGCGGGCCTTTCTCGCGCTCGCGCGCATCCTCGATGTCGGCCAGTTCCTGGCGGATGCGCATGTCGGCATTGCCGCCGAGCTGGATGTCGGTGCCGCGGCCGGCCATGTTGGTGGCGATGGTGATCGCGCCGGGAACGCCGGCTTGCGAGACGATATAGGCCTCCTGCTCGTGATAACGGGCATTGAGGATGGCGAACACTTTGACCTTGGTGGCGCCCTCGTCGCCGGAATAGAGCGCGGCAAACGCGTTCGGATCGGTGAAGTCGTGCTGCTCCCAGCCCTGCTTGCGCAACAGTTCGGCGAGCGCTTCCGATTTCTCGATCGAGGTGGTGCCGACCAGCACCGGCTGGCCGCGTTTCTTGCAGTCCTCGATCAGCGTGATGATGGCGCGGTATTTCTCCGCCGCCGTGCGATAGACCTCGTCATCGTCGTCGATGCGGACCATCGGCATGTTGGTCGGAATTTCCAGCACTTCGAGGTTATAGATGTCCTGGAACTCGTCGGCCTCGGTTGACGCCGTTCCGGTCATGCCGGCAAGTTTTTCGTACATGCGGAAATAGTTCTGGAACGTGATCGAGGCCAGCGTCTGGTTTTCCGGCTGGATCGGCTGGTGCTCCTTGGCCTCGAGCGACTGGTGCAGACCTTCCGAATAGCGCCGGCCAGGCATCATGCGGCCGGTGAACTCGTCGATGATGACGACCTCGCCATTGCGCACGATGTAGTCCTTGTCGCGCTGGAACAGCTTGTGCGCACGGAGCGCTTGATTCACGTGGTGCACGACCGAGACGTTCTCGACGTCGTAGAGCGAATCGGATTTGAGCAGGCCGGCCTGACGCAGCGCTTGCTCCATCTTCTCCATGCCGACTTCGGTGAGCGTGACGGTGCGCTGCTTTTCGTCGAGCTCGAAATCGGTCTTGTCGAGGTTGGGGATATAGGTGTCGATCGTATTGTAGAAGTCGGAGCGGTCGTCGAGCGGGCCGGAGATGATCAGCGGCGTGCGCGCCTCGTCGATCAGGATCGAGTCGACCTCGTCGACGATGGCGTAGGTGTGCCCGCGCTGCACCATGTCTTCGAGCCGGTACTTCATATTGTCGCGCAGATAGTCGAAGCCGAGCTCGTTGTTGGTGCCGTAGGTGACGTCGCAGTCGTAGGCCTTCTTGCGCTGCTCGTCGTCGAGGCCGTGGACGATGACGCCGACGGTCAGCCCGAGGAAGGTGTAGATCTGCCCCATCCAGTCGGCGTCGCGCTTGGCGAGATAGTCGTTGACGGTGACGACATGGACGCCGCGGCCGGCGAGCGCGTTGAGATAGACCGGCAGCGTCGCCACCAGCGTCTTGCCCTCGCCGGTCTTCATTTCGGCGATGCGGCCTTCGTGCAGCACCATGCCGCCGATCAGCTGGACATCGAAATGGCGCTGGCCCAGCGTGCGCTTGCCGGCCTCGCGCACCGTGGCGAAGGCGGGCACCAGGATGTCATCGAGCGAAGCGCCTTCGGCGATCTGCTTTTTGAATTCGTCGGTGCGCCCGCGCAACGCCTCGTCGGAGAGCTGCTCGAGCTCCTTTTCCAGCGCGTTGATTTCGTCGACGCGCGGCCGGAAGGCGCGGATACGCCGGTCATTGGAGGACCCGAACAGCTTGCGGGCGACGGCGCCGATCATCACATCATCCTTCCACGGTTCCGCCGCGCCATAAGCCAGTTTGATCGAGCATGACCGGATTCATGCGCGCCAGATCCGCACCCGGCACCACCCTGTAAACGCGTCCAAGCAACGGAAAATGCTGCGTTATTTTGGCTAATGCAAGGCGGCATGGAGGCCCAGATTCTGTCGAGAGATAGGAGGGGGTGGTTTTGTTGTCAATGCAAAGGGCATCTTCACGCGCTCGTTAGGCGGCCTGGCGATTCTGCCATTGCCAAGGACGGGCGTTTCGCGCGAGTGTCCGCGCCGAAATTCGAAGCCTTCACAAGAGGCCCGACCGACTTAAAAACGACGAGCCCGGACCGATTTGCGCCCAAGTCTGAGCGCCTAAGTCCGAGCGCTTAAAGATGACCCGGCGATTTTGCCCCTTTGCCAAAGGATTGCGTTTCATGGCCTCCACTCGCCTTATCGTCTCCTGTGCGCTCACCATAACGGCGCTGTTATGCGCAGCCGCGGCACCGCTGCGGGCGGAGGATTCCAGTCCGGTGGTGGCCCGCGCCAACGGCGTCGATATTCATGAGAGCGATCTCGCCTTCGCCGAGGAGGAGATCGGCGGCAACATGCCGCAAATGGGGCCGGACCAGAAGCGCGACTACCTGATCACCTATCTCGCCGACGTCATCGTGATGTCGCAAGCGGCCGAGCAGAAGAAGGTCGGCGACAATCCCGACGTCCAGCGCCGGCTCGCCTTCGACCGCAACCGGGTGCTGATGGAAGCGCTGCTGCAGCAGGCCGGCAAAGCCGCCATCACCGACGCGGCGATGCACCAGGTCTACGACGACGCCGTCAAGCAGATGCCGGCCGAGCAGGAGGTGCACGCCCGCCACATCCTGGTGCCGACCGAGGAGGAAGCCAAGGCGATCGAAGTCGAGCTCAAGAAAGGCGCCGATTTCGCCACGCTGGCCAAGGAGAAATCGAAAGATCCCGGCGCTGCCGACGGCGGCGATCTCGGCTATTTCACCAAGGACCAGATGGTACCGGAATTCGCCGAGGCCGCGTTCAAGCTCGACAAGGGCCAGATTTCCGATCCCATTCACACCCAGTTCGGCTGGCACATCATCAAGGTCGAGGACAAGCGCACCAAGCCGACGCCAAGCTTCGATCAGGTCAAAGCCCAGCTCGAGAATTACGTCGCGCACCGCGCTCAGGCGGAATTGGTTGACAATCTGCGCAAGTCCGCCCAGATCGAGCGCCTCGACAAACCGGCGCCGCCGCCGGATCCCTCGGCGCTCAACCCGGCGGCACCGGCGAAGAAGTGACGAATCTTTGATTCGTCATGCCCGGCCACCCGGGTCCGGCCTGTTGGCCGGCCCAAGTGCAAGCTTGTGCCGGGCATCCACGCCTTTACAACATAGCGGCTCAAAGACGTGGATGGCCGGGACAAGTGTTTAGCCCGGCCATGACGCATGAAAGAGCATTGCTGTGTCTAGCGCCATCTCTCCCCTCGCTCCAAAAACAACACCCGCCATGCCGGCGATCGCCGGCGTGCGGCTGGCGACGGCCGCGGCCGGCATTCGCTATCAGGGCCGTACCGACGTGATGCTTGCGGTGTTCGATGAAGGCTCAAGCGTCGCCGGTGTGTTCACGCGCTCGAAATGTCCTTCGGCGCCGGTCGAATGGTGCCGCGCCCGGATCAAGGGCGGACGCGCCCGCGCGCTCGTGGTCAATTCCGGCAATGCCAACGCGTTTACCGGCAAGAACGGCCGCGAGGCCTGTGCGTTCACCGCCAAGCTCGCCGCGAACGCCATCGGCTGCAAAATGACGGAAGTGTTTCTCGCTTCGACCGGCGTCATCGGCGAGCCGCTGCCGGCGCAAGCTTTTGACGGCGTCATGGCGCGTCTGGTCGAAGAGGCGACCGACGAAGGCTACGTCGACGCCGCTTGCGCCATCATGACCACCGACACGTTCCCAAAGCTCGCCACCGCGAGCGCGCGGCTTGGCGGCGCCACGGTGACCATCAACGGCTTTGCCAAAGGCGCCGGCATGATCGCGCCCGACATGGCGACCATGCTGGCCTTCGTGTTCACCGACGCGCCGATCGCGGCACCGGCCTTGCAAACGCTGTTGCGCGAAGGCGTCGTCGACACCTTCAATGCCGTCACCATCGACGGCGATACCTCGACCTCCGATACGCTACTGGCCTTCGCCACCGGCGCGGCGCGCGACGCGCCGCGCATCGCCCGCGCCAACGATCCGCGCCTGGTGCCGTTTCGCAAAGCCTTCAACGCCGTGCTCGCCAATCTTGCGGAACAGGTGGCGCGCGACGGCGAAGGC
The DNA here is from genome assembly GCA_049584715.1 of Xanthobacteraceae bacterium. GTDB lineage: Bacteria > Pseudomonadota > Alphaproteobacteria > Rhizobiales > Xanthobacteraceae > BOG-931. Next base: position 14,915 of record JBAUYI010000280.1, read on the forward strand.
GCGCGAAAATTGGTCGAGATCGTGGTCGAGGGTGCGGTGTCGAAACTTTCCGCACGCCGCGTCGCGCTGTCGATCGCCAACTCGCCGCTGGTCAAGACCGCGATCGCCGGCGAGGACGCCAATTGGGGCCGCGTCGTCATGGCGGTCGGCAAGGCCGGCGAGCCAGCCGACCGCGACCGGCTGTCGATCTGGTTCGGCGGCATCCGCGTCGCCCACAAGGGCGCGCGCGATCCGGACTACGACGAGGCTGCCGTCTCCGCGGCCATGATGAAACCGGAGATCGCGCTGAAAGTCGCGCTCGGCCTCGGCAAAGGCCGCGACCGCGTGCTGACCTGCGATCTCACCAAGGAATACGTGGCGATCAACGGCGATTACAGATCCTAGCCGACGAGCGAAAGAGCAAAGCTGTCGCGTTGCGTGCCCACAGCCTTTATGCTGCGGCCCTGCGATTAAATCGGAGGGACCGCCATGAAACTTCCGCGCCGCAAACTTTTGCATCTGGCAGCGGGCGCGCTCGCGCTGCCGGCGCTATCGCGTATCGCATCGGCGCTGGATTATCCGGCGCGGCCGGTGCGCTGGATCGTCGGCTTCCCGCCCGGAGGTCCCAACGACATTACGGCACGGATCGTGGCCGAATTTCTGTCGGAGCGATTGCACCAGCAGTTCGCTGTCGAGAACCGGCCCGGAGCGGCGGGCAATGTCGCGACCGAACAGGTCGCGCGGGCCCAGCCCGACGGCTACACGGTCATGGAGCTCGCCACAGTCAACGCCATCAATGCGGGGCTCTACCAAAATCTCAATTACGATTTCGTCCGCGACATTACACTCGTTGCCGGCTTCAGCCAGGGCCCGGCCGTCATGGAGGTGAACCCGAAAGTACCGGCCGCGACGCTTCCCGAATTCATCGCCTATGCGAAGGCCAATCCGGGCAAGATCAATTTGGGGTCAGCCGGCATTGGCACGCCGCAACACGTCATCGGCGAACTGTTCAAGATGTTGACCGGCACCGACATGGTGCACGTCCCCTATCATGGCTCGGCCCCGGAGTTGACCGATCTCATCGCCGGCCAGGTCCAGGTCGTGTTCGAGCCGATCCAGTCCACGCTCGGATATATCAAGGGCGGAATGCTGCGGCCCTTGGCGGTCACGATGGCATCGCGCACCGATGCGCTGCCGGATTTGCCGACGGTTGGCGAATTCGTACCGGGGTTCGAGGCGCGCACCTGGCAGGGGCTCGGTGCACCGAAAGGCACGCCCGCCGAGATCACCGCAATGCTCAATCAGGAGGTCAATGCCGTTCTTACCGACCCGAGGCTCAAGGCACGGTTTGCCGACCTCGGCATCATACCCATGCCCATGACGCCGGCCGAATGCCAAAAGTTCATCACCGCCGAAACCGAGAAGTGGGCTAAAGTCATCAAGTTCGCGAGCATCAAACCGGATTGAGACCGGTCGTCTGCTGCGAATAACTTCAAACGCCGATGGAAGCGTGACTGCTGCACACAACCACGTTCGTACCGCCACGCTCGATGTCGCCTACGAAGAGAGCGGCAGCGCGGACGGAACGCCCGTCCTGCTGCTGCACGGCTGGCCGTACGATCCGCGCTGCTACGACGAAGTCGTACCGCCGCTCGTGGCCGCCGGCTGCCGCGTCATCGTGCCTTATCTGCGCGGCTTCGGCGCGACGCGCTTTCTCTCCGCCGATACGCTGCGCTCGGGCCAGCAGGCCGCGCTCGGCAACGATTTGCGCGAATTGTTGGATGCCCTCGGCATCGCGCGCGCAACGCTCGCCGGCTATGATTGGGGCGGCCGCGCCGCGTGCATCGCGGCGGCGCTGTGGCCGGAGCGCGTGCGCGGCCTCGTCACCGGCAACGGCTACAACATCCAGAACATCGCGGCCTCCGTAAAACCGGTGGCGCCGGAGCAGGAGCACCGCTTCTGGTACCAATATTATTTCCATACCGAGCGCGGCCGCGCCGGGCTCGAGCAGAACCGCCGCGCGCTGTGCCGCTATATCTGGCAAATCTGGTCGCCGGACTGGACGTTCGACGACGCCGCCTACGAGCGTAGCGCCGTCTCGTTCGACAATCCCGATTTCGTCGCGGTGACCATCCAGTCCTATCGCCATCGCTTCGGCTATGCGGCCGGCGATCCGACGCTGGAGCCGATCGAGCAGCGCCTCGCACCCCAGCCCGCGATCACGGTGCCGACCATCGTGCTGCACGGCGCATCGAGCGGCATCCAGCCACCGGCCGGTTCGGAGGCCCATGCGCGGCTTTTTACCGGACCGTACCAACGGCGCGTGCTGCCGAAGATCGGGCACAATCTGCCGCAGGAGGCGCCGCGCGCAGTGGCTGACGCGGTCCTGGAATTGGCCGGCGCCAAATAACGCGCCCCACATGGGAATTTCGCGCGTTAAACCTGCTTTAACCGTTGCGGCGATTGCTGCACTCTGCGCAAACGCATTGAAAGTGCCTTTACCTTACGTCGCTTAGATTGGGGCCGGGCCGTGAGCGTCAAACTTGTCCTGGTTGCCGCCTGCGCCCTCATCGATGCCGATGGCCGCGTGCTCATCGCACAACGGCCGGAGGGAAAGTCGATGGCGGGTCTGTGGGAGTTTCCCGGCGGCAAGGTCGAAACCGGCGAACGGCCGGAACAGAGCTTGATCCGAGAGTTGAAGGAGGAACTGGGTATCGTCGTCAAGGAGGATTGCCTCGCGCCGCTGACCTTTGCGAGCCACCTCTATCCCGACTTCCATCTTCTCATGCCGCTCTACGTCTGCCGGCGCTGGGAAGGCCATGTTACGGCGCAGGAGGGACAGAGACTCAAATGGGTACGGCCGACCGAGCTCCGCGACTATCCGATGCCGCCCGCCGACGAACCGCTGATCTCTCACCTCACGGCGCTCATATGATCCGAACGGCAGAAGGCCCGAAGACAATGTTGCAGAACCTGAGCTCCCCGATCATGGCGTCCGTCGTGCGCTTCATGCGCGACGAGCGCGGCGCTACTGCGATCGAATACGCGTTGGTCGCATCGGGCATCGCGGTTGCGATCGCGTCGACGGTCGTGACGCTGGGTTCGGCGGTCAAGAACAATCTCTATGGCAACGTCGCCGCGGCGCTGAAATAAATCGTGCGGTTTGAAAGAACGATGCTGGCGCTTCTATCAGGCTATCGCCTTGAGCCTAGGATTGATCGAAGCCAATAGCCCTTTGACGTCTGCCGCGGGCCTCGGCGGACTGAAGAGATAGCCCTGGACCTCGGTGCATCCTTCCAATTTCAATTGCTTGAATTGCTCGGCTGTCTCTACGCCCTCGGCGGTTGTCGCGATGCCGAGCCCGCTGCCCATGGCAATGACAGCCCGCACAATCGCCAGGCTGTCGTCATGGTTCGACATGTCGAAAATGAAAGATTGATCGATCTTGATCTTGTCGAAGGGAAACTTGCGCAGGTAGCTGAGCGAGGAATACCCGGTGCCGAAATCGTCCATCGATATTCGCACTCCGAGCCCCCGTAATTCGTGCAGGACGGCAAGAGTCGCGCCGCTGTCCTGCAACAGGACGGATTCGGTGATTTCCAGTTCCAGGCGGTTTGGCGATAACCCGGATGCCGCAAGCGCCGATACGACGGACGGCAAGAGAACCTTATTCTTGAATTGAACCGGCGACAGATTGACGGCGATCTTCACATTGCTCGGCCAAGTCGCGGCTTCCGCGCAGGCTTGACGCAATACCCAGTCGCCCATGGGCACGATGAGCCCGGTTTCTTCCGCAACCGCGATGAAATCGAGCGGCGGGATCATGCCGCGCTGAGGATGGCGCCAGCGAATAAGCGCCTCGAAGCCCGTGACGTATTCTGTCTTCATATCGACCAATGGCTGGTAGAACAGCTCGAATTCGCCATTCGCGATCGCCTTGCGCAGATCGATCTCGAGAGTCCGGCGCGCCTGCATGCGCGCATCCATTTCCGGCTCGAAAAAGCGATACAGGCCGTGACCGTCCGACTTGGCCCGATACAGCGCCATGTCGGCGTTTTTCAGAAGCTGTTCCGGATCCAGCCCGTCGCCCGGCGCGAGCGCAATGCCAATGCTCAAGTCCACCGTGACCTGTTTGCCATCAAGCTCATAGGGAGCGCCGATCACCTCGATGAGACGTGATGCCAGCGAGGTTGCGTCCGTCGGTTGCGAGGCGCCGGCTTGCATGATGGCGAACTCGTCCCCGCCAAGGCGCGCCACCATGTCGCCATCTCGAATGCATTGACGCAGCCGGTCCGCCACCGCCTTGAGGAGAAGATCGCCGACCGGATGGCCGTGTGCATCGTTCACGTCCTTGAAGCGATCAAGATCGAGACAGAATACGGCGACGTGCTGTCCTTGCCTGGTCCTCGCCAGCAATTGCCGCAGCTGCTCGTAAAGCTGCAATCGGTTGGGCAAATCGGTCAGCGCATCGTGGTGCGCCATATATTCGATCTTCGCTTCCGCTCTTCGCTGCTCGGTGATGTCCTTGTGGGTTGCAACCCAGCCACCTGCAGCCATGGGCGAGTTGGTCATCAACACCTCGCGCCCATCCGCCGTTTCGAAAATTCTATTGACGACTTTGCCCAATGCCAATTCCGTCACGACCTGGGCGCGATACGTCACGGGGTCATGATGCAAAAAACTATCGGCCGCGGCGCGGGACTGAAGCACTTCGAGAAATGAGCAGCCCGGCTTCACGACCTCGCGCGACAAACCATACATCTCGATATAGAGATCATTGCAAACGACCATCCGCTCAGCCGCATCGAACATGATCAAGCCCTGCGACATATTATTGAGGGCGGAATCGAGCCGCTGCTTTTCCAGCGCCAGCATTTGCATGGATGAATTATGTGCCTGTGCCTGCTGTCGCCCGATCAGGAAGATCATGATCGCGACTGTCAAAGCCGCGAGCCCCCCCGCACCGAGAAGTACGCCCGTTTCCTTTTGCCAGATGGCGAGAGCGGCCGCGGTGTCTATCGCGACCGATATTACAACCGGGAAATGGGCGAGGCGGCGAGCGGCCAGCAGACGATCCTTCCCGCCAAAATGACCGACAAAGCGAACTACACCGCTATCGCCGTCGCCAACGGCGCCGATGGTGGATTTGAAATATTTGCCGATGGCGGACTCGATTTGCGGATACCGCGTCAGCAGGATGCCGTCACTGCGAAACAAGGTGATCGAGCTGCCTGCGCCAAGCGAAACGGAGGCAAAGAGCTTATCGAAGTAGGACAATTCGATGGCCCCCAAAACAAGACCTAAAAACTCACCATTCGCAGCCGTGACTTTACGGACGAGAAACATCGTCCACGCGCCGTTGGTGCGGTTGTGCCCAGGTTGACTTATGTACGACGTCATCCCCGGATTGGTCTTAAGCGCGATAAAGAAATCCCGATCGGCGACGCTGAGCTGCGGACCCGGCCAAGAGCGCGAGAAATTGAGAAGACGCCCATCGGCGTTGATGAGCGAGATGGCATAGATTTGGACTAAACCGCTGGTGCTCGCCTTGAGCATCAGATGCACGTCTTCACCCGACATACGGCGCGTATAGTCCTCGCTCGAAGCGATTCCCTGCGATTGTATCTTCTCCAGCACGCTGCTTTGAACCAGATCGATCCCCTGAAACGTTCGGTCGATCTGTTCCGCGAGTATCAACGCGGTGTTCTTGAGTTCGCGCTCACTTTCAAGCAATGCGCGTTCGCGAAGATTGCCAACCATTATCGCGGTGCCGATCACAATCGCTGCAATCAGCGTCATGCCGCAGAGGATGAGATAGCGGATGGGACGATTGCGCCACGCCGCCAGCCCGAAAATGGCGCCAAGACTAATTTGGTTTATCTTGCTCGCAACACTCTCCTAGTCGTGAGGAAGCGCGGCCGCGTCTATCGGCTACTGTTGCCGCGCGCATAATCAATGATGCGTAGCCACGCACTGGCTTAGTCGCCGGCCACGACCTTTTGCCCGGCCACTGAACAGCTCCGGCGTGTCAAAGTCCCCACGATATGTGACAACGCAAAATGCGTCGGTTCGACCGGTCGCCGGCCGGGGCTTTCGGTCAACATAGTTAGGATGAAATGAAATACGGGTGCCGCGCCACCGCATGCGTAGCATGGCTCGGGCCACGGCGGTCTGCGTGCCGAGGCCGGCTGCAATCCGATTGCGTCGGAACCGGTAAAACTTTAACGACCAGCTTTCTCTCCCGTCGAAATTTCACGCGTGCCGAGCACATCGGCGAGCCGCGTTTTCGCCGAACCGGGCTTGAGCGGCTGCTGCTGATCCGGATGCGGCGCCCAGCCCGACAGCCAGACGATCTCGAATGTCGCGCGCAAACGGCCGTCATCGTCGGCAAAGCGCTGGGCGTAGATCTCGGCTAAGCGCCGCAGCGTCGCGCGCTTGAGCGGCGTGCGGCGGCGGGCGATCAGCGCATTGGTCGCGCCCATGCGCCTCAAATCGTGCATCAGGCCGAACACCGAATCGTAGCGCACGGTGACGCGATCGACGTCGGTCACCGGCAGCGCAAATCCGGCGCGCTGCAACAAGGCGCCGAGATCGCGCAGGTCGGCGAACGGCGCGACTCGTGGCGAGACGCCGCCTTCGATATCGCTTTCGGCTTCGGCAAAGCTCTGCCGCAGCTCGGTCAGCGTCTCGCCGCCAATGAGGGCTGCAAGAAACAAGCCGTCGGGCTTCAAGGCGCGGCGGACTTGCACGAGCACGCCCGGCAGGTCGTTGACGAATTGCAGCGCCAGCGCCGACACCACGAGATCGAGCGTGGCATCGCCGAACGGCAGCGCCTCCTCATCGGCGGCGACGAATATTTCCCCACGCGCCGCATCCGGCATGACATCGGCCGCGACGATGCTGCCGACCGATTCGAGGCGCGCCAGCGCGTTGCGCACCGCGTCCCCCGGCGTGCCGAGATCGACCGCGAGATCGAAACGGCGCAACACCGTCGCGAGCCGTTCCGCAAGATCGTCGGCCACGCGGTCGAGCAGGAATGTCACCGGCCCCAAAGCGGCCGCGCGCCGGCGGCGGCGGCGCAACAGGGCGCGATCGAAAATCATGGGGTTCTCGGCCATGGTCCCGCGGTCACCTCTGTGGCGATGACAAGGGCATCGCGGAACGGTAGCGTTGCGGCATGTCGGACTTGGCCAGCATTGTGTTTCCCTCGCGGCTGCGGCGTGCCGCCGAGGCGGCGCGCGCGGCGCTGCGCACGGTGCTCGATCTCGCTCTGCCGCCGCTGTGCGCCGCCTGCCGCGAGCCGGTGGACGGCAAGGGGTTATGCCCGGCGTGCTGGTCAAAGCTCTCGTTCATCACCCGGCCCTATTGCGAGCGGCTCGGCATTCCCTTCGTCTATGACCCGGGTCCGGGCATCCTGTCCATGGAAGCCATCGCCGACCCGCCGTCCTATAACCGCGCCCGCGCGGCGGTGCGGTTCGACGAGATATCGCGCGCCCTGGTCCACGCGCTGAAATATGGCGACCGGCTCGACCTCGCGCCGATGATGGGACGCTGGGTCGCGCAGGCCGGGCACGAGCTTCTGGCCAACGCCGATGCGCTGGTGCCGGTGCCGCTGCACTGGCGGCGGCAATGGGCACGGCGCTTCAACCAATCGGCCATGCTGGCGGCCACGATTTCCACCGCAAGCGGCGTGCCCATTGCAGCCGGCGCGCTCAAGCGGGTCAAAGCCACCGTGCAGCAAGTCGGCCTGTCGCGGGCCGAGCGCGGCGACAATATCCAAGGCGCGTTTCGTGTGCCGGAGACGGGCAAGGCCGCGGTCGCCGGCCGACGGCTGGTCCTGGTCGATGATGTCCTGACCTCCGGCGCTACGGTCGAGGGCTGCGCGCGGGCACTGCTGCGGGCCGGCGCCGCCAATGTCGATGTGCTGATTTTTGCCAGGGTTGCCGAGCC
>JBAUYI010000281.1:0-13583 GCA_049584715.1 Xanthobacteraceae bacterium
TCGCCACGCGCCAGCAAAAAATAGATCGCGGTCGAAGCCGAGCGTCCGCCGTCGACCTGCCGCTTATCGCGAAACATCTCACGGAAATGCCCGCCTTCCGGATGCGGTTTCAGATCGAGCAGCCGGACGATCTCATCCGCAGTCAAGGTTTGGGCGCTGAGGTTTTTACTCAAAACCGGTTCTTGCGCTCGCGGATTTCCGCGAACACTTTCCACGCCGGGCTGCCGGACAGGCCGAGAGATTTCGCCACTTCGGCATCGTCGGCGCGCAGGAACGGATTAGCCGCCCTCTCCGCGCCGATCGTCGCCGGAATGGTCGGCTTGCCGGCGGCAAGCTGCTGCTTGGCCTCTTCGGCGCGCGCGGCGAGTGCCTTGTTGTTCGGCTCGATGGTCTTGGCGAAGCGGATATTGGTGTCGGTATATTCGTGGCCGCAATAGAACTGCGTGTCATCGGGCAGGTTGCGCAATTTGAGCAGCGACTGCCACATCATCTCCGGATTGCCTTCGATTACCCGGCCGCAGCCGATCGAAAACAGCGTGTCGCCGACAAAGGCGAGCTTGTCCGCCGGAAAGAAATAAGAGATGTGGCCCGCGGTGTGGCCGGGCGTTTCGATGACTTTGCCTTGCAAGCCGCCGACACGCACCGAGTTGCCTTCACCCACAGTTTCGTCCACATGCGCAATGCGCGCCGCCTCGGCGCGCGGCGCGATGACGCGGCATTTGTGCCGGCTTTTGATCTCGGCGATGCCCTGGGTGTGATCGGCATGATGATGCGTCACCAGGATATCGCTCAGCCGCCAGCCGGCTTTTTTGAGCGCGGCCTCGACCGGCGCCGCCTCCGGCGCATCGATCGCCGCCGTGGCGCCGCTCTCCGGATCGTGGATGAGCACGCCGAAATTGTCCTTCAGGCAGGGAAACAAATAGATCTGCGCGGCCATGTCGTTTTTCCTATTGAGCCCTTCGGGCCGGATCATCCGCCTTCGCGAATGCCGACGCAACAAGGGGTCAACCAAGCCGCATGGCGACCGAAACCGTGGCCCAATCCATGCTATTTTGCCCCCCATGGATGTCGTCGACCTGCGCAATTTCTACGCCCAGCATCTTGGCGTCGTGGCCCGGCGCTTTGTCGGCCGCGGCATTCGTGCGCGCTGGAAGGACACCCATGCGCTGCGGGTATTGGGTATCGGCTATGCGACGCCCTATCTCGGCCTGTTCCGCGAGGAGGCCGAGCGCTGCCTTGCCTTGATGCCGGCGCCGCAAGGCGTCGTGCGCTGGCCGTCGAGCCGGCCGGCGCTGGCCGCTTTGGTCGAGGAGGACGAGCTGCCGCTGACGGATTCCGCCGTCGATCGCGTGCTGCTCGTCCATGCGCTGGAAATGTCGTCCGATCCGGTCGGATTGTTGCGCGAAGTGTGGCGCGTTCTCGCCGGCGGCGGCCGCCTGCTCGTCGTGGTGCCCAACCGGCGCGGTGTTTGGGCGCGCATGGATTCGACGCCGTTCGGTCACGGCCGGCCCTATTCGCGGTCCCAAATCATGCAGCTCCTTCGCGAGACTTGGTTCACGCCGACCGGCTGGGACGAAGCGCTTTACGTGCCGCCAATCCCGCGCGGCTGGTTCCTGCGCTCTGCGGCGGCGTGGGAGCGCGCCGGCGCCACGCTCGCCTCGCCATTCGCCGGCGTGCATATCGTCGAAGCAACCAAGCAGGTCTATCGCGCCATCCCGGCGCCGCGGCGCGAGAAGCGGCGGCTGGTGCCCGCGCTCGAGCCGGTGCTGGCACCGTCGCCCGGGGCGGCGGCGATGCGCTGAAGGGAAAAAACCATGGCCCTGGAGTTGCGCCCGAACTGCGAATGTTGCGACCGCGACCTGCCGCCCGCGTCGACGCTGGCGCGCATCTGCACTTATGAATGCACCTTCTGCGCCGACTGCGTCGACAACGTGCTGTTCAACGTCTGCCCGAACTGCGGCGGCGGTTTTGCGCCGCGGCCGATCCGCCCGGCGATCGAATGGCGGCCGGGGCTTTCCGTCGCCAAGCGGCCGCCTTCGACCAAGCGCGTGTCGTTGTCCTACAGCCGCGACGACATTGCGGCGCACGCGCAGCGCATCAGAAACATTCCGCCCGCGCTGCGCTGACGCACAGCGAGCGCTAGAGTTCTTTCCCGATCATGCGATCGACCGAATACGGTCCGCCGCCGCGAATCGCGATGGCGAACAGCACGATGCCGAGCAGCAGCACGTATTCATAACCGCCTTTGCCGACCGCAAATCCGGCCTGGAGATGCACGATCAGGAGGGCGATCAACAATTCGATCGCGAGTGCCGCCGCAAAAAACCTCGTGAACAGGCCGAGCACGATGCAGGCGGCGCCGACCGTCTCCAGGACCATGGCGGCGGCTGCAAATGCCGATGAAGGCTCCAATCCTTGCTTGGCCATATAGCCGCTGACACCGGCAAGCCCGGCCCCGGTGACCTTGACCCAGCCATGCATGAACAGATTGTAGCCGATGATGACGCGAACGAGCGTGTAGGCAATGTCGCGCCAGGATGCATAAAATCCCGCCAAACCTGGAAAGATCAATTTCGTTTCGCCTGCCGTCATGACGTTCCTCCCGTTGCCGTCTTTCGCCGCTTGGCGCGGCTTGCCGTTTAACGCTGGCCTTATAACACCGCAGTGGCCGGCTATATTCAACCCAAAGACGACGGGTTTGGACGAATTTCCGGCGTGCTCCCTGACGCCGTGGAATGAAGGGATGCACGACCGGCGCCGTTGTTCTAAAGCGACGGTCGGCCGTGTTATTGAAGCAGCGGTCCCCGCCAGCGGTCGGCTGGCCTGGGCTTTCAGGACGACGCTCATGCGCAGATTTTTTGGCGCAACCATCGGCACGCTCGTGTTGCTTATTCTGGTCAGCGCCGCGGCCGATCAGGGTGCCTGGTCGCAAACCGCTCGGACGATCCGCATCGTCCTCGGCGTGCCGCCGGGCGGCAGCATCGACTTCCTGGCCCGCCTCCTGGCCGACCAGATTTCCTCGACCACCGGCCAGACCATGATCGTCGAGAGTAAGCCCGGCGCCGGCGGCATCATCGCCGCCGAAACGGTGGCGCGCGCGGCGCCCGACGGCAACACCTTGCTGATCAACAACAACGGCACGCTCATCAGCGCCATTCTGCGCAAGGTGAATTACGATCCGATCGCAAGTTTCGAGCCGATCTGTTATCTGGTCACGACGCCACAAATCATCGTCGTCAACAGCGCTTCGCCCTATCGCACGCTGGCCGGGTTCCTGGACGCGGCGCGGTTGAAGCCGGGGGAACTGTCGATCGCCAGCGTCGGGCCCAACACCACGCAGCATATCGGCATCGAACGGCTCAAGCGGCTGGCCGGCGTCAATCTGACCTATGTGCCGTATCCGGGCGGCGCCACCACCATCAATGCGCTGCTCGGCGAGCACATCACCGCCGCGGTGCTGAACTGGTCGGAAATCGGCGAGCACATCGTCGCCGGCAAGGCCCGCGCGCTGGCGACCATGGCGCCGGCGCGCATCGAGCCGCTGCCCGACCTGCCTACGGTCGCGGAATCCGGCTACCGGGATTTCGAAACCGACGTCTGGTTCGGCGTCGTGGCGCCGGCCAAGACGCCGAAGGAAACCGTCGCGCAACTGATCGATTGGTTTCGCGCTGCCGTGACCGCGCCGCAGATCAAGGCCAAGCTTGTAGCGCAAGCGCTTTATCCCAATCCGAAATGCGGCGCCGATTTCGACGCCCATCTGCGGCGGCAGGCCGAAACATTCACCCAGCTGATCCACGACCTCGATATCAAGGCGGAATAGCAAACCCTTTCGCCGTTCCAGGCGTTGTCTGTGGCCCGCGTTGTTGCGGGCGTAAGGTTCCGCCATGAAAATACACGCCATTCAAACCGGCTCCGTCCGGATCAAAACCGCACAGGCCGAAGGCCGCGGCCACGGCCTGGCGCGGCGGCTCGCCGTTTTCACCGATCGCGATTGGACCGATTGGCTGCCGACCTATGGGTGGGCGATCGCGCATCGCGACGGCGTCATCGTGGTCGATACCGGCCAGGGCACACACCTCCTCGAAACCGGCCGGTCGCTGCATCCTTATGCGCGCTGGGAAGTCGCGTTCCGGATCGAGCGCGAGCAGGAGATCGGGCCGCAGCTACGCGCGCTCGGCATCGGCCCGCGCGACGTCAAGCGCGTCGTGTTGACCCATTTGCACATGGATCACGACGGCGGCTTGGCGCATTTCCCGAACACCGAAATCCTGGTATCGCGCGGCGAGTTCAACACGGCGCGTGGCTGGGCTGGGCGCGTGCGCGGCTACCTGCCCAACCGTTGGCCTTCGTGGTTCGATCCGGTACCGCTCAACCTCGCGGCGGGCCCGTTCGGCCCGTTCGCGGCGAGCAGGAGGCTTACGGCGGACGGCACCATCGTCGCTGTCGCGACGCCCGGCCACACGGCGGATCATATCTCCGTCGTGGTCGATGACGGCGATACTGCGTATTTTCTGGCCGGCGACACTTCTTACACCGAAGATTTGATGCTCGCCGGCAGAATAGATGGCGTCACCGCCGACGAGAATGTGTCACGGGCGACGCTTGACGCCATCAGGCGCTTCACCAAGGACCGTCCGACGGTGTACTTGCCGACGCACGATCCGCAGTCCTCCATTCGGCTCGAGCACCACCGCACGGTCGAGAACCGCGTCACGCCGCAAACGGCACCCATGCGCGCTGAACCGCCGGACGCGCCTCAATCGCATCATGCCAGCGCTTCACATGGGCATAGTCCTTGAGCCCAATGTCCTTGACGCCGTGGACGTGCACGTCCGAATACATGGTCATGTCGGCGATCGAATAGGCGCCGCCGAAATATTCATGTGACGCCAAGTGCCGATCGAGGATGCCGAGCATGTCGCGCAGGTTGGCCTCGTAGTGCTCCTGCGCCGGCGGCGCTTTGATCGGCGAGCGTATGGTCCAGTGCCCGAACTGCTGCGCCAGCGTGGTGAAGGTCGCCGAGCCGTAAAATAGCCACTGATCCACCTTGGCGCGCGCTGCCCCGTCGGTCGGATAGAATTTTCCGGATTTTTCCGCCAGATATTTGAGGATGGCGCCGGATTCGCAGACCGTGACATGCGCGCCGCCGGGCCCGTCATGATCGACGATGGCGGGGATCTTGTGGCCGGGGCTGATCTTCATGAAGTCCGGTTCCATCTGCGCCTTCTTGCGCAGATCGACCGGGATGATTTTATGCGGCAGGCCAGTTTCCTCCAGCATCATGCGCGGCTTGTAGCCATTGTCCGTCATCCACGTGTAGCAATCGATCATGTCGTCCTCCCGAAAAAATTTCGCATGTCATTTCGGCCACGGTTCGGCGGTGACTGCGGCCGCGTCGGCACCGATGAAGTCCTTGAGAGTATTCTGTTCCTTAAAAGTATCCTGGCCGTCATCTTCCAGCGCTTCAAGTAGCGCATTCTTGATTTCGGCGATCAGCCCGAGGCCGCGGAACACCAGGCCGGAGTAAACCTGAATGAGGCTGGCGCCGGCGCGGATTTTGGCCAGCGCGGTAGCGCCGGAATCGATGCCGCCGGCGCCGATCAGCGGGAACACGTCTTCGACCCGCACGTAGGTCTCGGCCAACATGCGGTTGGCGAGCGGATAAAGCGGCCGGCCTGACAGGCCGCCGGCCTCCTTGGCGATTGCGGTCTCGAGCAAATGCGGCGGCCGCGCCACGGTGGTATTGCCGACGATCATGCCGTCGACCCGGCGCGAGCGCGCGATGCCGACGACGTCGTCGAGATCGCCCAATGACAGATCCGGCGCGATCTTCAACAGCACCGGCGTCGGGCCGGCGTTCGGCGCTATCCGCTCGCGGGCATCGACCACGCGGGCCAACAGATCGTCGAGCACGGACGCCTGCTGCAGATTGCGCAGGCCCGGCGTGTTGGGCGAGGAAATATTGACGGTGACGTAGCTCGCCACCGCGGCGAAGCGTTCGATAAGCTGCACGTAATCGGCAACGCGATCGGCGGAATCCTTGTTGGCGCCGACATTGATGCCGACGATTCCCCCACCCCGCCCCGCCCCGCCTGCGGGGGAGGGAAGGGAGGGGGCGGCGCGTGCGGCGAGCCGCCGCAGCGCGGCATCGGCGCCTTGCGAATTAAAGCCGAGCCGGTTGATCACGCCGTGGTCGGCATCGAGCCGGAACAGCCGCGGCCGCGGATTGCCGGGCTGCGGCAGTGGCGTGATGGTGCCGACTTCGACGAAGCCGAAGCCTAAGCGCAGCAAGGCATTGGGCACCTCGGCGTTCTTGTCGAAGCCGGCGGCGATGCCGACCGGGTTTGGAAAATTGAGTCCGAACACCCGCAGCGCCAGCCGCTTGTCATCGCGCGGCGCCGGCGGCAGCGGCGCGAATTTCAACATTTTGATCGCCAGCCCGTGGGCGTCTTCCGGGTCGAGCGCGTGCAACAGCGGCCGGGCGAGGCGATCGAGCAAACCGATCACGATTTTAGCTCCGGAAGAACCCGCCGGCCTTCGACCTCGTCGGGCAGCGGCCGCGCCCAATGCACCGCCGACAGCGGCAGCGCGGCGTAGAGATGCGGAAACAGATCGTTGCCGCGGGAGCGTTCCCACTTCAGCGCCGGGCCGAGCGCATCGCCGTCCACCGCGACCAGCATCAGGCCGGACTGTTTCGCAAAATGCTTGGCCGCCGTCTCAACGACTTGCGCGACCGTCGAGAAATGGATGAAGCCGTCGCGAAGATCGACGTCCGATCCGCGAAATGCACCGTCGGACTCGGCCACGCGCCACGCCTCCCGCTCGCAGATTTTGTAGATCGTCGTCACTGGTGATCCATTTACGCGTCGCAAGCGGCGCGACCCTATCGGCCCTTGAGCCCTGAGGCAATAATTCCTATGATCGGGGGACTGTAAGGGGTGCTGATGCTTACGCACGCGCAGGTCTGGTCGGCGATTGATCGCCTTGCTGCGCGGGCCGGGCTTTCGGCCTCGGGCCTCGCCCGCCGCGCCGGCCTCGACCCCACGACCTTCAACAAGTCGAAGCGCATCACGGCCTCCGGCCGTGCGCGCTGGCCTTCGACCGAATCGATCAGCAAGGCGCTGGTGGCGACCGGCACCAGCATCGAAGCCTTTGTGGGATTGATCCAAGGCGCCGGCACGCCAGCGCGCGGCGTGCCGTTGCTCGGCTTCGCCGAGGCCGGCGCCGGCGGCTATTTCGACGACGGCGGTTTTCCGGCCGGCGCCGGCTGGGACGAGATCGCCTTTCCGGCGGTCGACGACACCCACGCCTATGCGCTGGAAGTGTCCGGCCAATCGATGGAGCCGGCCTATCGCGACGGCGACGTGATTCTGGTGTCGCCGGCGGCGCCGATCCGCCGCGGCGACCGGGTCGTGGTCAAGACCAGAGACGGCGAGGTGATGGCCAAGGAGCTCAAGCGCTCCACGGCGAAATCGATCGAGCTGAAATCGCTCAATGCGCAACACCCCGACCGCATCATCGCCACCGAGGACGTGCTGTGGGTGGCGCGGATTTTGTGGGCGAGCCAATAAGCCGCCCGTCGTCCCCGCGAAAGCGGGGACCCATAACCGCTGCCCGCGCCATATCGGCTCCAACTGTGATTATGGATTCCCGCTTTCGCGGGAATGACGGGCTACCCGTGCCACCACAACATCCCTGCGCGGAACAGATAGACCACGCTGACGGTGAAGATGATGCGCCGCGTCCATTGCCGAAAACCGTGGTCGGTCATGCGCTCGATGACGAACGGCGCCATCGAGGTCGCGGCGATGGCGAGCGCGATGGCCGGCACCAGCGCCCATTTCGGCACATTCGCCATGCCCGACACCGTGCCGAAATAGGCGATGCGCACGATGTGGCTGAGCGACTGCACCGTCGCCTTGGTGGCGTTGGTGGTTTTGCGGTCGAGCATGCTCTTCTGAAAGAAGATATCGAGGAACAGGCCGCCGACGCCGGCCAGCACCTGGATGATGGTGGTCAGCACGCCGGTGACGAATGGCACGCCGCGCCATTCGATATTCGGCCGCCAGTCGCGCGGCAGCGCCTCGATGGCGAACGGCATCAGGCCGAGGCTCAGATAGACCATCATCTTGTTCGGCACGAACTTGACCGAATACATGGCGGCGAAGGCGAGCACCGCGCCGACCACGTATTTCCAGAAGATCGGCCAGCGCACGTAGTGGCGCCACTGATAAGCGCGCCAGCCGTTGGCGCAAAACTGGATGATCGAGAACAGGATCATCGCGCTGGCGACGTCGAAGTAATTCAGCAGCACGCCGAGCAGGATCATGCCCCCGGCCATGCCGAACACGCCGGAGATGAAGGAGCTCAGGAGGATGGTGAGGGCGAGGAGGACGTAGGAGGCGGCGGTCATGTTTATTGTTTCACCTCCCCCTGCAGGGGGGAGGTGCAGAGCGAAGCGAGGCGGTGGGGGCCGACCTTATTCGCCGTGCCGTCGACGACCACCCCACCCCGGCGCTGCGCGCCGACCCTCCCCCTGCAGGGGAGGGTGGAAGAAAAAAATTCACGCCGACCTCGCCAGGGCGCCGTCGATCATATCCATCGTGTTCTTGATGCCGTAGGCGGCGGCGAAGGAGCCGAAGCGCGGGCCCCGCTCCTGGCCGAGCAGTACCTGATAGAGCATGTTGAACCAGTCGAGCGACACGCCGGGCTTGCCGTCTTTGCCCTTCTTTTTTTGGTCCAAGAACGGCTCGCGGCGGCCGACCTCGTAGACCACGTCTTGAATAGCTTCCGGCGTCGCGTCGGGCGGCAACTGCGATAGCGCATCGCGCAGGTCGATCAGCGCCGCGCGCTCAGTCGGGCTCGGTTCGCGGAATTTTTTCGACGGCAGCACGAAATCGCGGAAATAGTGGATGGCGTATTCGACCATCGTGGCGAGATGGGGATGCGTCTGCGGTGTCACACCAGAGCGATAGCGGCCAATAAAACCCCACAAGGTCTCCGCGTTCTCGGCATTCGACGCGGTGACCAGCGATAGCAGCATGGCGAACGGCACCGGATTGTCGGCCTTAGGCGGCGCGCCGTTGTGGATGTGCCAGACTGGATTGCCTAATTGCTCCTTGGTGCCCTGCCGGGAATAGGCATCGAGGAATTGCAAATATTCATCGGCGTGACGTGGGATGACGTCGAAATAGAGCCGCTTCGCCGCCTTCGGCTCGCGATACATGAACAGCGACAAGCTCTCTGGGCTGGCATAGCGTAGCCATTCGTCGATGGTCAGTCCGTTGCCCTTCGACTTTGAAATTTTCTGGCCGTTCTCGTCCAAAAAGAGCTCGTAATTAAAACCTTCCGGCGGCGTGCCGCCGAGCGCGCGGCAGATTTCGCCCGACAGCTTCACCGAGTCGATCAAATCCTTGCCGGCCATTTCGTAATCGACGCCGAGCGCCACCCAGCGCATCGCCCAGTCCGGCTTCCATTGCAGCTTGCAGCGCCCGCCGGTGACGAGCGTGGTGACGTGCTCCTTGGTATCGGGATCCTCGTAGGTGATGGTGCCTGCCTTTGCATCGTGTGCAACGACTGGCACTTGCAGCACAATTCCGGTGCGTGGCGAGATCGGCAAGAACGGCGAATACGATTCGGCGCGCTCCTCGCGCAGCGACGGCAGCATGATGTTCATCACCGCGTCGAAGCGCTCCAGCACTTTCAGCAGCGCCGCGTCGAACTTCCCAGACGTGTAGCATTCGGTCGACGACATGAACTCGTAGTCGAAGCCGAATTGATCGAGGAAGGCACGCAGCCGCGCGTTGTTATGCGCGGCAAAACTCGGATGAGTGCCGAACGGGTCCGGCACCTTGGTCAATGGCTTGCCGAGATGTTGCGCCATCATGTCCTTGTTGGGCACGTTGTCGGGAACTTTGCGCAAGCCGTCCATGTCGTCGGAAAACGCGATCAGCCGCGTCTTGATCTTGTCGTCGGTCAGCACGCGAAAGGCGTGGCGCACCATGGTGGTGCGCGCCACTTCGCCGAAAGTGCCGATATGCGGCAGCCCCGACGGTCCATAGCCGGTCTCGAAGATCACCTCGTCCTTCGGCGTCTTCTTCAGCCGCGCCACGATCTTGCGCGCCTCCTCGAACGGCCAGGCATGGGATTGCTCGGCCAGTTCGCGCAAGTTCGCGGGGTTTTCGATCACGGCGGTCGACATGCGAATACCTTTAGAACGTTATCGGCTGCACATCAAAAGCGCTGGCATCAAAACGGGCTGATCGGAAAATAGCGCAGCCACAGGTCAGTGAAGCTGCCTTTCTCCCACTGCCGGAACAGCGCCCAGTTCAAGGCCTGCCGCAACAGGTCGTTGCCGCGCTTGACCGCGATGCCGATGCCCTCGCCGAAAAAGCGGCTTTCCAGGAACGGGCCGCCGCGGAAGGCGCAGCAGCCGCCCGAATCGGTGCCGTTGAGCCAGAACGCCAGCGCGATGCCGTCGCCGAACAACAGATCGACGTCGCCGTTGCGCAACGCCGCGCGCGCGGCGTCCGCATTGGGATAGGGCCGCACCTCGGCTTCGGTGAACATCTGCTTGAGAAAAGCCTCGTGCGCGGTGCCGGCGACCACCGCGATCTTCTTGCCCTCGAGCAATTCCGGCAGCACCTCGCCGATGCCGCTGTCGATGCGCGCCACGAAACGTGCCGGCGTGCCGTAATACGGATCGGTGAAATCGGCGCGGCGGCGCGTCTCCGCGGTGGGCGCGATCGAGGCGATCACGGCGTCGCCGCGATTGTCGGCGAGCGCGTCGAGCAGCGTGTCGAAGCGGCGCGCCTGGATGGTGCAGGTCACCTTGATCTCGTCGCAGAGCAGCCGCGCCAGATCGACGTTGAAGCCGGCCGGATTGCCGTCCGGCCCGGCATAGTCGAACGGCGGATAGTCCGTCTCGGTGAGGAAGCGGATGGTCTGGAGGCGGCTGAGGTCGGGCCGCTCGGGCCGGCGCCGCGGGTCCCAGAAGCCGGGAACCGCAACGCTGCGCTGCTGGACGGTGTTGTCCTGCGCCTGCGCCGCCGGTGCGGCGAAAAGCGCGGGCGACAGCGCGCCGGCAACGCCAAGAACCAGCCTGAGCGATATTGCAAGCCAACATATGCAGCAGCGAGGTATTGCCATTTCAGATTGCATCAATGCCGACCCGTGGCGGGATCCTGAAGCTCGCGTCGCGGCCCGCCGAGCCGGGGCTTAGAGCATGATCGGGGAAAGGGAAAGACAGATTTGCCGGAATCGTCAGGCGAAAAACTCTTCGATCCGAGGCGGCCACACCAGGCGCGACAGGGCAAAGACCGGCGGCAACGCGAAGAGCGGAAACCAGATGCGGGATTTAAGAAAGACTCTGCCCTTCCGGCAGCCCGCCCATGAGCTCGGCCTCGATGGTGGCCAGCTCCAAGAGATACGACAAGGTCTCGCAGCCGTCGGTGCGCGCGAGACGCGCCAGCTCCCTTGTCAGCTCGCCGATATATTGGGCGGACGGACGCGGCTTATCGCTGACATTGATGGGTTTGATACGATGCGCAGACATGAGCGACCAAGAGGCGGCGGGCGGCGAGGGACTTCGCATCTGCAAAACGTTTCGGCATATTGCATGAGCCGCGGCGTATTTGCACGAGGCTGCAAACATTTTTGTTCTTGATAGCTTATCAATATCGTCCGGCTCAAATAATTTCATCTGGCGCGGTGCAGTTCATGCGTCCGCACGCGCGGCGCCCGCGCAAGTTCTTTGCCGGCAAGCTCTTTGCCAGCAAGTCCTTTGCCGGCCGGATCTGCCGTCGTGCTTGCCGATAACGCGTGCGGCACCAACACGTCCGTCAACGCCCGCAACAGCGGTGCATGCAGATTCGGATCGAGCCCATCGCGGGCATAGATGCCGGCCTTGTTGGCCGGCAGCTCGGGCAAGCCTTTGCGGACGATTTCGATGCCGGGGATGATGTTGCGCGCCTGCATCGGTAGCACGCCGAGACCCGCCGCGACGGCGGCGAGCCGCGCCGAGAATTCGGGAGCGGAAAACGCGACAAAGAAATGCATGCCGCAGTCCTCGAGCAATTCCACCGCGACCCGATCGCCGGTCGTTCCCGGCCAGCTGATCAGTGGTATCGGCGCGCCGGGAGCAAGCACGAGCTTGGGCGACTTCACCCAGACCGTCTGCTCTAACCATTCCGCCACCGCGGTACGCGGCGGGTTAATCACGTTGCACAGATAGGCGACATCGATCGAGCCGACATGGAGGTCGCCGAGCAGCCTTTCGCCCCGGTCGCAGCGGAAGCTGACCAGTTCGCCCGTCGGACTCGCCGAACAGCGCTCGAAAATCTCGAGGAGACGCTGGTGTCCGAGCCAGCTCGGCAAGCCGATGACGAATTGGCGCGGCGCCGAATTCGGCCCGGCAAAGGTGAGAAGCTCGTCGTTCATGGCGAGCATGCGCCGCGCATATTGCAGCACGAGCAGGCCGCGCTTCGTCGGGGTCATGTTGCCCTGCCCCTTGGCGAAGATGCTGCCGCCAAGCAGCCGGCCGAGGCGGGCGATCTGCGAGCTGATCGCCGACTGCGTCAGGTCGAGCGCATCGGCCGCCTTGGTGTAGCTGCCGGTATCGACGATGGTGACCAGCGCCCTGAGCAGTTCGATGGGAATGTTCTTCTTGGCATAGCGTCGATGCATTTCATCCCTCTCCCCCGCTGTGCCGCGCCGGTAGCGGCGCGACAAGACAACGGAACCCTCCCGCCTGGATGAGGACGGGACGGCACAGCACCGCTGCGAGCGGTGCGGCAGGCCGCAAATACGACGCTAAATTCCCGACGCGGCACTGCAATCTCATGACGCGACACCGCGCTCGAATGCCCCAGTGGGCGGCGTGCCATCATGCCACAATTTGTCAGCGTGAAGATAGGTGCTGGCTTACCGGTGCCCGTCCGACGCCTGTCAGGAATCGCCTGACGCGACAATCGCTTCGACCAGGCGAACGACCGAACGCCGAAGGCTGGTGTTCTTGATCTTGATGAAGGCCCGGACCAGCGCATGGCCGTCGGCATTGCCGAGAAAGTCGGTGATGTAGGCCAGCGACGGGCCGTCGCCGCTCTTTCGTGAGCCGCCGAAAGATTGCGGCGCGCCTTCGAAGAAGAACGGCACCGGAACCTCGAGGATATGCGAGATTTCCTGCAGCCGGCTGGCGCTGATGCGGTTGGTGCCTTTTTCGTATTTCTGCACTTGCTGGAACGTCAGGCCGAGCTGATCGGCGAGCCGCTCCTGGCTCATATGCAGCATGAGACGCCGCATGCGAACGCGGCTGCCGACATATTTGTCGGTCGGATTAGGAAATTTTATGGACATCATGAACCTCCGTGCCCCTCATTCTCCAGTCCTGTCCCTTTTTAATTCCGCAATCAATCCCCGGTTGCAAGTTTTCCGCCGATTGTTTCGGTCCGTATGCGTCCAACGCATAACCCGCCAAGCCGGCGCGCTGGGCTGATTCCGCGGGCCGCGGAGCGTTTTTCGCGGTCATTTAGCGTGCCAGAGCGCGATCGCTTCATATCGAATCGATCGGCGCTCTAGCATTTTGG
>JBAUYI010000282.1:0-2838 GCA_049584715.1 Xanthobacteraceae bacterium
AGGAAGCGGTCGAGATACGGCGCCGGCGAATGCTTGACATGCACCTTCGGCTCCGGCCGCACCTCCCAGCCGTGCACCCAGCGGCCGCCCTGGTACGGAATGAAGCCGCCGCCGTGCGACATGATGAAATTGAGCTTCGGATGCCGCTCCAGCACGCCGCCGAAGATCAGGCAGGCGCCGGCGATGGTGGTATCGAGCGGATTGCCGATCAGATTGCCGAGATAATACGAGCGCAGCCGGTCGGCGCCGGCGACGTTGCCGGGATGAATCATCATGAAGGCGTCGAGCTCTTCAGCCGCCGCCCACAGCGGCTCAAAGCTCGGATCGTCGAGATTCTTGCCGCCGATGTTGGAGCCGATCATGGCGCCGTGCAGGCCGAGCTTGCGCATGGCGCGGCGCAATTCGTCCGCCGCCTTGTCAGGCGCCTGCATCGGCAACGTGGCGATGCCGGAAAAGCGCTCCGGATGCTCCTTCACCAGCCGCGCGATCTCGTCGTTCTGGATCGCCGAGGCCGTGACACCAACCGCCGCCTCCTGGCCATAGAGCCAGGTCTGCGGAGCAGCGGAGAGCAGATGCACATCGACCTCGGCCACTTCCATGTCCTTGAACCGCCGCTCGATGTCATGGCCGCCGCGCGGAAACGGCCGGTACGCCACGCCCGCGACATCGCAGACCGCGTTGTCGGCGTCATACGGCGCCATCTTGAGCCCGAGGCTCGGGATTTCCTTCTGCATGAGCTTGACGGTGGCGTCGGCCAGCACGTGCGTATGCATGTCGATGGTTTTGGTCATAGGTTCTCCCCGGGGGTGGCGCGCTGTAGTGCGCATAACCGCTGCGGCGGTCAAGGTATGGGCGGCATGCATGTCGGAGGCCTAATCGCGTGGAATTGGGTAAAATGGGATAAATTTGGCAAATACTCCGCAATGCTGGGGCACCTCGTGATCCGCTATGATGAACACGCTGAGTTTCAGATCGAACGCCGCGGCATTGCCAAAGCGTGGGTGGAGAAAACAATCCTCAATCCCGATGAGACGGAAACCAAGGATAAGCGGCAGTCTTTTCTGAACGGAAACCAAGGATAAGCGGCAGTCTTTTCTGAAGTGTTTCCCGGGGCGGCATGTTATGTTGCGCGTTGTGACGGCGCGACGCGACCCCGAATTCGTCATTACTGCTTATTTCGACAGGACAAAGCCATGCGGGTGAGAGTCGATCATGCGGCGGATGCGGTCTATCTCAATTTGACCGACCGGCCCATCAAGGACAGCGCCGAAGTCGCCGACGGCATCGTCGTTGACTACGACGATGCAGGCCGCATTGTCGGCATCGAAATCCTCGATGCTTCAAAGCGCACCGACGATCCAGAGGTGCTCAAGCAATTCAGTTTTGAATTGCCGACGGTCGGCTGAACGCGAGGCTTTGGCGCGGGGCGGGACAAAGCCATGCGATGGTTGCTGCCGATCGCGCTTGCGGGCTGCTTTCTCAATCTCATGGCGCCGCCAGCAATGGCCGCCGATACCATCGACTTCTGCGCAACCGGCACCATGACAATGGGCCCGTTCGACGCGCACATCGCCGAAATCCGAAAAGCCAACCGCTACGAGAAAGCCGACATCGACGAGCTGATCGCCGAACAGAAAGCGGGCGGGCCGGATTTCTTTTCCACTCAGGTCGTCATCAAAGAGGAGCAGTCGGGCTCCGGCGATTTCGATCTGCACCTGTTCCAAGGCTATTCCGACCCGCAAGCCAAATACAACGTCGTCGAGAAATGGCATTGCGGACATGACGACTATCCGGTCGCCTATTTCGTCGGCTTCAAGGTGCGGCAGATCACAGGCCAGACGATCCTGGTGTCGCGCGAGAAGGGCACGGTGAACATTGTCTCGCTGAAGACGATCGATCCCGGTCTCGATAAGCCGACCAGCGTCAAGGATGCCGACAATCACGCGGTGCTGTGCGCCGACATCGCGACGGGTTGCATCAAGACGATATTCTACGGGCGATATTGAGGCCTTTAGGTCCCAGCCGTTTCGGCTATAAAGAGGCCGCCAAACCCCTCCGCAAAAGCATTTCGGGACTTCCCTATGGACGCCACAACCCAACATCACGAGCCGAAGCACGTCCGCGTCGAGGACAATGTCCTCCTTCGCGGCCACGGCCGCTACATCGCCGACGCGCCGCTGCCGAACCAGGCCTATGCCTATTTCGTCCGCTCGCCGCATGCCTATGCGCGCATCGTCAGCGTCGATACCGCGGCGGCACTGAAGGCGCCCGGCGTCGTCGGCGTGTTGACGGCGAAGGACATGGACGGGGTCGGCAATCTCGGCCGGCATCCGCCGATTCCCGGGCGCGGCGGCAAGGGGCTGGTCCTGCCGCACCGTCCGGCGCTGGCCGGCGAGCGGGTGATGCATATCGGTGAGCCGGTGGCGATGGTGGTGGCGGAGAGCGCTGCCGCGGCGCAGGACGCCGCCGAGCTGGTCGCGGTCGAGTACGAGGAAATGACGCCGGTCACCGACGCGCGCGAAGCCTTGCGCGACGGCGCGCCGCAAATCTGGCCGCAGGCGCCCGGCAATCTCGCGGTCGACTGGCCGGGGCCGAATCCCGATCCCGACGCCAATGCCAAGAAGGTCGACGAGATTTTTGCCGCTGCCAAACATGTTGCCAAGGTCGCGCAGATGAACCAGCGCATGATGGTGCATTCGATGGAGCCGCGTGGCGCCACCGCGAGCTACGATGCGGCGACCGACAGCTACCTCACCCGCACCTGCTCGCAGGGCGCCGGCGCCATGCGCGAGCCGATCATGGCGATCATGAGCCTGCCGAAGGAAAAGGTGCGCGTGC
>JBAUYI010000283.1:0-17216 GCA_049584715.1 Xanthobacteraceae bacterium
GGCGCGGCTGAGCGGTATAGCCAAGCCCAGCGCCAAGCCGCCCCCCGCGGCGCTGGCGCCAACGAGAAACGAACGGCGATCAACTTCGCCGCCAGAACGCATGACCAACCCCTCCTCGTGCCGTAACGATGCCAGATTTTGCCGGGACGTACAGCGCGAAAATTAGTCAGGGCTATGATACTGCACGTTCATGGCGGGGCCAGCGGGGCCACGTCACAATTCAGGGAAAAGTCATGGTCGGAGAGAACCCCACGCTCGAGCAGCGCATCCGGGCCATCGAGGACCGGCTTGAAATCTACAATCTCATTGCCGGCCATCCGCCGTCTGCCGATACCGGCGCCGATTACTATGCCGAAGCCGTTTATACCGAGGATGGCGTGTTCGATCGCGGTTCCGACCTCTCGGGAGCGACCGGCAACAAGGCGATCGCGGCGAGCCTCACGAGCCCAGGCCATCAGGCTGCCATTGCCGGCGGGCTTGCCCACTTTACCGGGTTACCGCACATCGCGCTGGACGGCGACCGGGCCATCGTCACGTCGTACCTGCAAATCCTCAGCCCCTACAAATCCGGCGAATCGATTGAAGTTCCCAATCACGGCACGTCGCGCGGCTATCACATCCACCGGGTGGTGACCAACCGCTGGGAACTCGCCCGTACCGTCACCGGCTGGAAGATCAAGCGGCGCACCATCCGGCTGGTCGACGGCTCGGAGCCGTCGCGGGAAATTTTACGCGGGGCGCTCAAGGCATATGAGCAAGATGCCTAGCTCCGCAGCAGCTTGTCCTCGAACCAATTCCACATTGTGGCGGTGCCGAGCGACAGATAATCGCGCTGGCAGTGCTGTGCGCCGCCCTCCTCTGCCCTGAATACGCGCAGCGTCTTGTCGGTAGAGCCGGACGCATTGTAGAGCGCCTGCGCATCTTTGAGCGGAATCTGCTCGTCGTCCTCGCCGTGCACCACCAGAAACGGGCAGCGCATCTGCTGCACCACGCCGTCGAGCCGGAACGGTTCGAGCTTCTTCAGCGCGGCGTCGAGCGTATCGACGCCGAGGATCCACATGATGTGATGGCCGGGCACCGACATCGAGGCCTTGAAGCCGGCATCGATGCGCTTCTTCCAGGTGCCGTAATAATCCCAGATCGCGCCCCAGGCGATGCAGGCGGCAAAGCGCTGATCCAGCGCCGCGCAGCGCGGCGCGTAATAGCCGCCGAGACTGATGGCAACGATGCCGATGCGCTTTGCATCGACGTCGCCGCGTTTCTCCAAGTAATCAATGCAGGCGCTGCCGGCCTTCTCGTAATCGTGGCGCAACGGCATGCCGCGGAAGCGGATCGCCTCGCCGGTGCCCGGGCCGTCCATGACCAGCACCGAAATGCCGCGGCGAACGAGGTCGGGCACGCCGCGCAGGAATTGTATCTCCTTGGTGATGTCGAGCCCATCGAAGAACACGACGCAGGGAGGTCGAGGAGTTTTCGCGTTCTGCGCCGGCACGAAATACCCCGGCAGCTTGTTGCCCTCGAACGGGACATCGACAATTTCGATTTTCGTGCCTGACAGCGCGACGAACTGGTGAAAGCACTCGACCGCGGTGCGATAAGCATCCAGCGCACGTTGATCCTTTGGCGTCCTGAAGCGCTCGCCCATCTGGTAATAATGACAGGCGCGCAGATAGAATGGCGCCGCTGCTACCGGATAATTCTCGGCGCGGAATTTTTCGGCGCGGCCGCGCACGGTGTCGGCGACCTTCGTGCAGGCATCAAACCAAGCCTCGTCATCGTCGCCGCTTTTGCCTTCGAGCATGCGGCCGATCTGGTGCAATTCGCTCATATCGACGCCGCCGAACGGCGCCGTGCCCAGCATGTTCACGAACGCCGCCGACCAGCGGTAATTGCCGGGAAAGTACATGAAGTATTTCGGCGCGGTGGGCATGGTGGCAGCTCCCTTCCCTGTCATGCCCGCGAAGGCGGGCATCCAGTATTCATTGATCTTGAAGTCCGACCTCGACGATTGAGCCTACTGGATCATCTGCCTTCGCGGATGATGACGCGGTCACACATCCCACTGTGGCGCGCGGCCGATCGGATTGGCGATGCGGCCGTCGGCGCGTTTGAGCGCGCCGATGCGGCGCATGTCGTCGTCGCTGAGCTTGAAATCGAACACGTCGATATTCGCCGCAATGCGCGCGGCGTTCGACGAGCGCGGAATAGCGGCGATGATGCCCTGCTGCACCAGCCAACGCAGCGCCACTTGTGCAAAACTCTTGCCGGTGCGCTGCGCGACCTCGGCCAGCACCGCATCGCCTTGCAGGCGGCCGCGGCCGAGCGGGCAATACGCCGTGAGCACGAGCCCGCGCTGCCGGCAGGCTTCGATCACCTTGGTCTGGTCGAGATAAGGGTGACACTCCGCCTGCAAGGTCACCAGCGGTTCCGGGCACAGCCGGATCGCCTCGTCGAGCATGGCGATGTTGAAATTGGCGACGCCGATATGGCGCGTGAGCCCGGCCCGCTTGGCCTTGGCCAACGCGCCCATGGTCTCGGCAAGCGGCGTATTTTTCTCGGGCCAATGCACCAGGAGGAGATCGACATAGTCGACGCCGAGCGCGGTCAGGCTGTCGTCGACCGAGCGGGCGAAATCGCCGGCGTGCAGGTTTTCATGCGACACCTTGGTGCACAGGAAAATATCCGCCCGCGGCACGCCGGAGGCGCGGATGCCTTCGCCGACCACGCGCTCGGTACCGTATTTCCGCGCCGTATCGATATGCCGATAGCCGGCCTTGAGCGCCGTGGCGATGTGCTCGGCGCGGACGTCACCCATCCCGGAAGTGCCGAAGCCGATGGCGGGAATTTCGGCGCCGTGCGCCGCAAGCCTTGGTGCGAAGGGCATTGCCGGCACCTTAAGGGAAATCGATAAAATTTGAAAATTCGATTTTACCGGACGCCATGGTTTCTCCGCGACTATGCGCGGCAGCTTCGAGAAGGGGCACGTCATGCTGTTGCGCGGCGCAACGATCACCCTATGGCTGATGGCCAGCTGGGCCTTCGGTCATGACCAAGCGTTGGCGGAGCCGGCATGCGCCGTCGCCGCCTTCGAAACCCAACCCGAGGCGACCGTCGCGGCCTGCACGGCGGCGCTCGACCAAGCCGGCCTGTCCGACGCCGCGCATGCCGAAACATTGAAGATCCGCGCGCGGTCCCTGCACACGACCGGCCGGCTCGACGATGCGATCAAGGATTACGATGCGGCGCTGTTGCTGGCGCCCAACGATCCGGAACTGCACCTGCGCCGCGGCTGGACTGCCTACGACAAGGCCGACTTCGAGACCGTACTCGATCAGGCCAACCAAGCCATCAAACTCAAGCCCGATTATGCCGACGCTTACGATCTGGTCGGCGCCATGCTGGCGCGGCGCGAGGTCGGCCGGCGGCACGAGGCGAGGGCGGTTTTCGCGGAAGCCATTCGGCTCGATCCCAACGTCCCGCTGTTCCACATTCATCTGATGGACGTCTCCGAGTGTTGCGGCATGCCGGAAGACGCATTGCGGGAAGCCGACGCGGTGCTGCATTTGCCGGTCGCCGCGATCACCAAACCCAATGCGACCGAATTTTACTTCAAGCGCACCTCGTATCGCACCGTGGCGTCGCTGGAGCGCGCCAGGATGCTGGCGGTTCTGGGTCGCAACGACGAAGCGAAGCAGGCTTACGATCAGGCCGTGCACGACGATCCGGGTGCGCTGACTTACGCCGGACGCGCCGCCTTCCGGCTCGAACAATTACAAGCGCCGCTCGACGAGGTTCAGGCCGATCTCGACAAGTCGCTGGCCGCCGATGCGAATATCTGGTTCTCGCATGGGCTGGCGGCGCGGGTCCAATTCTATCGCAAGAATTACGCCGCCGCCGAGCCGGAATTCGCGCGCGCGCTGGCGATCTATCCCATCAACGGCGAGATGCGGTGGTGGCACGCCATGACGTTACGGCTCCTGGGCCGCGGCGACACGGCAGCGGAGGAAGCCGTCACGGCGTTTCGCGTCGATCCCGGCTTCATGTTCGGAAAAGTCCGCACGCTGCAAAAATTTGGCCTGCTGCCGACGCTGTCCTCCGACGGCGACCCGATGCCCGCAATCTACGACGCCGCGCGGGCCTGCATGCTCGACGAACACTGCTCGTGAGATGAAACGCCTGGCGCAACGGCTGCTCGCGATTGTTGCGATCGCCGCACCGCTGACCATCGCGGCGGTGGCGGGCGCGGCCGAGCCGGCTGCGCCCGCCGGCGTCATCGCGGTGCGCAGTAATCCGTGCCTCTTGGCAAAGTACGGCCACGGCCAGCCGTGCCAAGTCCCGCCGTTGCCGGAATCCCAGGACACCTCGCAACTCATCGCGGCGCATCTCGCCCGCGCACAATTCTTCATCGCCATGGCCGAGCTGCCGAAAGCCTTGGACGAAGCGGACGTGGCGCTCGCGCTTGATTCCGACAACGCCGCAATACGCCATCTCGCCGGCCGCCTCGCCATGTCGATGGGCGATTATCCGCGCGCCGAGCGCGACCTGGCGATGGCGCTGCGGCAATCGCCGGATGACCCAAATATCGCGGCAAGCAACGCGGCGCTCTTGGAAATGCAGCAAAATCTCGACACGGCTCTGGATGCGTTCAGCGAGATTTTGGCGCGGCATCCCGATCATGCATTTTCACGTTTGGCGCGCGCCAAGCTATTTCTATCGATGGCGCAGCCGCAAAATGCCATTGCCGACCTCGACGTGCTGCTCGCGGGCGATAATCCGGACAGCGCGCTGCTGCCGCTGCGCGCCACTGCTTATTTGCAGATGAACGATCCGGAGCGCGCCATGGCCGATTACACCAAGGCCCTGGCGGAGCATCCCGAGCAGCTGGAGCTCATGTTGGGGCGCGCCACCGCCGCCATGCTTGCCGGCGACGACAATGCGGCATTGGCCGATTTCGACACCATCTTGGGGCCAGTCGGCGGCACTTCGCGCTATGCCATCGGCGGCGATCTACTGGCCAAATATCGCACGCAACGGGCGTTCGTCTTCGTACACCTGAAACGTTTTGCCGATGCGGCCGCCGAAATGGCTAATGCGTTGGACGCCGGCGGCAAGCCCGCGGTGCTGCGGGCGCAGATTTTTCTCCGCCACAACGGTTTCCCGCAAACGCCCTTGGATGGCCGCGATTCGGATGGCTTGCGGCAATCGTTGCAGGCCTGCTTCGGGCTGAACTCTTGCTTCCAAAGAATCAGCGAAGAGCTGTAAACGACGCGGCGCCGTGGTGATGTTCAAGCGTGCTTGAGCAGCGCCTTCTTGAGTCCCTCGGTCGGCTTCATAAAGAACACCAACATGGTGCAGCCGTTCGGCGCTTTCGGCGCGTGGCGGCTGCCTTTGGCGCGGATGACGAAATTGCCGGCGGTGCATTCGCCTTCGTCATCGACCAGCGAGCCTTCAAGCACGAAAGTCTGCTCCAGATCCTCGTGCACGTGCGCGGGAATGCCCGAGCCGGGCTCGAGCTTCGACAGAATGGTCAGCATGCCGGTCGCCGGATCGTGATAGATCACCTTCATCTTGTTGCCCGTCCCGGTCTCGATCCACGGCACCTGTTCGGTATCGATGAAGCGTGACGCCAGCGCGGCAAGCGAAGCGGCTTCGGCCATGGTTTCCTCCTCGAGCGTTCTCTTGTAGCGTTGAGCCTACGCGGCGGCGATGAGAAAGACCACCGCAGACGATGCCGCTCTCGGCGGGCATCGCACACGAGGACGCCCATGCACACCGCACTTTGCGAGCGCCTCGGCATCGCGCTGCCGATCATCCAAGCGCCGATGGGCGGCGCCGTCGGACCGCCCGTTGCGGCCGCGGTCAGCAATGCCGGCGGACTCGGCATGCTGGTGCTGTGGCGGGCGGACCTCGCCACGGTTCGGCAGCAAATCCGCCAGACGCGCGCGCTGACGTCCAAGCCATTCGGGGTGAATCTCAATTTGGAGTTTCCCCAAGAAGAACGGCTCGCAGCCTGTCTCGACGAAGGCGTAAGAATCATTTCGTTCTTCTGGCGCGATCCAGCCGCACTGATGCCGCGCACCAAGGCCGCCGGTGCCACGGTTCTGTATACGGCAGCGTCCGCCGAAACCGCCCGACGCGCCGTGGACAGCGGTGTCGACATCATCGTCGCCCAGGGCTGGGAGGCCGGCGGCCACGTCCGCGGCACCGTGGCAACCATGCCGCTCATTCCGGCCGTGGTCGACGCCATTTCGCCGGTTCCGGTCGTTGCCGCGGGTGGCATCGCCGACGGGCGGGGCCTCGCCGCGGCTTTGGCGCTCGGTGCGGCCGGCGCGTGGATCGGCACGCGCTTTCTCGCCAGCAAGGAAGCAGCAATCCATCCGCACTATCGTGAACTGCTGTTGCGGGCCAGCGAGAACGATACGGTTTTTCTGGAAGAGCTGTTCGACGTCAACTGGCCGAAGGCGCCGCACCGCGTCTTGCGCAACAAGACCGTGGATTCCTGGGAGGCGGCCGGACGCCCGCCGTCCGGCAAGCGTCCCGGCGAGGGCGACGTGATCGCGACATCCCCTGCGAGTGGACCGATCGTCCGCTACCAATCCATCACCCCCGCTCCTGATACCGAAGGTGACATCGACGCCTTGCCGCATTGGGCGGGGCAGAGCGTCGGCCTGGTGTCTAAAGTTCAACCGGCCGCCGATATCGTGCGCGACATTGCCGACGAAGCCGCGGCGATCTTGCGACGGTTGGCGCAATGACCGGTGAAAGCCATTCGCATGATTGCGAAAACCGAGTCACAATAGCCGCACTGCGAGGAGACGACCCATGACGCAACCGGCCCAATCGAAAACAAACGGCGCAAAACCGCAACAAGAGATGATCAACGGCGCCTATTTGCGCAATGCCTGGTACGTCGCGGCATGGTCCGATGGCGTCGGTGACGGGCAACTGGTGCCGCGCACCATCATGGATGAGCCGATCGTGCTCTATCGCAAGGCCGACGGCGCCGTGGCCGCAATCGAGGACCGCTGCGCGCATCGTTTCGCGCCGTTGAGCATGGGCAAGATCGTCGGCGGCGACCGCATCCAGTGTCCGTATCACGGCCTGGAATACGACGGCAGCGGCGCCTGCGTGCGCAATCCGCACGGCACCAAGAACATCCCGCCGCGGGCGCGGGTGAAAAGCTATTCCGTCATCGAGAAGCACAAGGCGGTGTGGGTGTGGATGGGCGACCGGCCGGCCGACGAAAGCAAAATTCCCGACTTCGGCGTGCTCGACAACGTGCCGGAGTTGCACACCACCAAGCGCGACTCCATCGTCATCAAGGCAAACTATCAGCTCATCATCGACAACCTGCTCGATCTCAGCCACACCTCCTATCTGCACGAAGGCATTTTGGGCAATGCCGACACTGTGGAGTCCGAGATCTCCGCCGAAATGGACGGCGACGACGTGGTGGTCGGACGCCACGCCACCAATTCGGCGCCACCCGGCATGTTCGCGCAATTCTGGCCGGATCATCCGGCCAAGGTCGACAAGTTCACCAAAATGCGCTGGATGGCGCCGTCGACGCTGCGGCTGCTCACCGGCATCTGCAAGATGGGCGCCGCGCCCGACACTGGCACCGGCTATCACGCCGTGCATCTGCTGACGCCGGAGAACGACCGCTCAACGCATTATTTCTTCACCGCGGTGCGCTGGGGCGTGCGCACCTCCGAAGACGAGCTCAACCGCGATCTGCAAAAGAAAGTCGCCGAGATGCGGCGCTTCGCTTTCGAGGAACAGGACGCCCCCGTGATCGAAGCGCAGCAGCGCGTGATCGAAGCGGCCACCGAACCGCTCGATCCGGTGATCCTCGCCGTCGACGTCGGCTGCGTGCGCTACAAGCGCGTCCTCGGCAAGATGCTGGAAGCCGAGCAGCGCTGATCTGACGCGGTTTTAGCCACGGACCACGCCTGCGCTGGTTGTGCTATCGTGGCTGTGAAATCTGGGAGGATTTTCATGAGCCAACATCATCGGCTCGCGGCCGCCGCCGTAGCCGCGACCGCGCTTGCCGTCACGGCCGTACAGGCCGCCGACAATTATCCCACGCGAGCTATACAGCTGGTCATTCCGTTCGCCGCCGGCGGCCCGACCGACATCGTCGGCCGCATCATGGGCGCGAAGATGGGAGAAATCCTCGGCCAGACCTTCATCGTCGAGGACCGGTCCGGCGCCGGCGGCAATATCGGCGCCGATTTCGTCGCCAAGGCTACGCCCGACGGCTACACGCTGCTGTTCGCCACCGTGTCCACCAACGCCATCAATCCCGGCCTCTACAAGCACATGCCTTACGACGCGGTGAAGGACTTCACGGCGGTGGCGCGCGTCGGCGTGACGCCGACGCTGCTGATGGTCAACCCTTCGATACCCGCGACCGATGTCAAAAGCCTGGTGGCGCTGCTCAAGGCCAATCCGGGGAAGTATGATTACGGCTCGTCCGGCGTCGGCTCGATCCTGCATCTGTGCGGCGAGGAATTCAAAGCGATGGTCGGCGTCAACATCGTGCACGTGCCCTACAAAGGCTCCGCGCCGATGGACACCGATCTGATGGGCGGCCAGATCTCGATGGCCTTCGACGCAACGCCGACCGCGCTGCCGCTGTCGATGTCAGGCAAGGTCCACGCACTCGGCGCCGGGATGTTGAAACGCCTTCCCGCCATGCCCGATTTGCCGACCTTGGACGAACAGGGCCTGAAGGGTTACGAGTGCTACACCTGGAACTCGATCCTGGCGCCGGCGGGCACGCCGAAGCCGATCGTCGACAAGCTCAATGCCGCCGCCAACAAGGCGCTGGCCGATCCGGCCGTCACCGATGCGCTGAAAAAAGCCGGCGTCGATCCGACTCCGGGCTCTACGCCGGAGACGACGGCCGACTTCGTCAAAACGGAACTGGCGAAATGGGCACCGATCATCAAGGCATCGGGCGCGCAGGTCGAATGACGCGTCGCTCTACTCGATCTTGATGCCGGCGCGTTTGACCACGTCGGCCCATTTGTCGATCTCGGCTTTGAGGAACGGCTCGATGTCGGCAAGCGGCATGTCGAGCGTCTCGCCGGCCGCGGCGACGATGCGGTCCTTCACCGCCGGATCGGCGATGGCTTTTTTCACTTCAGCGTTGAGCTTGGCGATGATCGGCTGCGGCGTCTTCTTCGGCGCCCACAGGCCGAACCACGTGTAGTAGACGTAACCCGGCACGCCGGCTTCCTCGACCGTCGGCACGTCGGGCAACAGCGGCGAGCGTGCTTTGCTGGTGACCGCGAGCGCGCGCACGTTGCCGCCTTTGATCTGGCCCAAGGCACTCGCCAGATTGTCGATGAACACCGGCACCTGCCCCGATATGACGTCGGTATAGGCCGGCGCCGCGCCGCGATAGGGCACGTGGGTGAGATTGACGCCGGTCATCAGCTTGAACAGCTCCATCGAGAGATGCTGACCGGTGCCGTTGCCGGCCGATGCGTAGTTGATCTCGCCCGGATGCGCCTTCGCCATCGCGATCAGCTCTTTGACCGACTGCGCCGGAAAATTCTTGCTGACCACGATGACGAACGGAAATTCCGCCAGCATGCCGACCGGCGCGAAGTCGGCGATCGGATCGTAGGGCAGATGCGCGAACAGGCTCGGATTGACCGCCATGCTGGCGTTGAGCCCGGTCTGCAAAGTGTAGCCGTCCGGCGCCGCCCTGGCGGCAAACTCGGTACCCGTCACCGAGCCGGCGCCGGGCCGATTATCGACCACGAACGGCTGGCCGAGTTGTTTGGACAATTGCTCGCCGACAATGCGCGAAACAATATCGGTGCCGCCGCCGGCGGTCGAAGCCACAATGATGGTGACCGGCCGGGTCGGAAAATCGTCCGCCGCGAACGCGACGGCGGCCAAGCCGAGGCTCGCCAGCGCCACGGCAAAGGCTTGAATTCGGGTGAGCATGACGGCACGCACGCTAGCAACGTTTTCCATATCGCACCACGCCTTGGAGGACGCATTCGAGACCCACTTGCAGAGATTCCGACTGGAACGAAAGCCTAGGCGACAGCGTTATTTCGTCGCGCGGCTTTCGAGACAGGCGCGCTAGCGCCGTTGGAACGGCCGTTTGAGGAGCCCGATGCAGTTCGCTGTTACTCACGACGCGGTCCCTACCGATCATACCGCCGAAGCGTATGCGCCGTCTCCTGCGAAGCAACGGCGCGTGGCGACGACGGCAACGCTTTTGGCCGTAGCGTTATGCGCATTCATGGCGAAGGGACATCTGCTCGCGGCGCAAACGCCATCGCGCATCGCCGCGGCGGCACAAGGCGACGTTACAGCGCCGGTCAGGATCGTCGCGCCGGAATTCTGCAAGGACCAGACATGGCCCTATATCGACTCGCGGTGTCTGCGGCGCATCGACAACCCGGCGCCAGACGCGCCTCAAGCGACCGTCGCGCCGGCCACGACCGCAGCGGCAACGCCTGCGCCCGGCGGGGCAAGCAGCAATACCGTCGCCGCCACACCGCCAACCGCTGCGACGACCGCAGCAACGAACACACCACCGGCGGCCCCGGCACCGAACCCGCCGGACACGCGGGCCCAAGTCATAGAGTCTGCATTTCCAGCCACCGCGCCGAGCGCCGCGCCCGACACCAGAACCTACCCCGCCACCAACGCCTTCGCGCGCGCCAACAGTGCTTCACAACGCCGTCGGTCGGAGCATTGGAATAACCAATCTGGTTTTTTCGGATTTCGCTTCTAGCTGAGCCAGCAGTTTTGCGGGTATTTTACGCCTCCGCAGAACACGCCTGTTCGGAGCGATCCGGCCATGATCCATCGCCCCAGTCGTCGCGATATCGTGAAGACGACCGTGGGGCTGACGGCCCTCGGCTCATTGAGCCTGAGCAACACAACTCGCACCCGCGCGCAGGCTCCGACCAGCCCTAAGCCCGGAACGTTTTCCCAGATCGATTCGATACTCCGCGCCGCAACGAGCACGGGAGAAGTGCCGGGACTCGTAGCCTTGGCTGCCACCGACCATGGCATCTTCTATGAGGGGATTTTCGGCAAGCGCCGGCTCGGCGAAGGCACCGCCATGACGCGCGACACGGTGTTTCGCATCGCCTCAATGGTGAAGGTGATTACGTCGGTCGCCGCGCTGCAACTCGTCGAACAGGACAAGCTGTCGTTGGACGCGCCGGTGCCCGCTGTCGAGCCTGCGATCGGCTCGCCGCAGGTGCTCGATGGCTTTGACGGCAAAGGATTGCCGCAGCTACGTCCGGCCCAGCGGCCGATCACGCTGCGCCATCTGCTGACCCATACGTCCGGCTTCGCCTACCGGCTCTGGGACGCCAAGGCGGTGCACTATGCCAGGTCGATCGAGCTGTTGCCGAAAGCGCAACGAAAACTGGCGCCGTCCACTCCGCTGATGTTCGATCCCGGCGCACGTTGGCAATACGGCACCAGCATCGATTGGGTCGGCCGCATCGTGCAAGCAATCAGCGGCGAATCGCTGGACGTCTATTTTCGCAAGCACATTCTCGATCCGCTCGGCATGAACGACACCGCCTTCGTGCTGGCGCCGCCGCAGCGCCAGCGCGAGGCCAGTGTGCATCGGCGCGGGCCCGATGGAGCTCTGACAGCGGAACCGATGGAGCAGAATGCGCCGCGGCAAACCTTCTCCGGCGGTGGCGGGATTTATTCGACCGCGCCGGATTATTTGACTCTCATCCGCGCGCTGTTGGCGGGCGGCGCGCTGGACGGGGCCCGCATCCTTCGTCCCGAGACCGTCGCGCTGATGGGCCAGAACCAGATCGGCGAAATCGACGTCGGCGTCCTGAAAACCACGGTGCCGGCGCTCTCCAACGACGTCGATCTATGTCCCGGCGTCACGCGCAAGTGGGGCTTTGGCCACATGATCACCATGCAGCCCATGGCCGGCGGCCGCAGCGCCGGCAGCCTGACCTGGGGCGGCCTCCTCAATACCTATTATTGGATCGATCCCGGCAAGAAGATCGCGGCCGTCTTCATGACGCAAGTGTTGCCGTTTGCCGACAGCCGGGCGTTGCGCCTCTACCGCCAATTCGAGCACGGCATCTACGCCGCTGTGAAAGAAGGTTAGCGCAGCGGCGTCGGGTCCTCGATCACCGGATTGGACAATACGCCGAGCCCGTCGACTTCCACCTCGCAGACATCGCCGGCGCGCATGTGCAATTGGCCGGCGACGATCACTTTGCCGACCGGCTTTTCCGGCGCTTCGCCCGGCCGCAGTGGCAAGGCGCCGGGCGAGCCGGTGACGATCACGTCGCCGGGCTGCAGCGTATAGCCCTCGGACAGATATTCGATCAGCCGCGGCACGTCGTGCAGCAACCCTGAGATTTTGGCGCGCTGGCGCTCGATGCCGTTGAGCCGCGTGATCAATGTGTGATCGGCCGGATCGCCGAATTCGTCCGGCGTCATCAGCCACGGCCCGAAACTGCCGGAGCGCTCGAAATTCTTGCCTAGGCCGAACTGGCGGTTATGGCCCTGATATTCGCGCACCGAGCCCTCGTTGTAGCAGGAATAGCCGGCGACATGCGTGAAGGCTTCCTCGCGCTTGATGTAGCGGCCGGGCTTGCCGATGATCACCGCGAGCTCACCCTCGTAGTCGTAAGCCTCGGCGATAGTTTTGCGCGGCGCCCACAGCGGCTCTTTGTGGCCGACCTGGCAGATCGGCATGCGAAGGAAAATCTGCGGATAAGTCTGCGAAGTCGTCAGCCCGGTCTCTTCGATGTGGAGCTTGTAGTTGAGCGCCAGCGCCCAAGTGGCGTGCGGCTCGCGGATCACCGGATCGAAGGCAATGTCGTCGAGCGAGAGATCGGCGGATCTTCCCGCCGTCGCTGCGCGCACTTTCGCGAGCGTAGGATCGATCTGCAGAATCTGGCGCAGATCGTCGGGCAAATCCGGCGCGGCATTCGCCAGCGCGACGACACCGTTGGCGCCGGCGACGACGCCAACGCCGTGCTGGCCCGCCTGACGATAGGAAACGACTTTCACGACACCCTCCACGACGCTCGCTACGACAATCCGTAGGGCGCTTATGCTAGTTGATTAGTTCACCCGCAACCATCAATGTAGGAGTGTATTAGTATTGCAAGCGTTGACCGCAAAGAGCCGCCCAGCCTTAAGGTACTCAGTATCAAGGTATGGTCATGCGAAAAATGCTGCTGGATTTTTTAGTCTGGGCATTTTGCCTGGGCTTGCTCCTCATCATCTGGATTTTGGGGCTCAACGGCCACCGCGGCTGGGCTGCCATCGTCATGGTGATCGTGGTTGCGACCATGCTGTTGTGGGTCAAGATAAGTCCCATTCCAAATTCACATCCCGGTACTCAAGCGTTGTTCACGCGAAAAACGCTTTTTGATTTTTTGATCTTTGTGTTTGAGTTGGGACTGCTCATTATCGCCGGCACTTTGGGGCAAAACGGCTATCGTGGCTGGGCCGCCGTCGTCATAGTGTTCATGGTGGCGATCATGCTGTTGTGGAATAAGATAGGGCCCAATGCGAACTCGCAGACGACACTGTGGGTTCTACCGGAAGAACGCAAAACAATAGTCCGCCGCCTTGGCAGCGTTTCCTTTGTTTTGGGGGTGTTCGGAATAGCCACTGGCGCCGGCATATTCGGTAGAAGTCAATTTTTGGCACAGGTGTTTCTTGCCCTCTGCGTGATAGCAGGGGCGATCACCGTGATCATCTTCTCCATGCATAATAAGATCAAATAGCCAAATCTCCGGGAGCGATATCATGCGCGGCGTGACCTTCCTCGGCGAACGCAAATTGCAACTGATGGAATTCCCCGATCCGACGCCCGGGCCGCACGATGTCGTGGTCGAGATCAAGGCTTCCGGCATGTGCGGCAGCGATCTGAAATTCTATCGCGCCACGGGCGGCGCCGCCTCGCTGGGCTTAGGCAAAGTGAGCGGCCCGGTGATCGCCGGCCACGAGCCCTGCGGCGTCGTCGCCGCGCTCGGCAGCGCCGTCGACGAACGGACCGCGCGTATCGGCGACCGCGTCATGGTGCACCACTATGCGGGCTGCGGCACCTGCTCGCATTGCCGGACCGGCTGGTCGCAGATGTGCGCGAGCGGCTCAACCGTCTATGGCGCCACCGGCCACGGCGCCCACGCGCCCTATATGAAAGTGCCGGCCTATACCCTGGTGCCGCTGCCCGATGCGCTCGGCTTTGCCACCGGCGCGGCGATCTCCTGCGGCACCGGCACCGCCTATCAGGCGCTGCGGCGGATGAATCTGACCGGCGGCGATACCATCGCCGTGGTCGGCCAGGGACCGGTCGGGCTGTCGGCGACGCAACTCGCCGCCGCCATGGGCGCCAAGGTCATCGCGCTCGATGTCAGCGCCGAGCGGCTTACGCGCGCCAAGGAGTTTGGCGCCGACGCGCTGATCGATCCGAAAGCAGACGACGCGGTCGCCGCCATCCGCACGCTGACCCACGGCGCCGGCGCCGACCGTACCCTCGACACCTCGGGCACCGCGGATGGACGCCTGATCGCGGTGCGCGGCGCGCGGCCCTGGGGCGTGGTCTGTTTCGTCGGCGAAGGCGGCGACGTGACGATCGACGTCAGCCCGCAGATGCTGCGCAAGCAACTCACCATCATCGGCTCGTGGACTTTTTCCACGACCATCCAGGCCGACTGCGCGCGTTTCGTCGCCGACAACAAGATCGACGTCGAGCATCTGTTCACGGATCGCTGGCAGCTGACACAGGCCGAGGCGGCCTATCAACTGTTCGACCGCCAGACCAGCGGCAAAGGCGTGTTTTTGCTGTAGCCTTGGCTCACTTCGGGCCGGGCGACGCGCGCTTGAACATGAAACTATAGCTCGCGGCGATGTTCGGCTTTTGACCGCCGACCGCCGCGACCGTCGCATATTGATGGCACGAGACGCAGCTGACATTGGGCTTTTGCAGGAAAGTTTCCAGCACGGCATTGACCAAGGTCGGCGTATTCGGCGCGCCATCCGGCAGCGGCGTCGGCGCCGGCGCCGTCTGTTTCGCGAGCGGCTGCGGCACCGTCGCCCATTGCACGTTGACCAGCTTGTAATATTGCCAGGGCGAATAACCCTGCAGCAGATATTTCATGTAGACGTTGAGCTGGGCCGCCGTCGGATCGTCCGGATTGACCTGCACGACCTGCCCCGGATCGGCATCCTTGATGTTGAACGGACACGACTGTGACCTGCCCGATACGAATACGGTGCACTTGGGATTGAAGAGATTGAACGTGCCGCCGGTCGCCGGCTGAAGCACCGGCGCATTGTCCACTTGGGCAAACGTCGCCCAGGCACCCTGGCCGCCGTTAGACAGGAAAAAGTGAAAGCCGACGAGTCCAACGGTGACCGGTTGTTGCGCGCCGTCGAGCAGGGCCTGGACCATGTGGAAATGTCCCGACCTGATCTCCGCAGGCGTCAGCACCTTCCAGGCCGCCTTGATCTCGACCGCGGCTTGCGCGGCGCCTGTGCTGCCCGGCAGGATGATCACGTTGTTCTGCGCGAAGGCGAGCTGCTTGTTGGCGTCGTAAAGCTGGTTTTGCCAAATGTAATTGTACTGCGCCTCATTCATCGACACTTCGTAATAGACCGGATAGCCGTTGAGATCGAAGAGCGTGCCGCCGCCGGCTTGCGCGATCTCGTCGAGAATATCGGGCGGCATCGAACCGCTGCTTTGGAGAATATTGGCCAGCACCCCGCGCGACACCTTGGATGACATGGTCAGGTGACGGACCGCGCCGGCGGCAACCTGCTGCGCCAGCGGACCTCGCAGCGTCGCCAACAGCGTCGGTTGATTCCACGGGTCGGGGTTTTGGCCGTTCGGCAGGAACACGGCGTCGGCGGTTTTGAAGGTCTCCCACACCGTCGGACCGCCACCGTCGAACTTTGCGTTGGGATTGGGGACGCCGCGCTGGCCGTACGTGGCCGGCCACATGAAATAAATGAAATCCTGCCAAGCCAGGCAGTCAAAATTGTTATCCGACAGATCGGTGCCGGAACGAAAGATCGGTTTGATCTGCGGCAGGTTGTTATCTTTAAGCTCGCCGCAGTGAAACGTCGGCGGCTGTTGCGCCTGCGCCGCGCCGGTCAATGCCATGGCAAAGCCGGCCAGCATGGCAAAAAGCTGCATCCGCATGATCGATACCTTTCCGCTAAATTCCCGAACGACGCTAGCAGTTCGGCGCGGGAAAGCGGATAGCCGTGTGAGAAATTCTATTATTTCGAAAATTGTTCTCGGACCAAGGGTTGAGAGAGATACATATTCAACCGGTAACGCTCTGCGCGGGAGGCGTCCCGCATTTCAGTGCCGCCGCAGGAATTCCAAAACTTTGTCGTTGAACGCGCCCGGCTGCTCCCACGCCATGGCGTGGCCGGCATCGTGGATGACGGCCCATTCGTGATGCGGCAGGTGCGCCGCCCAAATGCGCATCAAGGCCGGCGGCGCCAAGAGATCGGCGTCGGCGGCGATCACCAGCGCCGGGGCGGTAATGGCCGCGATCTTGGCGAGGCTGTTCGGTGTGCGCAGTTGCGGCTGAAAGCCCGCGCCCGGCTGGCGCGCATTCTCGTCGATTTCGATCCAGCGCCGGGTGCCTTCAGGATTGGCGCCGCGATAGGACGCGCCGATTTCCCGGTAATGCGCCGACTGTTTCCTGATCTCAGGGATGGCGATGCGAGCGATGAAATCGGCGATCGCCTTGTCCTCGAAGCTGCCGGTAGAGCCGCCAACGATCAGGCTGCGCAACTTTTGCGGACGCCACGCCGCGTAGTCGAGCGCCACGAAGCCGCCGCCGGCAACGCCGAGCAAGTGGAACTTGTCGAGCTTGAGATGATCGGCAAGCGCATCGAGATCGCCGGCGATGCCGCCGGACCCCGCACCGGACGCCGGATCGGCCACGCTCTTACCCCAGCCCTTGCGATCGAAGGCGATGACGCGGTAGCCGGCCGCGACAAAGGCGGCAATTTGCGGCTGCCAGATTTCGACGGTCCCGGTGTTCGGATGGAGAAGAACGATCGGCACGCCTGAGCCGCCGGTATCGGTGAACCATAATTTCACGCCGGGAAGCTCGGCATAGGCGCCGCTCGGGACAGTTTCGGCAGCCGGCATGTCACGCTTCTCCCGTTTGCACTGATCGGAGGTCGGCCTTGATCGCTTGGATGCTGAATTGTTC
>JBAUYI010000284.1:0-1602 GCA_049584715.1 Xanthobacteraceae bacterium
CCCGGATTGAGCGTAAGCGAAATCCGGGAGCGGTGTTGAAAGCCGGACTGCCGTTCCCGGATTTCGCTCCGCTCAATCCGGGCTACAATTTCGTGGTCGCCGGGATCGCGGGAGCACCCAGCCCGTCACGGCTATAAATATCTTCGCGGAATTGCACGACGCCGTCGGAGGCCGACCACCCGGTGACGTAGACCCAGTGCAAGGGAATCGGCTTGGTCAGATTGACGTTGACCTGATCCCCCGACGTGATTGCCTGCTCGATCTTGTCGGAGGTCCAGCCCTTGGTGCCTTCGAGCAGCCAGGCCACCAGCGCCTGGACATTCTGCACGCGGCAGCAGCCCGATGAATCGTAGCGGGAATCCTCGCCGAACAGATTCTTCAGCGGCGTGTCGTGCATGTAGACGCCGTATTGGCTCGGAAAGTTGATGCGGATGCGGCCGAGCGAGTTGTGGTCGCCCGGATCCTCGCGAAAGGTATAATGCACCGCGTCTTCCGAGTACCAGTTGATTTCAGAGGGCTGCACCTCTTTGTGGTTCGGATCGAAGATGCGGATGTGGTTGTCCGTCAGGTAGTCGGGCTTGTCCTGCATGATCGGGATCAGGTCTTTCCGCACGATCGACACCGGCACGGTCCAGAACGGATTGAAGTTGACCTGCACGATCTTGCTGTTGATGTCGGGCGACGGCCGATCGACCTTGCCGACCACGGCCGTATGCCGCGACACCGCGACATCATTCTCGATAGCCTCGACGCGAGCGGCTGGAATGTTGACCACCACGTAGCGCGGGCCGAGATTCGTGGTCAGTGTCTTGAGCCGCGCGATATTGACCTTGAGCTGATCGCGCCGTATCGCCGCCGGCACATTGAGCGCCGCGAGCGTCGAGGCCCGCAGCACGCCATCGACGGTGACGCCGTGGCGCGCCTGAAAACGCCGAATCGCGGCTTCGACGTAAGAGTCGTAGGTGTCGTTTGCGGCTGCGACCGCATTGGGATCGAGGTCGCCTGACAGCGACAGCCGTTGCCGCAGATCAACCACGCTCGGATGGCGGTTGCCGACCCGCAACTCATCGACATGAGGCACCGTCGGCCAGCCGCCGCGGGCGACGATATCGTCGTAGGCCGCGATCGCCTTCTGGGTGAACTGCTCGGTCGCCGGCGACAGCATCGGCGCCGTAGCTTTCGGCATATGGACGGTGCGCGAGGCCTGGTCGAAATCCTGGCCGAACTGGCCGGGACGGCCGTCGTCCATCAGCGCGTCGAGCGGGTCGTCGGCGAAGGCGCGGCTGGCAACACCGCTCAGTGCCGCCGCGCCGACGCATTGCGCCAGAAAGCTGCGCCGATCGACGCTGCCGAAGCGGCTGTGACTAAGCGATTTGGCCTTGGTCATGGAGCGGTCCCTTGGCGCACGCCTTTAGCATGCCGCCCACCCGCCCCCAAGGTTCTCGGCTAAGGGTCTCGGCCGGCAAATTTATGGCCGGGACCAGCGCACCTGCTGATCGGATGGCGGCCTTGATCGCATGGATGCCAGTTGTTCGTGTTGGTCATCTTGTCAAGGACGGCGCCATCAGCGCGGTTACGCGCGTCTTCGACGCGCTATGGCGC
>JBAUYI010000285.1:0-5672 GCA_049584715.1 Xanthobacteraceae bacterium
GGCGCGGGCGCGGCAGCAGCCGGAGCTGGGGCCGGAGCGGGCGTCGCGGCCGGAGCTGGCGCCGGGGTGGGCTCTGGAGCCGGCGTCACAGCAGGGGCGGTGGCAGCAGGAGCTGGCGCTTGCGCGGGCGCGTCCTGCGGTTGTTGGGCCAGCGCTGTTGTGGCTAAAAGAGCGAGTGTCGCGGCCAGCAACGTGCCGCGCGGTACGCGTCGAGTCATAACGTTCCTCCCGAGTGCGGAAGTCCGGTCCCGCCGGCTTCCTTGCCGACAGTGTCCGACATTTCGACCCCTACGTGCAATCGGGTCGCGCACGATTTGGCGGATTATTGATCGCGCTTCATTGACGCGTCACATGCGCCGATAGGCGTAAGGCGCGTCGTCCTGTAGGGCTGCAAGCGCCGCGACTTCGTCGTGGCGCGGCGAAAGATGACAGACCGGATCGGTGGCGGAAGCATCGCCGGTCAGCGCAAAGGCCTGGCAGCGGCAGCCGCCGAAATCGATGTCGCGGCGGTCGCAGCTCTTGCACGGTTCCTGCATCCAAGCGGTGCCGCGGAAGGCGTTAAACGCCGGCGAGTTCTTCCAGATATCGGCGAGCGAATACTCGCGCACCGACCAAAATTCTAGGCCGGGGATCGACTCGGCGGCATGGCACGGCAGCACCTTGCCGGCCGGCGTCACGTTGAGCGAGCGTCGGCCCCAGCCGCCGACGCACGGCTTTGGCAGCCGCGCATAATAGTCCGGCACCACGGCGTCGATGACGATCTCGCCGTGATGGCGTTTGCGCAAATCCTCGACCGTGGCGGCGGCGCGCTCGACCTGTTCGGCGCTCGGCATCAGCGCCGTGCGGTTGCGCAAAGCCCAGCCGTAATATTGCACGTGGGCGATCTCGACCCGGCTGGCGCCGAGCGCAAGCGCCAGCGCGACCATTTCCTCGATCCGTTCGATATTGGCGCGGTGCACCACGACGTTGACGGTGAGCGGAATTTTCAAGGCCACGACTTCGGCGGCGAGCGCGCGCTTGCGGGCGAAGGCGCCGTCATAACCGGCGATATGGTCGGCGCTCTTTGGCGTGCTGTCCTGGATCGAGATCTGCACGTGATCGAGCCCGGCGTCGGCGAGTTTTCGCAGCGTGTCCGCCGTGATGCCGACCGCCGAGGTGATGAGGTTGGTGTAAAGGCCGGCGCTATGGGCCGCGGCGGTGATCTCGACCAGATCGCGCCGCGCGCCCGGCTCGCCGCCGGAGAGATGCGCCTGCAAGACGCCGAGCGCCGCGGCTTCGCCAAAAACCCGTGCCCACGTCGCGGTATCGAGCTCATCGTCGCGCGGATCGAGCTTGAGCGGATTGGAGCAATAGGGGCAGCC
The DNA here is from genome assembly GCA_049584715.1 of Xanthobacteraceae bacterium. Lineage (GTDB taxonomy): Bacteria > Pseudomonadota > Alphaproteobacteria > Rhizobiales > Xanthobacteraceae > BOG-931. Next base: position 1,362 of record JBAUYI010000285.1, read on the forward strand.
GAGCGGACAGCGGTGCGTCAGCTCGGCGAGAAGACCGAGCGGGGTGTGCAACCGCATGGTCCCGTTCGCCGCCATCACAGCTCCAACAGTTTTTTGTCGGCGAGCCCACGCAACATCGCCGTGACGTCGGCAAGAATGCGCTCGCGCGGCGCGTTGAAGGTTTTGGCCAGATCGTCGACGATCGCGTCCAACGTCGCTTCGCCGGTGCAGCGCTTGACGATCTCGACTGCAATGGTGTCGGCCTTGAACACGCGCTCCGGCGCCAATAGCACCCAGCCGCCCTGCGCCTCGCTGTGCACCAGCCGGACGCCGCGCGGCAGGCGCGGGCGGGCATCGGCCGGTATTGCAGGCGCAGCTTCGCTCACGGTTCTCTAGTCCTTCGGTACGAAAGCGCCGGGCGGAATGTGGCCCGGCGCCACATAGGCATGATAGAGCGCGTCCAGCATTGCCCATAGCACGTCGCATTTGAATTCAAGCGCGGCCAAAACCAGTTGCTGCTCGTCGGGCGTGCGCGCATGGCGCTTGACGTAATCCAGGGCAAAGCGGGAGTCGCGCTCAGCGAGGGGAGGGCGTTGCGAGAAATAAGCCAGCGTCTCCGCGGTGACGAAGTCGTAGCTCTTGAGCATGCCGTCGATGCGCTCGCTGATGATTTGCGGCGAGAACAATTCGGTGAGCGACGACGCGATGGCCTCGAGCAGTGTTTTTTCCCGAACGAAATGCACATAGGCCTCGACGGCGAATCTTGTCGCCGGCAGCAAGCCGCGCAGCGACATCACGTCGTCGCGGTCCAGCCCGAGCCCGTCGGTGAGTTTGAGCCAGCGCGCGATGCCGCCTTCGCCGTCGCGCTCGCCGTCGTGATCGATGAGGCGGCTCCTCCATTCGCGGCGCGTCGCCTGATCCTCGCAGCGCGCGATCAGGCTTGCGTCCTTGATCGGGATCATCGCCTGATAATAGTAGCGGTTGAGCGCCCAGGCCTGGACCTGGCCCTTGGAGCATTTGCCGCCGTGCAAGAGCTTGTGGAACAGATGCAGCCGGTGATAACGCCGCGCGCCGATGTCGCGCAGCGCGGCTTCCAGCTCCTGCGGCGTCATCAGCTTCACAGTTTTATCTCCAGGCCGTCTTCCGCGATCTCCCAGCCCGCCGCCTCGGCTCGCCCGCGCTCGGGTGAGCCGTCGATCAGGATCGGATTGGTGTTGTTGATGTGCACGAAGATGCGGCGCGCGCGCAAGCCGTTGAGCGCCGTGAGCGAGCCGTCCGGGCCGTCGAGCGGCATGTGGCCCATGCGCCGGCCGGTTTTTGTGCCGGTGCCGGTCGTGATCATCTCGTCGTCGCGAAACAGCGTGCCGTCGAAAAAAATGACATCGGCCCGCGCCAGGCGCTGCAGCACCGCGGGCGTGATGGCGGCCACGCCCGGCACAAAAGCGAGCCGCGAGGTGCCGTTAAAAATCTCGACGCCGACATTGGCAGCGCTTTCGCTCGCGGTGTCGGGATCGTCGCCTTCCAGATAAAGCGGCACCTTGCCGGGCACGATGAAGAGTTCCGCCTCGATGCCATGGCCGAGCGCAAAGCGCTGGCCCGGAACCACGGCGTGGCGCGCGACCACGTCGGGAGCGAGCGCGGCAAACATCGGATTGTCGGCGATCGCGGCCATGGTCGCGGCGGTGGCGTGCAGCGTGAACGGCGAACGTTCGCGCAGGCTGAGCAGGCCCGCGGTCTGATCGATCTCGGCACCGGTCAGCACCACGGCGGCGATCGGGCTGCCGCGCGCATTGTCGTGTGCTCGGCCGCGCGGATGCAGGTTTTGGTTCGCCTGAATTTGCGCGCGCAGGTCGGGCGAAGCGTTCAGTAAGACCCAATGCTCGCCGTCAGCCGAAACGGCAAGGCTCGCTTGGGTGCGTGGCTTGACGCGCTTGTCGCCGGCCCAGGCGAGGCGGCAGACCGCGCATCGGCAATTCCACTGCGGAAAGCCTCCGCCCGCCGCGGCACCGAGAACGATGGCGGCAAGGCGCCCCATTCAAGGGGTTTGCAGAAACGAGCTGCGGATCAGAACTCGGCCGGCAGATAGCCGTTGATCTCGAGGCCGATGCAGATTTCGACGAGGGTCGGAGTTGTCCACGCCATGATCGTTTCCTTTCGGGCCGGTCTTTAGGCCGGCCGCACAGCACGAAATAGGGACATAGCATAGTTCCCGGATAGGCCCGCCGACAAGGGGGTCTTTGCCCACTGCCATTGACCATACGGCGGTCAAAAGAGGGCACATTGCCACGCTCTCTTTTCACAGGTGCCAAACCAGGGCATCCTGTGGCACACACTGTCGCGTCTGGTCAGAGGCTTTCAAGTCCAAGACCTTTAAGTCCAAGACTTTCAAGCCCAAGACCTTTAAGCCCAAGACCCGGGCGGCCCGAGCGGTGCCGAGAGTTATCAATAGAAAATCCGCCTTTTGGAGGAAGAACATGATCGATCACGTTTCGCGCCGCGGCATAGCCCGCACCTTCGGCGCCGTACTGCTTGCGACGGGCCTCTTCGCGGCGCCGTTGCCGGCGTCGGCGCAGACCAAGGACCCGATCAAGATCGGCTTCAGCATGGCGCTGACCGGCCCGCTTGCCGCCAACGGCAAGCAGGCGCTGCTCGGCGCCAAGATCTGGGAAGAGGAAGTCAACGCCAAGGGCGGCCTGCTCGGCCGGCCGGTGCAGCTGGTCTATTACGACGATCAGTCCAGTCCGGCGACGGTTCCTGGCATTTACACGAAATTGCTTGACGTCGACAAAGTCGACCTCGTCGTCGGCCCCTATGCGACCAACATGGTGGCGCCGGCGATTCCGGTGGTGATGCAGAAGAACAAGACCTTCATCGGCCTGTTCGCGCTCGATGCCAATGGCGAATTCAACTATCCGAAATATTTCTCGATGCTGCCGTCGGGCCCGACGCCGAAGGAGTCTTTCACCGAAGGCTTCTTCCAGATCGCGGCGGCGCAGAATCCGAAGCCGACGACCATCGCGCTCGCCGCCGAGGACGCCGAGTTCTCGCGCAACGCCTGCGAAGGCGCGCGCAACAACATCAAAAAGTTCGGCCTCAAGACCGTCTACGACAAAACCTATCCGCCGAACACGACCGACTTCGCGCCGATCGTCCGCTCCATCCAGGCAGCGGAACCCGATCTCGTGATCATCTGCTCGTATCCGCTGAGCTCGGTCGGCATGCTGCTCTCAGCCAACGAGCTGGGCTTCAAGCCGAAGATGATCGGCGGCGCCATGGTCGGCCTGCAAGCCACCGTGTTCAAGGACAAGCTCAAGGGCAAGCTCAACGGCGTCATCAACTATGAAACCTGGGTGCCGTCGCCGAAGCTGCTGGCGCCGGCCGCGGACTTCTTCAAGAAGTACCAGGACCGCGCCAAGGCCGAAGGCGTCGATCCGCTCGGCTATTACCTCGGCGGCTGGGGTTATGCCTATCTGCAGGTGCTGGCCGACGCCATCACCGGCGCGAAAAGCATCGACGACAATAAGCTCGCCGACTACCTGCGCAGCCACGAGTTCAACACCATCATGGCGTCCGGCATCAAATTCGGCAAAAATGGCGAATGGACCAAATCCGGAATGATGCAGGTCCAGTATCACGACCTCACCGACGCCGCGAACCTCGATACCTGGCGCGGCATGAGCTACCAGACGGTGCTGACGCCGGCCGACGAGAAGACCGGCAGCGTGATCTACCCGTACGAGAAGGCGCTGAAATAGTTTCCGCCTGCTCCCGACATCCTCCCCGGCTTGCCGGGGAGGATGCGGACCTTATATGGGCGGGGATCGAAGAGAACCGGAATGCTCCTGCCTACTTCCCTTGTCGGCTCCTATCCGCAACCGGACTGGCTGATCGACCGCGACAAGCTGTCGAAGCAGGTGCCCCGCGTGCGCGCCGACGATCTGTGGCTGGTTGCCCGCGACAAGCTCGAAGCGGCACAGGATGACGCCACGATCCTCGCCATCCGCGATCAGGAACGCGCCGGGCTCGACATTGTCACCGACGGCGAGCAGCGCCGCGAAAGCTATTCCAACCGCTTCGCCACCGCGCTCGAAGGCATCGATACCGAGAAGCCCGGCACGGTGATCAACCGCAGCGGCCGGCCGATCCCGGTGCCGCGCGTGGTCGGGCCGATCCGGCGCCGGCATCCGGTCGAGCTGCGCGACCTTAAAGTGCTGCGCGCCAATACCGACCGCGCCATCAAGGCGACCGTGCCGGGCCCGTTCACCATGGGCAAGCAGGCCCAGGACGACTACTACAAGGACGAAGAAGCGGTGGCGCTCGCCTATGCCGACG
>JBAUYI010000286.1:0-20333 GCA_049584715.1 Xanthobacteraceae bacterium
TGCCGCGCGATTTCGTCCGACGCCTCGAGATTGGTCTTGAGCGCGGTGTCCTCGATGTGATGCTCGCGCGTGGCGCGGCCGGAATTGACGTCGATGGCGACCAGCGCCTCGGCCTGGTTGAGCACGATGTAGCCGCCGGAGCGCAGCTGCACGACCGGCGAGAACATGGCGTCGAGCTGGCTTTCGACGCCGTAACGCGACAACAGCGGCTGGGTGTCGGTATAAGGCTTCACGCTCTTGGCAGAGCTCGGCATGAGCATGCGCATAAAATCCTTGGCCTCGTGGTAGGCCTCGGAGCCGGCGACGATGACTTCGTCGATGTCCTTGCCGTAGAGATCGCGGATCGAGCGTTTGACCAGCGAGCCTTCCTCGTAAACGAGCTTTGGTGCGGTGGATTTGAGCGTCAGGTCGCGCACGGTCTCCCACAGCCGCAAGAGGTATTCGAAATCGCGCTTGATCTCGATCTTGGTGCGGCTCGCTCCGGCCGTGCGCAGGATGACGCCCATGCCCTCGGGGACTTCGAGATCGGCCGCGGCCTCCTTGAGGCGGGCGCGATCTTCCGAATTGGTGATCTTGCGGCTGATGCCGCCGCCGCGGGCGGTATTGGGCATCAGTACCGAATAGCGGCCGGCAAGCGACAGGTAGGTCGTCAGCGCTGCGCCCTTGGTGCCGCGCTCCTCCTTGACCACCTGCACCAGCATGACCTGGCGGCGCTTGATCACCTCTTGGATCTTGTACTGGCGGCGGTACCGCGGCGCGCGGTCGGGCACTTCTTCCATGGCGTCGGCGCCGCCGACCGATTCGACGATCTCGGCTTCCTCGTCGCCGCCGTTTTCGCTGCCGTTCTCGCCGCCATTGTCGCCGTTGTCACCTTCGGGGCCGGTTTGCGCGCCGTTACCCTGTTCGTCTGTGTCCGGGGCGGTGTGTGCAACCTGCGTTGTCTCGGACTCGTCTGAATCGGCAGCAGGTCTATCGCCAGATGTCGTCTCGGCCGCGGCGGGCTCGTCCTGCTCCGGCCCGGTGATGTCGGGCGCGGATTCGGTCGAGACCGGCGGCGCGAGGTCGGTGGCGGCTGATCCGCCCTCGGCAACCTCGTGCGATTCGGTCGCTTCGGCCGCCTCTGCCGATTCGGCCGTCTGGTCGCCAGCAGCCGTATCGCCGCCTGGCGTTTCGGCGAGCTCACTGCGCAAAGTGTCGTCGTCGCGGTGCGACGCCGCATGCCGGTCACGGCCGCGGCCGCGGCGCGAGCGTCGGTCGACTTCGTCGTCGGCGGCGCGCTGGGCGCGCTCCTCTTCGTCGATCAACGCCTGCCGGTCGGCGACCGGAATTTGATAGTAGTCGGGGTGGATTTCGCTAAAGGCGAGGAAGCCGTGGCGATTGCCGCCGTAATCGACGAAAGCGGCCTGTAGCGACGGCTCGACCCGCGTCACCTTCGCCAGATAGATGTTGCCGCGGAGTTGCTTACGGTGTGCGGACTCGAAGTCGAATTCCTCGACGCGATTGCCGCGCAGAACGACCACCCGGGTCTCCTCGGGATGGGTCGCGTCGATGAGCATTTTGTTGGCCATTTTGTAATCTCACGACGGGCGGCGTGCCGTTTGCTCCGCGCCGCATCGGCGACGGGAAACGGGGGCCTGCCCGATTATCGGTGAATGGGACGGATCGGGGACTACGAGCGCGGCGGTCGGTGACGACCGAACAGCCGGCGAACGTGGGAACGTCGCCGTGCCAACCGGATCGAACCTTGGCTTCCGTTGGGAAGGCTTTTCCCTGGAAGACTTGCGCCTCGAACATGAACTCCAAACCGTGGCGGGCAGCAGCGCCCGGCGCTGCCGCGATTTCTTTCGCTTGCTCACGGCATCGGCGCGACACTGTTCCGGTAGCGTTGTTCGCCACTGGCACGCGCGTCACGCGCGAGGCTCCGGCTGTCCTCTTTCTCGAGGGTATCGGCGTCGCTTGCTCGTTCCGCCGTCTTTGGCGCGATTTTGCGCCGCAAGAGTTCGAAACATGAGTTCGAAAGCGACATCCGCCTTGGTTCCCGGTTTCGGGGAGCCATTTTGGCGGACGTGCCGGATGCCCTAACGCGACACAACCGGAACCTGTCACCGTCAGCACGTTCTTCATAAGGCCCCGCATAGGGAATTGGCAAGTCGCCTGTGGCTTTGGCGCGATCGGAGCGAGTTCCGCCCCCTCCGGCGCCACTTTTGCCGCGATTTAAAATTCCATTAACCACGCGTCCCTAATGAAGTAACACGGGCGCGAGGGGGTCGAACCGATGGCTGTCCGGGCGGCAAGCTGGGTTTTCCTCGGCATGGTCCTCACCGGCGTCGCCTGGGCCGCCGGACCGCCGGCTACGACGCCGGGGGCCGACTCGTTTCCGGTCGCGACCGATGTCCGGCTCGGCGGCGACGAGGCACAGACCCGTTTCGTCATGGATTTGAGCCGCAAGATCGATCTGCGCGCCTTTACGCTCGCCGACCCCTACCGCGTCGTCCTCGATATCCCGCAGGTGACGTTTCAATTGCCGGCCAAGGCCGGCGAGAGCGGCCGCGGCCTGATCAAGGCGTTTCGCTTCGGCCTGATGATGCCCGGCGGCTCGCGCATGGTGCTGGATCTGGCTAGGCCTGCACGCATCGACAAGGCCTTCGTCGTCGATGCCACGGGGGATGCGCCGGCCCGCCTGGTGCTCGACCTGGCGCCGACCGATCGCGAGAGTTTTTTGCGCAAAGTTGCGCTCGACGGCAAAACGGCCGGCAGCGAACAACCGCCGCGCAGCGAACCGCCGGCCGACAGTGCCGACAAAAGGCCGCTGGTGGTGCTCGACCCCGGTCATGGCGGCATCGACACCGGCACCAAGGGGCCGGGCGGTGAAATCATGGAGAAGACTATCGTGCTCGATTTCGCCGGGCGCCTGCGCGAGCGGATCGAGAAGACCGGCAAATACCGCGTGCTGATGACGCGCACCGACGACACTTTCATTCCGCTCGGCGAGCGCGTGCACATGGCGCGCAATGCCGGCGCCGCCCTGTTCGTCTCGATCCATGCCGATGCCTTGCCGAAGAAGGAGGGCGATGCCCAGGGCGCCACCGTCTACACCTTGTCGGAGACCGCCACCGATTCGGAAGCCGCGCGGCTCGCCGAGCAGGAAAACCGCGCCGACGTCATTGCCGGCGTCGATCTCAAGGACGAGCCCGATGACGTCGCCGGCATCCTGCTCGACCTGGCGCAGCGCGAGACCAAGACGTTTTCGGTGCAATTCGCCCACCGGCTGGTGAACGAATTGAAGGCGGCGACGCGGCTGCACAAAAACCCGCTGAAATCGGCGGGCTTCAAAGTCTTAAGGGCGCCCGACGTGCCGTCGGTCCTGGTGGAACTGGGCTATGTGTCGAACAAGGACGATCTGCAGTCGCTGCTCTCCGATACCTGGCGCGACCGCACCGCGGCTTCGGTGGCTCAGGCTATCGACACCTATTTTTCCACCCACGTCGCCGGCACCCGCGCCGGGGCCAATTGATCGAGGCCGGTATGGCGATACTGGCACGCCCCAAATACTGGCTTGGCCAATGGCCTCAGTTTGAACAAGAAACGGAGCGACCACAGCCCATGAGGGCAGGGGTCTCTAGCGATTTCATGGCAATACTGCCAAACTGGGCCTTCTCCCGGCGGAGACTGAATCGGCGCGGCGCCTGCGCCCACCGAGACGCGGCGGAACCTTGCCCTGTTGAACGTAGACCGGCAGAACGTAGACAATGAAAATCCTGTTGCGCTTCCTGGGCTTTCTGTTCGCGGTGGGAACCATCGTGTTCATCGTCGGCGTGGCCGGCGTCGCGGGCCTGCTCTGGCATTACTCCAAGGATTTGCCGGACTATTCGCAGCTTCAGGACTACGAGCCGCCGGTGATGACGCGGGTGCATGCCGCCGACGGCGCGCTCTTGGCCGAATACGCCAATCAGCGCCGGCTCTATCTGCCGATCCAGGCGATCCCGAAACTCGTCACCAACGCCTTCATCGCCGCCGAAGACAAGAACTTCTACCAGCATCCCGGCATCGACATTTACGGCATCGGCCGCGCCGGCTTGCTCTACCTCCAGAATTACGGCTCCAGCCGCCGGCCGCAGGGTGCCTCGACCATCACGCAGCAGGTCGCCAAGAACTTCCTGTTGACCAACGAGGTGTCGTTCGAGCGCAAGATCAAGGAAGCGCTGTTGGCGCTGCGCATCGAGCGCACCTATTCGAAAGAAAAAATCCTCGAGCTTTATCTCAACGAAATCTATCTCGGCTTCGGCGCCTACGGCGTCGCGGCGGCGTCGCTCCTTTATTTCGACAAGTCGGTGCACGAGCTTTCGATCGCGGAAGCCGCCTACCTCGCCGCCTTGCCGAAGGGGCCGAACAATTACAATCCGTTCCGCAAACGCGACGAAGCGATCGCGCGGCGCAATTACGTCATCGATCGCATGGCGGAGGACGGCTACATCCCCGCCGATGTCGCCGAGAAGACGAAGAAGGAGCCGCTCGACATCACGGAGCGGCCGACCGGCGCCCACATTTTCGCCGCCGAATATTTCACCGAAGAGGTGCGGCGCTACATCTACGACAATTACGGCGAGAAGAAACTCTACGAAGGCGGCCTGTCGGTTCGCACCACGCTCGATCCGAAAATCCAGGTGATGGCGCGCCAGGCCATGATCAACGGGCTGGTCAATTTCGACGAGAGTCAGGGCGGCTATCGCGGACCGGTCACCAAGATCGACATTTCGGGCGATTGGGGCACAAAACTCGCCGACGTGAAATCGCTGGCCGATGTCGCGCCGTGGCGGATGGCGGTGGTGCTCGACGTCACCAACGATTCCGCGCGCATCGGCTTGCAGCCCGCGCGCGATCCCGGCGGCAATGTGCTCAAAGCCCGCGATACCGGCATCATTTCGCTCGACGGCGTGAAATGGGCGAGACCGGGATCGCCAAACGGCCCGACCGGAAAGCCGATCCAGGGCGTCAGCCAGGTGCTCGCCGCGGGCGATGTCGTCTACGTCGAGCCGCTGCAAGACCAGGGCAAGTACCGGCTGCGCCAAATCCCCGAAATCTCCGGCGCCATGGTGGTGATGGATCCGCGCACCGGTCGCGTGCTCGCCATGGTGGGCGGCTTCTCCTTCGACCAGAGCCAGTTCAACCGCGCCACGCAAGCGCTGCGGCAGCCGGGCTCGTCGTTCAAGCCGCTGGTCTATGCGGCAGCGCTGGACAACGGCTACACGCCCTCGAGCATCGTCATGGATGCGCCCATCGAAATCGACATGGGGCAGGGCGGCGGCATCTGGAAGCCGGAAAATTACGGCGGCAAATTCTTCGGCCCGTCGACCTTGCGCTTCGGGCTTGAGCAGTCGCGCAACGTGATGACGGTGCGGCTCGCCCAGGACATCGGCATGCCGCTGATCGCCGAATACGCCAAGCGCTTCGGCGTCTATGACGAATTGCCGCCGTATCTGTCCTACGCGCTCGGCGCCGGCGAGACCACCGTGCTGCGCATGGTCACCGCCTATTCGATGTTCGACAACGGCGGCCGCCGCGTGAAGCCGACGCTGGTCGACCGCATTCAGGACCGCTACGGCCACACCATCTACAAGCACGACGAGCGCGAATGCGTCGGCTGCGATGCGGCCAAGTGGGACAATCAGTCCGAGCCGACCTTGCTCGACCGCCGCGAGCAGGTGATCGATCCGATGACGGCGTATCAGATCACCTCGATGATGGAAGGCGTCGTGCAGCGCGGTACCGCGACCGTGGTCCGCGACGTCGGCAAGCCGATCGCCGGCAAGACCGGCACCACCAACGACGAAAAGGACGTCTGGTTCATCGGCTTTTCGCCGGACATCGTCTGCGGCGTCTATATGGGCTTCGACAAGCCGCGCCATATCGCCCGCCTTGCCACCGGCGGCCATCTCGCGGCGCCGGTCGTCCGGGATTTTCTCAAGCTTGCGCTCGTCGACAAGCCGCCGATTCCGTTCCGCGTGCCGCCCGGCATCAAGCTCATTCGCGTCAATCCGAAGACCGGCATGCGCGCCGGGCCGGGCGACGATAAGGTCATCCTCGAAGCGTTCAAGCCGGGCACCGCGCCGCCGGACAATTACTCGGTCGTTGGTGCGGAGACCGCCAATGGCGGTACGCTTCCCGCTGTGTCGCCCGACGCCGATCGCGCCGTGCGCAGCACCGGCACCGGCGGCCTGTATTAGGACGCTGCAAGTCCGCTAAACGATATCCACGAGCCTGAAGTGCGGACCGAGCAAGCGGCGGACACGGAGCAATTCGGCGCGGGCGGCAAATGAATCGACGGCAAGGCGAAGCAGCGACAACAGCTGCGACGGCCGCGCGACGAGTTCACGCAATACCGCCCAGGCGTTGGCGCTGCCGTCCGGCCTCATGCCGAGAAGCGCGGCGGAAGGGATCTCTCGCTCGGCCGGATCGATGATGACGCGGGCCGCGGCGAAGGCGAGGCCGTGCGCGGCTGCCAAGCGCCCCATGACATGCGATTCCATGTCGACGGCGCAGGCACCAGTCGTTTTGTGCAGATTTCGTTTCATGGCCGGCTCGGCGACTGGAGCGTCGACGCCGAGGATGGGAGCGTAGGTTGCGCCAGGAATGGTCGCGACGAGACTGCTGGACCACGCCGCGTCGGTCGCATGGGGCACGTGTGCATCGAGGACAGTAGACGCGACGACCCAATCTCCGGTGCGAAGATGGGACGCGAGCCCGCCGGCCACGCCGAAGCTGATGACGCCGCGGTAGCCTTGGCGGACGGCGCTGGCAATGATGTTTGGCAAGTCGCGTCTGGAGTCACGGCAAACGACCAGCACGCCGGGTCCGGCGGCGATCTTGGCTTCGAAGCCCATGCCGACAAACGCAATGACGATGCGGTGGTGTTGTTCGAGCGGGAGATCGGCGACCGGGCCGAGGTCGTCGCCCTTCAAGACTTGTTCGGTGAGGGTTGCCCCGGCGCATCCCGCTTGGCCGGCGAATTCAGCTTGGCCGGCAAATCGTGCCTGGCCGGCAAATCGAGCTTGTCCGGCAAATCGAGCTTGTCCGGCAAATCGTGCTTGGAATGTCATGAAGCCATTGCCCCGCGTCAGCGATCCAGATTGAATCACGCCCCCGCAGAAATTCAGGCAGACAAACCTCCCTAGCCCGACCTCCTTCTTGAACTCGGTCTCATGCCGAGCGCAGCTTATTTACCGTCTAAGCCCAAGTTGACGATCCTGGCGTAACTTTGGCGTAAACTTGAGCAGGACTTGAACGTGCTCATTGCATGGTCAAGATGCTCGATTCTGAGTTCAGGTGCAATCGGAAAGCGAAAACGCGTGAGCGCCGCGACAGCAGTCTTGATCACCGGAGCCAGCGGCTTTGTCGGATCCGCGGTGGCAAGAACTTTGCTCCAAGCCGGCTTCCCGGTCCGGGCGCTGGTGCGCCCAGCGAGCCCCCGCTTTCATCTTGACGGCCTGGATTTGGAATTCATCGCCGGCGACCTGCGCGACGCCGACTCCGTGCGGCGCGCGGTGAGCGGCGTCCGTTACGTCTTTCATGTCGCGGCCGACTACCGCCTCTGGGCGCGCGATCCCGGCGCGATTTATGCCGCCAATGTCGACGGCACGCGCAATGTGATGCAGGAGGCGCTGCGCGCCGGCGTCGAGCGCGTGGTCTATACCTCTAGCGTCGCCACGCTCGGCTGGCCGTACCACGGCGCGTCGGGAGATGAAACCATCCCGCTCTCGGAAGCAGAGGGTATCGGCACCTACAAGCGCAGCAAGATCGCCGCTGAAAGACTGGTCGAGGCGATGGTGGCCCGCGACGGACTGCCGGCTGTCATCGTCAATCCCTCGACCCCGATCGGCCCTCGCGACGTGCGCCCGACGCCCACCGGCCGCATCATCGTCGAGGCAGCGCGCGGCCGCATGCCGGGCTTCGTCGACACCGGGCTCAATCTTGTTCATGTCGACGACGTTGCCGACGGGCACCTCGCGGCGCTGCGACACGGGACCATAGGCGAGCGCTATATTCTCGGCGGCGAGAATGTGCTGCTTGCCGACATGCTCGGCGACATCGCGCGCCTGGTCGGTCGGCGTGCGCCGCGGCTGCGCGTGCCCCGCGCCGTCGCCATGCCGGTCGCGTATGCCGCTGAAGCGATGGCCCGCTTCACCGGGCGCGAACCCTTCGCGACGGTCGACGGACTGCGGATGGCGAAGCATCATATGTTCTTCACCTCGACCAAAGCCGAACGCGACCTCGGCTTCCGTGCGCGGCCTTATCGCGAGGCGCTTGCCGACGCGATCGATTGGTTCGGTGCGGCAGGGTATCTGGACGGGACAAAGCGGCACCGGACCGCGGTGCGGCGGGATTAAGATTACGAGCAATTTTCCACGTGACCCAAGTCGATACAAGTCGCCGCGCGGCTACCAATCATACGTCGCAGCCGAAAATCGAAATGCCCGCCTGCTGGTCTGCGCATGGTTCGCCAGATGGGGGTTGCGTTCCGGTCGGGAATGCCGTGAATGTGGCCGGCGCCGTCAGCGCACGGAACCGCGGCTGACGGTGCCGATCTGGGATCGGGCTTCGCGTTGGTGACTCAAGGAACGCAAGCGATGACCAAAGCCGAACCCGCGGGCCGGCGCCCAGACGTGGCGGCGCTGACTGGCCTGCGCTTTCTGGCCGCCTTCTCCGTATTGTTGGCGCATGGCGTGGCGGCGACCCTGACCAACAACGAGGCGCCCCAGGGCGCCGTTCTTTGGCTCATGCAAGCTTCCGGATTCGGCATGACGCTGTTCTTCGTGCTCAGCGGCTTTGTGATCCATTACAACTACGCCAATCTGGTGACCGACGGGCGGCTGCGCGGCATCGCCGCTTTCTTGTGGGCGCGCTTCGCTCGCCTCTATCCGCTCTTTCTGCTGATGATGCTTGTCTACGTGCTGGTGAGCCAGAGGCACGTCGCGTACTGGACCGGACGTCCTGAGGAGATCAACGCGATTTTTCAGGCGCTGCCGTATTTCCTGTTGTCGATACAAAGCTGGATTTACAAGGTGATCGAAGGCGGCTGGCTGATCGATGCCATCCGCGGCGGCTCGCCGCCGACCTGGTCGATCTCTACCGAATGGTTTTTCTACTTCGCCTATCCGTTCATCGCCTGGCTCATTCTGCGCGCCCGCGCGCCGGTCATTATTCTGCTCGTTGTCGGCATGTGGTGCGTGGTGTGGACCTTGTTTTCGACCGGTCTCTACGATCGCGCTCCGCAGATTGACGCCTGGGCGGTAGACCAGTTCGGGCCCGTTGCCGCAATGCAAAACCAGACGGATTCGTTCGTGCGATGGCTCCTGTATGTGTCGCCCTATCTGCGCATCGGCGAGTTCGTGCTTGGCGCTATGACCGCTCAGCTCTACATCGCGCTGCAAAGGCGCGATGTTACGCGCCGGGAAAATACGCTCGGCGGCGCGGTATTTTGGGCGGCGGCCTTAAGCGTCCTCCTGGTCAGTTATCTGGAGTACAGTCCCGACGTTCCGATGACGATCTTTCGCAAAATGAACATGAACTTCGCTTTGGCGCCGTCGGTGGCGCTGCTCGTGTTCTGCGCTGCGCGCTATCAAAGCGCGGCGTCGCGGCTCTTGACGTCGCGTCCCGCCATAGCGCTCGGCGAGGCGAGCTACTCGATATACCTGGTGCACTCGATCGTGCTGATCAGCGCCGTCAAGCTGACCGGGAACGTCGTACACGGCGCCGCCTACAATGTCGTCAAACTCATTGTTCTGATGGCGATCGTAGTAGCCATTTCGCTATTGCTTTACGCCTATTACGAGGCGCCGGCACGCTCATGGCTGCGTCGGCGCTGGGGTCGTCGACCCGCGCCTGCAGTCTTTGCCGCGCAATCGCCAGCGTCTTGACTATTGTGCACGGCCTTCCGTTCGGAGTGCCGGCGGATCGAGCGTGGCGTCGATATAGGTCGCCGCGCGGATCGCATAACTGCGCGTCAGATGGGCTGAGTCGAGATAGAGCGGCCGGCCGTCAGCATCAAACACCGGGCAATGCGTTTGCGGACACAGGTAGGGAATGGGATCGATCAGTATCGCACCGCTTTCCTCGGCGATTGCCGAAAGTATCTTATTGATCGCGGCATAGCGTTGCTCGAAACGGCCGAAGTCGAAGCTGACGCTGGCGACGGGTCTTGCGGTGATCTCGCTCAGCCGGGATCCCGCAAACAAATTGTTCGGCGCCAATTCCTCGCCATTGGGAATGTTGAGGATGAGGTAGACGCGCTTTTTGTCGGCAATCGACTGCAGGAACCGGACCAGGCGCTGCCGATTGTCCGGATTGCTGAGCGAGTCCTGAAAATGGTGATAGATCCAGCTTTCCGCGAAAGCCACGGCGACCGTCGAATCCGCGTTGACCAGAGCCTGAAGCTGCGCCGTCGCGCCGGGGCAGCGATCGACGCCCGAAATAATATCGACCAAAAAATTGCACCATTGCTGATTGCCGACCAGGATGGCGCCGTTGACGTCGGCGGCGCGGTCCTTGATCACGCGGTCAATCCGCGGCGCGTATTGCTCCATGTTGGAATCGCCGGCGAACAGCGTGTAGCTACCGCGTTTGCTGTTTTCGCGAAAATAGCGCAGTTCGCCGAACGAATGGTTTTCGGCCGCCACCGGCGGGTACTGCCAATCATACGACGCGGCCAAAATCCGCGTGACGCTCGCATTGTGCAATCGCGAATCGATGGCGCCGGTGAAGATCAAGAGGCCGAGCGCGCCGGCGGCGGCCATGGCGGCGGCCAAACCTTGGGCGATAAAGCTTTGTGGGATGCGCAACGCTGATGAATGCCGGATCGGGTACTCGACGAAACGATAGGTCAGGAATGCCAGCGCCACCGAAGCCGCGATCACCGTGACCCTGTCGGTCGGCGTCAGCAGGCCGCCTTTGACGATCCTGGCGAACGTCAGGATCGGCCAGTGCCACAGATAGAGCGGATAGCTGATCAAGCCGATGCCGGCCATGAGCCGGTTGCCGAGCACATAGCGGCTGATCCAGTTGGTGAACCCCGCCGAGATCACCAGGAACGCGCCCACGGTGGGCAAGAGCGCCCAATAGCCGGGAAAGGCGAATTCCCGATTGAGCGCGAAGACGCTGACGCCGATCAGCAGCAATCCGCCGGCGGCGCGTTGGGTGGGGAAATGCGCCAGCCACTCGCCCTTCTGCCTGACCAGATAGGCGAGCACGCCGCCGAGCATCAGCTCCCAGAATCGCGCCAGCGGCGAATAGAAGGCGGCGACCGGATGGTGCACGATGCTGATGACATTGTAGGCAAATGAAACGACGGCGATGGACAGGGTGGCAACGAGCAGGCCGCGCTTGCGCCGCCAAACAGGGCCGAGAATGAGCGGCCAGAGAATGTAGAATTGCTCCTCGATGGCGAGCGACCACAGGTGCAACAGCGGCTTGGCGTCGCTCGATGGGTCGAAATAGCCGGCTTCGCCCCATAGCACCAGATTGGTCGCAAAACCGGCGCCGGCCGCCAGATGCTTGCCGAGGCGCTCGAACTCGTCCGGCAACAGCACGTACCAGCCGACGAAAAGCGTGGCGGCGATGACAATGACCAGCGCCGGGAAAATGCGTCGGATGCGCCGGATGTAGAAGTCGAGATAGCTGAAACGGTTGCGCTCGACGGCATCGACGATGATGCCGCTGATCAGGTAGCCGGAGATGACGAAGAAGATGTCGACGCCGACAAAGCCGCCCTTGAAGAAATTCGGAAACGTGTGAAACGCGATCACGGCGCCGACGGCGATCGCGCGCAGCCCATCGATGTCGGGACGATACTTTTCGGTGACCCTGGAGCTCGCCGGCATTCTTGCTCGCTGCTTTAGGCCAAAATCAGCATAACGTCGCCGGGTTGGCAATTGTGGAGTGAGAGGCTGCGCGTGCCCGCGTCGTCGCCATGCCGGTCGATTGGTCCGTGCGATCGTTGTCGCGATTTCGCCGTTGCTCTACACTTTTCATGAGGTGCCGGCGCGCCGATGGCTCCGCCAGCGCGGGAGCAAGCGACCCGCACCTGCCACATTTGCAGACGCCGCGCAATCGTCGGCGTCCTGATGGCGCGCCGCGCGGCCGAGCACCAGTGCTTCTTGTTGCCGGCATAGCATTCCACTTTTCGGGATGATGCTCTAATGGAGATAACCAGAACGGCGGAAGGAAGCCATGACGGGCGATAAGGGTCTTAATTCACCGCAAATTCCATATTGGCTGGTCTGTCTTGGGTTGATTGTTATCGGCATCGGGGCGACGATCTGGGGCGGCCCCTGGGAACCAGCTCGCGACATCGCCAAGGTATTGGGACCCGGAATCTTCACTGCCGGGCTTCTTGGGTTGCTCGTGGCGTTATTCTTTCAGCATGAATTTGTAAATGACCGCGGCCGTCGCCAATCGCCGAGCCCGCCGCGGCTAGCCGCCAGCACCTCGCTCCCCTCGCAAGACAGTGCGGCGCAGGTGGCAGCGATGATCAGCCGTGAATTCCCAGCTTTTACCTCGAGCGATATGAACACGCCGTTCGCACGTTTGGGCATCGATAGCATCAGCATGTTGACGATTCGCACGCAGGCGGAGACGCTCGCTGGCAAAGGCCTCGACCAAGGTCAATGGGATGACATCGATACGCCCGCCGATCTGGCGCGGGCACTCGGCAAGGGTTCGCCGCAGCTCCGATCCGTGGATGCGCCGCCTGCCACTGAGCAACGGACTTATTTTTTGAACATGCCGCAGATGGCGGTCGGCGGGCTGTCCGAGTCGTGGCTGTTCAAGGAGCTTGGCGATATTCACTGGACCATGCTCGCCAAGGCGCTCGGACAGCCGACGCGCCTGCTGAGCGACAGCGCTGGCGATCGCATTTATGCGACCTTCACCCGCATCGAATTGCGATCATCCCGTGCGCTTGGCCTCTATGAGGAGAATGAGCGCATTGACATCGACTCCGGCATGTCCCGATACGGCGCGGGACTTTACTTCAGCGAGGCCACGCTGAACGGCGCCACGGGCTCGATCCAGGCGCGCCTGATGTCGAGCTTTTCGAAATTCGGCGCGACTGGATCGAACACGTCGTTGTTCAAAGGGCTGCCTGAGCTGCCGCCCGACTGCATCATTCCGGCGCTTGCCGAAGTGCCAGAATTTGGTCGTGACTACCAGGGGCGCCGCGCGGAAACGCTCGCACCGCCGATTTTCGAATGCGAATATGAGATCATGCCAAGCCACGACATCAACGGCGTCGGCCTGCTTTATTTTGCCGCCTACCCGATGATCGACGACATCTGCGCGGCGCGACACGCTGGACGCATGTATGCGACGGGCTTCAGTACGCGCTACCGTGATATCTTCTATTTCGGCAACAGTGATGCCGACGACAAGCTGATCTATCGCCTGCACCGCAAGGCCGGTGACGGCGACTCCGTCGAGATAGAGAGTTCGATCAGCCGCAAGAGCGACGGCAGTTTGATGGCGAGAATTTTTACCCAAAAAGTTCGCCCGGTCCGCGAGGTCAACTCACGTCAAGCGGCTGCCGATGCCGGCTCGTAGCCGGATTGCGCTCCGACTTTTGCGCGGCGAGGCGACCTTTGCTGACAACGAATTCCAAGCCGGTCCGATCGGTGCCTGGAAATCGCGGCCAAAGTCAGAGATATTGCTGCCGCCGAATTCCCGCGCGCGAACCCAACCCCCGCCAATATGAGTTACGACACACTCTATTTCGCTCTGTTCCTGGCGGTGACATGGGCGGCATTCGAAGTGTTGCCGTGGCGCGGCCCGGTTCTTCTGGTCGCCAGCATCGTGTTCTATGCGGCCGCCGGCCTGCGCGACAGCTTGGTCGCCGCCACCGTCATCCTCGCCAATTTCGGCTTCCAGTTCCCGATCATGCGCGATCGGCGTTGGCTCTATGCGGCGCTGGTATTCAATATCGGCTGTCTTGCCTATTTCAAATATCGCGTGTTTCTCGCGACCGCAGCCGGTTTCGATGTATTCAGCCAGCACATCATCATCCCGCTCGGAATTTCCTTCTATATCTTCCAGCTTACGGCTTTTCAGATCGATCTGATGCGCGGCCGCGCCAAGCCGTTCTATTCGCTGCCGCGCTTTGCGCTGTTCAAGCTGTTCTTCGGCCAGCTCGTGGCGGGGCCGATCATGCGCTGGCGGCAGTTCGGCCCGCAAATCCATCGTCTGTTCGACGGCACGCTGCCGCGCCGCCGGTTGCTCGGGATTGCACTCGGTCTTTGTCTCGTTGGATTGATCAAGAAAGTCGTCTTCGCCGACGCGCTCGCGCCTTTTGTCGAAACGATCTTTCACAACGGGCCGGCCACCGTCGCCGCCGCGTGGCTCGGCATCTTCCTGTTCAGCTCGCAGGTGTATTTCGATTTTTCCGGCTACTCCGACATCGCGCTGGGGCTCGGCTATCTGTTCGGGCTGCGGCTTGCCGTGAATTTCCGCCAACCGTTCACGGCGCTGACGCCGCAGGACTTTTGGCGCCGCTGGCACATCACGCTCAGCTTTTGGATTCGCGATTACATCTTTACGCCGCTTGCCCTCCTCAAAGGGACGCGCGCGTGGCTGGCAGCCTCGCTCATCATCGCCATGGCGTTGGCCGGGCTCTGGCACGGTGCCAACTGGACGTTCGTCGTCTGGGGCGTGGGCTGGGCGCTCGCGATGCTGCTTTGGCATTTGGCCAACCGCTACCTGATCCGCCTCGGCGCGGCGCAATGGGTCCTGACGTTCGGCATTTGGCTTGTCCTGCTTGTGTTCTTTCGCTCGAGCGACGTCGGCGCGGCGCTGAAATATATTGCCGTGATGTTCGGCGGCGACAGCGCGGGCACGGCACCGCTGCCAAACGACGGAGCCGGCGGCGCTTTGATCGCGCTTGGTTGCGCCGGGTTGCTCGCGCTGCATTGGCTTGAGGGCTATCTGCACACTCGGCGCACGGTGCTATTGATGCGGCGCCTCGACGGTCTGTTGCTGCGCGCCCTCATCATCGGCCTCGCACTGTGGTTGCTGCTGCTGCCGAAGGTGCAGGACAATCCATTCATCTACTACCGGTTCTGACCATGCTGCGAAAATTGAGCCGCGCCGTTGCGGCAATCCTGGCCGGAGTGGTGTTGGCGGCGCTCGGAACCGAAGCGTTCTTTCGCATCATCGACGCAACGCCATTGCGCTGGGTGCTGCCGCTGCCGCAGGTCGCCCTCTATGGGCCGGATTTTAACACGGGATACCGTCATCGCGCCGATGTCAGCGGCATGTGGCTGACCGAGCACCGCAACTTCATCCGCACCTCCAATCTTGGCTTGCGCGATCGCGACCGGCCGCTCGCCCATGGTGTGGGGCCGCGGACAGTCATCGTTGGCAATTCCATCATCGAGGCCGTGCAGGTGAGGGAGCGGCAGACCGGCCCGGCGGTGGCCGAGACCATACTGTCGCATGAGCTGCCGGGTGCTGAAGTGGTCAATCTCGGACTGTCCGGGGCCAGGCCTGCCGTCGATGTGGCGCGTTTACAGTCGCAAGGCCTGGCGCTGTCCCCCGATCTCGCCATCGTCGTCCTCGACGTGGAAGACTTCACGACGCCCGCTACGGTCGACGATCGGGAATTTACCGGCTATCGCCCGGACGCCAACGGCGTGTTCCATCTTTCTTATGGTTTTCGGAATTCTTCCGGCTATCGATTTCGCACCTCTTCGGCGGGACGCATCTTCTATTGGCTGCTCGATCACAGCGAGGTGGTGCGTATCATCAACGCGCGCAAGAACGTCGGCCTCTTTGCCGAGCTTTCGCCGCCGGCGGTGGCGGCGGGCGGTTCGCCGAGGTGCAGCGCCGCCAGCCTCGACCCTTATGTCGCGCTGTTCATCAAGGGTGAGCCCGCGGACATGCGCGGCGTGCTCGACGCCTTCGTTCGCGATCTCGCCGCCATCCAACGCGATAAAAAGCTTCCTATCATCGTCGCAACGCAAGCCATCGGGGCAGGGTGCCCATCCCTTGCCGACAAGCGTTCTGCGATCATCGGCGCGATCCGCGCCCAAATCGAAGGCGCCGGCCTGCAATACCTCGATCTCGACGGGCGCCTTGCGGCCGCGGTGGGTGCCGACTATGCAGCCGAGCTTTACGGCTTTGGCGCCAATTCGGGATTCGGCCACCTCAACGTCGCGGGCAATCGCGTTTACGGCGAAATCTTCGCCGACGTGATTGCGCACGCGCTGCCGTCGCAACGTCAGCCCGGTCAGTGAGTGAAGGTCACGTCCTCGGGCAACGGCAAGCCGAGAACGGCGCGTTGCGCGCGGCGCCGCAACCGATTACATAACCGCCCAGGAGCACGGCCATGCGCGCGGAAATCGAGACCATCGTTGAGGAGATCAAGCAGTCCGCAGGGCTGCTGAGGAGGCATCTTTGACGTCGACAAAGCGCGCGCCCGCCTCGCCGAGCTGAACCGGCAGGCCGAAGATCCCAATCTCTGGAACGATCCGCCGCGGGCGAGCCGGGTGATGCAGGAGCGTACCGCGCTCGACGAGCAGCTTACCGCGCTCGCTCGAATCGAACAGGAGCTCGACGACCAGATCACCTTGATCGAGCTCGGCGACGCCGAGAACGATCAGAAAGTCATCGCCGAAGCCGAGGCGAGCTTGCGCAAGCTCAAAACCGAGGTGACGCGCCGCGAGCTCGAAGCGCTATTGTCCGGCGAGGCCGACGCCAACAATTCCTATCTCGAAGTCCATGCCGGCGCCGGCGGCACCGAAAGCCAGGACTGGGCCGGCATGCTGCTGCGCATGTATGTGCGCTGGGCCGAGCAGCACGGCTACAAGGTCGATTACATCGAGGAGACCCAAGGCGAAGAGGCCGGCCTCAAGTCGGCGACGATCGAGATCAAGGGCCACAACGCCTATGGCTGGCTGAAGACCGAGAACGGCGTGCACCGCCTGGTGCGCATCTCGCCGTTCGACTCCAATGCGCGCCGCCACACCTCGTTCGCCAGCGTCAACGTCTATCCGGTGGTCGATGACCGCATCAATATCGACATCAAGGAGGCGGACGTACGAGTCGACACCATGCGCGCCGGCGGCGCCGGCGGCCAGCACGTCAACAAGACCGAATCGGCCATTCGGCTGACGCACATCCCAACCAATATCGCGGTGGTGTGCCAGAACGACCGCTCGCAGCACCGCAATCGGGCGCAAGCCTGGCAGATGCTGCGCGCAAAGCTCTACGAGCTGGAACTGAAAAAGCGCGAGGAAAAGGCCATAGCCGACCAGGCCGCGAAGACCGATATCGGCTGGGGCCACCAGATCCGCTCTTACGTGCTGCAGCCCTATCAGATGGTGAAAGACCTGCGCACCGGTGTCTCGACCTCGAACACCGGTGCCGTGCTCGACGGCGACATCGACCAGTTCACCGCCGCGGCGCTGGCGCAGAAAGCCTTCGGCACCGCGCCGGCCGAAGTCGAGGATGTCGAGTAGGCTTTAGCCGCCGAACAACGTGGCGCCGGCTTTCAAAAACTTCTGCGGATCGACCGCTTCGCCGTCGACGCGGGTCTCGTAATGCAGATGCGGGCCGGTCGAACGGCCGGTCGAGCCGATCCGGCCGACCACTTGGCCAATGCGAATGCTCTGGCCGACGCGAACGTCGATTTCCGACAGATGGCCGTAGCGGGTGGCAAGGCCGTTGCCGTGATCGATCTCGACCATCTGGCCGTAGCCGCCGCTCCAGCCGGCCGACGTCACTGTTCCCGCAGCCGTGGCGTGAGCCGGCTCGCCGTAGCTGCCGCGGAAATCGATGCCGGTATGCATCGCCGGCACATGCAGGAACGGATCGACGCGCACGCCGAACGGCGAAGAGAAATCGATCTCGCCGGTGACCGGCTCGCGCACCGGCACGGAAACGAGCGTGGCGCTGAGCTTGTCGGCATAGGCGCGCGCAATGTTGACGCGGGTCAGCGCGCGCTCAAAGCTTTGGTTTTCCGACGGCAGCGCCACCGGCACGAACGGGCCGCCGATGCCGGGCGGCGGATTGGCGTCGAGTTTCAGGCCAAGCTGGGCGAGGACGCCGCGCATTTTGCGGGCTCTGCCCTCATAGCGCGCCTGCAGCTGGGTCAGCATCGCGGTCTCGCGATGGTCGACGCGATCAAGCGACGCTTCGATGCGCCCGAGTTTTGTGCCGATGTCGGTTTCCTTGCCGGGCTTCCTGTTGGTCGGCGCCCGATCGGGCTCCAACGAAGTGCCGCGGTCGAGCGGGTGCGGCGTCAACAGTGAATCGCTGATCGGCGAGGGTTTTGGATTGGCATCGTTGCTGCCGGTGGACGAGCGCAGCGAGCCAGTCGTGGCCGGATCGGAAATGCCGCTCAAGGCCGTGGCGCGCGATTCCAGCGCGGCCTGGCGGCGCAACAGATCGTTGAGCTTCTGCTCGAACTGCTCCTGATCGAGCAGTTGGCGGCTGGTGGTGCGGTCGATCTGGGCGCGCAGTTCGGCGATGCGGTCTTCGTAGGCGTATTGCTGCTCGGCCTGGCGCGCGATCAAGCCCTTGAGCACGTCGTCGCTGAAGGCGAAATAGGTGGCGGTGGTGGCCGACCAGCCGGCCAAAATCACGACGGTGCCGACGGCGATCCAGAATGCCACCGGTCCGAACCTGATTTGCCGGCCGGCATGCGCGATGGTGTAGCCGGAGGTTTTTGCGGCGGTGGCGGCCGGTGGCTTTGCGGCGTGCTGGCGCGGCTCGGCTCTGCGCGCGACATCGCGGGCCTGTTGCGGCGCACGGCTCGTCCGAGGCGATTGATACGCCGACCACTGCGACATTGACGCTCCCACCCGGTCCGGCCATCAGCGAGGCCGGCTGCCCGAGCGGGGAATGTGGGCGGTTTATGGTTAATATTCCGCAAATTGCGGCTGCGATTTTACGTCCTTGGGTAAATGCTTCCGCAACGATCAGAGCGCTTTGGCGGCGGCCAAAACCTCGGCCGCGTGGCCATCGACCGACACCTTGGGCCACACCTTGGCGATGCGGCCATCGGGACCGATCAGGAAGGTGGTGCGGACGATGCCCAAAAATTTGCGGCCGTACAGCGACTTCTCCTGCCACACCCCATAGGCCTCGAGCATGCGGTGCTTCTCGTCCGACGCAAGCGCGATGGCGAGTTTATGTTTGGCCTTGAACTTGGCCAGCGCCGGCACCGGGTCGGCGGAGACGCCGAGGATCTCGGTACCGGCGCGGCCGAAATCGCCGCGCAGCCGGGAGAAGTCGATGGCCTCCTTGGTGCAGCCGGATGTATCGGCCCGGGGATAGAAATAGAGCACCAGCTTGCGCCCGGCGAAGTCGGCCAATGACACAGTCCCATCGCCGTCGCGAGGCAGGCTGAACGGCGGCGCCTTGGTACCGGGAGAGGGGCCTGCCGCGGCGCTGCGGGCTTTCTGCCCGCCCGAAGGCTTTTGGACCGGTTGCTTTGCGGCAGATTTTTTGCCGGTCGATTGCCTCCGCACCTGCTGTTTGCCAGCCATACGCCTTCCTTTCGACGCTTTCCCGGGCACACTCTGCGCGGTCAGAATACCCGCGCCGGCAAGGGGGTCGATCCCTGATCGATCCGGGGCCTCGCCAGCGGACTTGTCAAAGCTGCAATATCGTTCTGACGGCACCACGGACGAGGGGACGCCCGAGGGGGCATGACTAACCACGACAGGCAGAACGCTGCGCTTCCGAGGCGGGAGATGGTCGCCGCTCCGCGCCGGACGGGCAGCCGTCCCGTGGACCCCCGCGCGCCGCGCGCGGGCGCCAACCCCTACCTATTGGCCTACCGGCGGCTCTATGCCCGGCACCAGCGCCTGATCCGCCGGGTCGGCATCGGCAGCGCCATCGTCGTCGGCGTCTTTGCCTTGGGCTTTGCCACGCTGTGGTGGCGGCTCGCCAATGGCCCCATCCAACTCGACGTCGCCACGCCCTGGCTCGCCGCGGCGATCGAAGAGAATTTCGGCAGCCAGCACAAAGTCCAGGTCGGCGGCACCCAAATCGAGCGCACCGGCAATGGCGGCGCCGCGGTGCGCATTCGCGACATCGTGGTGCGCGACGCCGAAGGCACGGTCGTGGCGAGCGCGCCGAAAGCGGAAGTCCGCGTCGCCGGCATGAGCCTGCTCAGCGGCCATATGCGTGCCGAAAGCCTCAATCTGGTCGGCGCGGAATTGTCGGTGCGCATCGAGCAGAACGGCGATGTCACCATCTTTGCCGGCGCCAATAAGCATCCGATTGCGACGGCGCCGGCGTCGGTTGCCGCCGCCGTTGCCAACGGCACGGCAGCGCCCGCGCCGCCC
>JBAUYI010000287.1:0-9821 GCA_049584715.1 Xanthobacteraceae bacterium
GTCATGCCGAGCTTTTCGGCATAAAAATCGAGCTGGCGTTCGACGCGGAAATTCTCGTCGACCAAAGCGCGCAGCTGCGCGACCGAGGCGTCGGCGGGTCTTAGCGTTACGGTGCCGGTGCGGGCGCGGCTGGCGGCAAGCCGCGCCACGCCGACGGCGATCAGCACCAGAAGCCCGCGCATCGCGAGGCGAAAGCCTTCGCGCGCCAAGCTGTGCTCTTCGAACAGCTCCGTGCACAGCGCCGACAGTCGCGCTCCTTCCGCCTCGTCGCCGATCGGAATGACGGGTTGCGCGGCAAGCGCGCGCAGCCGCGCCAAGGCCTCGCCGGCGCGATCGGTGAGCGCGCCCGCGGCATCTTCGGTAAAACTCAAGACCCAGCCGTCGGTGACGTTGGGCTCGAAGCGAAAGCCGTGCGCAATCGTCGCCGGCACCAAAATCGCGGCCGGCGCCGTGAACGGCAGGCGCGCGACATCGAACGTCATCTCGCCGCCGCCCTTTTCGATCAGCAGGATCTGAAACAGGTTGCGATGGCGGTGGGCGCGGATGGTCCAGTCATGGATCGACGACCGCGAGGCGATAGTTTCGACGTGAATGAAGTCGAACGCCTGATCGTCGGGCGGATCGCCGTACAGATGGAACAACGGCAGCGTCGAGGCCATGGTGGAAGCATAGGCTGATCGTGGAAAAGAAGAAGACCGCCGTGCTGTGAATAAGCGGGAAAGCTCGCCGCCCCGGCGGCGGCCTCAGCGTGCGCCGGGAGGCTCGGGTATTGGCGGCAATGGCGGCGACGCGCAATTGCCGCATGTACACTGCGGCACGTGGTATCCGACCGTGTTGAGCCACCGTGCCGACATGCAATCGGGCGCCGGTACGCCAAACGCGCGCAATACCCCCTGCCCCGGCTCGGTAAAGACCAGCACGCCGGCTGCGGCCACGATCAGCACCGCAAGAGCAAGCAGCATTCGCATTCGGCGACCCGGCTTTAGACCTTTTTGTACAGCCGGTCGTGATAGACCAGCGCCGGCCCGGCGGGACCGAGCCGGACTGCCTCGACGGCGCCGAACAGCACGTTGTGCGACGCCACCGCCTTGATCTCGATGGTGCGGCAGTCGAAGGCGATGACCGCTGACGCCAGCACCGGCGAGCCGGTTTTCAGCGTGATCCATTCGCCGACGGAAAAGCGTTCTTCGAGATGCACACCGCTGCGCCCGGCAAACAGGTCGGCGAGCTTTTCTTCGTCGGCGCCCAGCGTATTGACGCAGAACACGCCGTTCTGAGCGAGCAGCGGCGCGCTCTTGGCGCGGCGGTTGAGGCAAACCAACAGCGTCGCCGGCTGATCGGACACCGAGCACACGGCGGTGGCGGTGAACCCGGTCTTCCCGCCCGGGCCCGCCGAGGTGACCACATGCACGGCGGCGCCGAGCCTGCTCATGGCGTCGCGGAACGCCGCCACATCGACACTTGCGATCGCGGGCGCTGGCGCCACCGCCGTAAAAGCGCCGTCCATGGCATCGTCGGGCCGTTGGTCGATCCAGCTCATTGCGGCAAACCCTGCGGGCCAAATCCTACTGTAGTGGGCCCGATCCTACTCCGCCGCGAGCGCTTTGGGTAAGCCTGGATAAGCGACATCGTCGGGGTTCAGCCATGCGGAATCGGTCCAGCCGTTCTCGTCGTATTCGGACATGCACTGCTCGGCGAGCGCCGTCATCTGCTCCATCATGCCCGAGCCGCGCGCGTTCCACAGCGCCTGGATGCGGATGTCCTCGTGGTTGCCGGCGTAATTGCGTTCGTAGAGCTCGTGGCGGCCGCCGAATTCGGTGCCGATGGCGTCCCATAATAGCTTCATCACCTTGATGCGCTGCTTGTAGTCGATGCCGTAGGAGCCGCGCACATATTGCGCGAGATAACGGTCGATCTCCGGATTTTTGAAATCCTTGGCCGACGATGGCAGATAGATCAGCGACGAGGCGACGATTTTTTCCACGATCTCCTTGATGCGGCCATAGGCGTCGCCGGCGAACACGCGGTAGCTCGAGCCCGATTGCAGGTTCGGCAGCACCGCGCCGTTGACCCAATCGGTCGGGTTCATCGCCATGGCGTCGGTCAGCGCCCAGAACAGGTGCCGCCAGGCGATCACCTCGCCGAGCATGGCCTGATTGCCGCGGAATTCGTCGGAGCCCGCTGCGCGCAGCGCCTTGGCAATGACGCCGACCATAAAGTCGAGTTTAACCGCAAGCCGCGTGCAGCCTTGGAATTGGTAGCCGGCCAGAAAACCCGATTGCGGGAAGAAGATTTTCAGCTTTTCCAGATCGCGATGCAGCAGTACGTCCTCCCAGGGAATGAACACATTATCGAAGACGAAGATGGCGTCGTTCTCGTCGAAGCGCGACGACAACGGATAATCGAACGGCGTCCCCATCACGCTTGCGGTCATCTCGTAAGAGGTGCGGCAGAACAGCTTCACGCCGGGCGCATTCATCGGCGCGATGAACATCACCGCGAGATCGGTGTCGTGCAGCGGCACCGCGGCGTTCTGGCCGAGGAAATTGTAATGCGTCAGCGCCGACGACGTCGCCACCACTTTGGCGCCCGAGATATAAATCCCGGCATCGGTTTCTTTCTGGATGGTGATGTAGACGTCTTTGACCTGGTCAGCCGACTTGGCGCGATCGACGGGCGGATTGACGATGGCGTGGTTCATGAACAGGACGTTTTCCTGCGCGCGGCGGTACCATGCCTTGGCGTTGCCGGCGAACTTGCCGTAAAAATCGAAATTGGCGCCGAGCGTGTTCATCAGCGACGCCTTGTAGTCCGGCGAGCGCCCCATCCAGCCATAGGACATGCGCGCCCACTGCGCGATGGCGTCGCGTTGCGCGACCAAATCCTCGCGCGAGCGCGCGGCGCGGAAGAATTTGTGGGTGTAGCCGCCGGACCCGGTATCGGTCGGCGCGGTCAGGATGCCTTTGGTCTTGTCGGCATGCAGCGCGTCGTAAAGCCGGGCGATCGAGCGCGCGGCATTGCGGAACGCCGGGTGCGTGGTGACGTCCTTGACCCGCTCGCCATAGACATAGACTTCGCGGCCGTCGCGCAGGCTTTCGAGGTATTCCGCGCCGGTAAACGGCCGCCCCTTGGCGCCGATGGCGTCCTCGGATTTGACCCGGTCCATGGAGGGGTCTCCCTGTTCTCGTTGTTTCGTGATCAAGCCGTAGCCCGCTGCGACCACGGCGACAAGCCAACGTCATTCCGGGGCCGAGCAAAGCGAGGAACCCGGAATCCATAACCACAGACGGTTTGGTTGTGGACCTCCGGCGCGATTATTGCACGTATCGTGATTATGGATTCCGGGTTCGCGGGCTTTCGCCCGCGCCCCGGAATGACGGGATGCGTTGCCGCTGCGGAGCGCGCCTGTTAAGACTTTAACCGGATTCGGAAAGCGCGGCGGACGCATGGAATACTTCGTCCAGCAGCTCATCAACGGCATCACGCTCGGTTCGATCTACGGCCTGATCGCCATCGGCTATACGATGGTGTTCGGCATCATCGGCATGGTGAATTTCGCCCATGGCGACGTGTTCATGGTCTCGGCCTTCATCGCGCTCATAGCCTTCCTGATCCTCACCACCTGGCTCGGCATCTCCTCGATCGCGCTGGCTTTGTTCATTGTCCTGATCGTGGCCATGGCGTTCACCGCCCTCGTCAACTGGGTGATCGAGCGGGTGGCCTACCGGCCGTTGCGCGGCTCGTTCCGGCTGGCGCCGCTGATCTCCGCCATCGGCATGTCGATCTTCCTGTCGAATTTCGTCCAGGTCACCCAAGGGCCGCGCAACAAGTCGATCCCGCCCATGATCCAGGGCGAGTTCGTGCTGTTCAACCAGAACAATTTTCCGGTGACGCTGTCCTATAAGCAGCTCATCATCTGGGGCATCACCGCGGTGCTCTTGCTGGCGTTCTGGTACCTGGTGGCCAAGACGCGGCTCGGCCGCGCGCAGCGCGCCTGCGAGCAGGACCAGAAGATGGCGGCTTTGGTCGGTGTCGACGTCGACCGCACCATCTCAATGACCTTCGTGATCGCCGCGGCGCTGGCCGCCGTCGCCGGCACCATGTATCTCATGTACTACGGCGTCGTGACCTTCTCCGACGGCTTTGTGCCGGGCGTGAAAGCGTTTACCGCAGCCGTGCTCGGCGGCATCGGCTCGCTGCCCGGCGCCGTGGTCGGCGGCATCCTGATCGGCCTGATCGAAACCTTCTGGTCGGCTTACTTTTCCATCGACTACAAGGACGTCGCCGCCTTCTCGGTGCTGGTCATCACCTTGATCTTCCTGCCGCAGGGCCTGTTCGGCCGGCCGGATGTCGAGAAGGTCTGAGATGCAAGCCGCTGTAAGACAAGCCGGCGCGCAAAGCGGGCGCGTCGATATGACCGGCGCGTTGCGCGATGCCGGATTCACCGGCTTGATCGCGTTCGGCGTGCTGTTGCCGCTGATCGGATTTTTGACCGGCGTCGATGGCAGTAACCGGCTCGTCCTGACCACGCGTTGGCCGTTGTTGCTCGCTGTCGTCGCCATCGTCGCCGCCTGCCGTTTCCTCTATTGCTTCGCGCTCATGCCGTGGCTGGCGCGACGCGCGCAGCAGCCGGTGCCAACCGCAACGCCGGCAATTTTTCCGCAAAAATTGCGCGGCGCTCTCGCCAAGTGGTTCATCCCTTCGGCCATCGGTTTCTTCGTCGCCTATCCGCTGATCATCTATTTCGCGGTCGGCACCGGCGGCGGACAGAAGTGGATCGACAATTTCGGCATTCAGATTCTGATCTACGTGATGCTCGGCTGGGGGCTCAACATCGTGGTCGGGCTCGCCGGTCTGCTCGACCTCGGCTACGTGGCGTTCTACGCGGTCGGCGCCTATTCCTACGCGCTCTTGGCCAAAACCTTCGGCCTGTCGTTCTGGCTCCTGCTGCCGCTCGCCGGCGTACTGTCCTCGTTCTGGGGCATCTTGCTCGGCTTTCCGGTGCTCCGCCTACGCGGCGACTATCTCGCCATCGTCACGCTCGCCTTCGGCGAGATCATCCGGCTCATCCTGATCAACTGGGTGGCGCTGACCAACGGCTATGCCGGCATCATCAGCATTCCGCGGCCGACCTTTTTCGGCATTCCGTTCAATGCCAATGACGACGGCTTTGCCGCAAGATTCGGCCTGCCGTTCTCGCCGCTCTACCGCGTCATCTTTCTTTATTATCTGATCCTGGCGCTGGCGCTGCTGACCTGCTTCGTCACGGTGCGGCTGCGCCGCCTGCCGATCGGCCGCGCCTGGGAAGCCTTGCGCGAGGACGAGATCGCCTGTCGCTCGCTCGGCATCAACACCACCAATACAAAGCTCACCGCGTTCGCCATGGGCGCGATGTTTGCCGGCTTCGCCGGATCGTTCTTCGCCGCACGCGAAGCATTCATATCGCCGGAATCCTTCACCTTCATCGAGTCCGCGACCATCCTCGCCATCGTCGTGCTCGGCGGCATGGGTAGCCAGATCGGCGTCGTCATCGCCGCCATCGTCATGATCGGCGGCACCGAGATCTTGCGCGAGCTCGATTTTCTCAAAAACATCTTTGGGCCGACTTTCGACCCGACCCAATACCGCATGCTGCTGTTCGGCTTCGCCATGGTGGTGATCATGGTCTGGCGGCCGCGCGGACTGATCTCGACGCGCGAGCCGTCGGTGTTCCTCAAAGAGCGCAAGGCCATCGCAGCCGATCTGGTCAAGCAGGGACGCGGCTGATGGATTCCGCGCGCGACGGCTCTACCGTGCTGCGCGTCGAGCATTTGACCATGCGCTTCGGCGGCCTCGTCGCCATCGACAATCTCTCCTTCGACGTCAAGCGCGGCACCATCACCGCGTTGATCGGACCGAACGGTGCCGGTAAAACCACGGTGTTCAACTGCATCACCGGTTTCTACAAGCCGACCGAAGGCCGCATCGCGCTGCAGCGGGGCGAACCCGCAGTGTGGGACTCACTCGATGCCCTGACCGACAGCGGCAAGCGCGGCATGGTTCGGGCCGACGGTGCGCTTTATCTGCTCGAGCGCATGCCCGATTTCCTGGTGGCGCAACAGGCGCGCGTCGCTCGGACGTTCCAGAACATTCGCCTGTTTCCCGGCATGACCGTGCTGGAGAATCTTCTGGTCGCCCAGCACAACCCGCTGATGGTTGCGTCCGGCTACACCTTGCTCGGCGTGCTCGGATTCCCGTCTTACGCTGCCGCCGAGCGCGCGGCGCTCGACAAAGCGCGCGGCTGGCTCGAGCGTTTCGGCCTGATCGAGCGCGCCGACGATCCGGCCGGCGTGCTGCCTTATGGCGCGCAGCGCCGCCTCGAGATCGCGCGCGCCATGTGCACCGAGCCGGTACTGCTCTGCCTCGACGAGCCGGCGGCCGGGCTCAATCCGCGCGAGAGCGCCGAGCTCAACGAATTGCTGCTCGCCATCCGCGACGAATTCGCCGTCTCGGTCCTGCTGATCGAGCACGACATGTCGGTGGTGATGGGCATTTCCGACCACGTCGTCGTGCTCGACTATGGTGTCAAGATCGCCGACGGCGCGCCCGAGGCGGTGCGCAACGACGCCAAGGTGATCGCGGCCTATCTCGGCGTCGCCGACGACGAGGTGGCGAAAGTCGAGGCGGAGGTTGGACTGTGACCGCTCCGCTGCTCTCGCTGCGCGGCGTCACCGCGTTCTACGGCCGCGTCATGGCGCTCAAGGGCGTCGACCTGGACGTCAATGCGGGCGAGATCGTAGCCCTGATCGGCGCCAACGGTGCCGGCAAATCCACACTGATGATGACGGTGTGCGGCAATCCGCGGGCGCGCGACGGCGAGATCGTTTTCGCCGGCCAAGATATCACGCAGCTGCCGACCCATGAGATCGCGCGGCTGAAACTGGCGCACGCGCCGGAAGGCCGTCGCATCTTCGGCCGCATGACCGTGCTGGAAAACCTGCAGATGGGCGCGACGGTCGCGCAGGCGGCCGAATTCGCCGCCGATCTCGACCGCGTGCTGGCGCTGTTCCCGCGGCTGCGCGAGCGCCTCACTCAGCGCGGCGGCACGCTGTCGGGCGGCGAGCAGCAGATGCTGGCGATCGCGCGCGCGCTGATGAGCCGGCCGCGGCTTCTTCTCCTCGACGAGCCGTCGCTCGGCCTGGCACCGCTGATCGTGCGGCAGATTTTTGACGCCATCAAAAAGCTCAACGCCGAGGACGGCCTCACCGTGTTCCTGGTCGAGCAAAATGCCTTCCATGCGCTCAAGCTGGCGCACCGCGGTTATGTCATGGTCAACGGCCTGATCACGCTGTCGGGCACCGGCGCTGAATTGCTCGATCGGCCGGAAGTGAAAGCCGCTTATCTCGAAGGCGGACGGCAAAAGGTCGAGCCATGATGCCAAACCTTTCAATGCAAGGTTTCCTCCACGAGGAAGGCTCGTTCGGCGTGTTCCTTCTGGTCACGATCATCCTCGGCGGCGGCGCCGCGATTCTTGCCGGCCGCGCCATTGCGCAGACCTGGCGGCCATGGTGGCAAATCGTCGCCTATATGCTGATCTTGGGCGCCGCGGTGCGCTTCATCCACTTCGCGCTGTTCGGCGGCACGCTGTTGTCGCTGCATTATTATGTTGTCGACAGCGCCATTTGCCTCCTCTTCGGATTGATCGGATTTCAGGCCGCGCGGGCCGCGCAAATGGTCAGCCAATATCGCTGGATCAACCAGCCGAACGGCCCACTGCGCTGGCGCCGCAAGGCGCCTTGACGTAACATTGCGGCAAATCTGGACTTTCCGCTTCCAGTTATGGGGAACTGACGATGAAAACGATCACCACGCTCGGCGTTTCGCTGAGCCTCGCATTCGTGTTGGCGAATTCCGCCACCGCGCAAGTCAAATTCGGCGTCGGCGGCCCGATCACCGGTCCCAATGCCGCGACCGGCGCGCAGATGAAGAACGGCGTCGAACAGGCGGCGGCCGACATCAACGCCGCGGGCGGCATCCTCAACCAGAAGATCGTCACCGAATTCGGCGACGACGTCTCCGATCCCAAGCAAGGCGTCTCGGTCGCCAACAAGTTTGCCGGCGACGGCGTCAAATTCGTCATCGGCCATTACAATTCCGGCGTCACCATCCCGGCCTCCGAGGTCTATCAGGAAAACGGCATCCTCGAGATCACGCCCGCCTCGACCAATCCCACCGTCACCGAGCGCGGCATGTGGAACATCTTTCGCACCTGCGGCCGCGACGATCAGCAAGGCAAGGTCGCCGGCACCTACATCCTCGCCCACTTCAAGGGCAAGAAGATCGCCTTCGTCCATGACAAGACCACCTACGGCAAGGGGCTGGCCGACGAAACCTTGAAGACCATCAAGGCCGGCGGCATGACCGAAGTGCTCTATGAAGGCGTCAATACCGGCGAAAAGGATTACTCGGCGCTGACTTCCAAGATCAAACAATCGGGCGCCGACCTGGTCTATTTCGGCGGCCTCTATACCGAGGGCGGGCTGATCGTGCGGCAGATGCGCGACCAGGGCGTCAAGGCGCCGCTGATGGGCGGCGACGGCATCACCTCCGACGAGTTCGCGTCCGTCGGCGGCCCGGGCGTCGCAGGCACGCTGATGACCTACGGCCCCGATCCGCGCAACAAGCCGGAAGCGAAAGACGTGGTGGCGGAATTCCGCGCCAAGAAATTCGAGCCGGAGGCCTATACGCTTTACAGCTATGCCGGCGTGCAAATCATCAAGCAGGCGGCGGAAGCGGCAAAATCGGCCGACCCGAAAAAAGTCGCCGACATGATGCATTCCGGCATGAATTTCAAAACCGTGCTCGGCGACATCGCCTACGACAAGAAGGGCGACATCACCAAGCTCGATTACGTGATGTATATCTGGAAGAAGGACGCAAGCGGCAAGATCACTTACGTCGAGTGTCCGGAATCCGGCTGCACGATGTGAGTGACGGCGTCGGGTTCACCCGATCTTGCCCAGCATCGGAAATGTATCGAGCAGCCAGTAGCTCGCCTGACCGACCGCGCCGGTCAGGAAGGCAATGCCGGTGAGCACCAGAAGCCCGCCCATTGCCTTTTCGACAAGGCCGAGGCTTTTGCGGAAGCGGGCGAGGAACGCCGCAAACGGCTCGACCGCCAAAGCCGCTGCGATGAACGGAATGCCAAGCCCAAGCGAATAGACCGCAAGCATGCCGGCGCCCTTCGCCACGGTCGCTTCCGACGCCGCGACGGCGAGGATCGCGGCCAGGATCGGGCCGATGCATGGCGTCCAGCCGAACGCAAAGGCAAGCCCCATCAGATAGGCGCCCCACAGGCCGATCGGCTTTGCCACTTCGAGCCGCTTCTCGCGCATCAGCCAGGCGATCGGGGTAACGCCAAGGAAGTGCAGACCCATGATGACGATGGCGATGCCGGCAACGATCGCGAGCTCGCCCGAATAGGCGCGCAGCACCGCGCCGATCACGCTGGCGCCGGCGCCGAGCGCGACGAACACGGTGGAGAAGCCGAGCACGAACAATAGCGCCGCCACGATGGTGTGCCGCCCGGCCCGCGGTTTGGTCTGCGCATCCGCAAACCGCTCCAGCGATGTGCCGGTCAAATAAATGAGGTACGGCGGCACCAGCGGCAGCACGCAGGGCGACAGGAAGCTCAACATGCCCGCGAGCAATGCCGCCACTATCGAAACATTGGTCATGACGCATGCAATGCACCGGGGCCAATGGCGATTGCAAGGCTTCCTCGCTCCGCGCGTAGTCTCCCTCTCCCCGCGTGCGGGGAGAGGGTGGGGTGAGGGGGCCTC
>JBAUYI010000288.1:0-4607 GCA_049584715.1 Xanthobacteraceae bacterium
CGATCAAATTGAATCGGATCATGGTCTAGTTTTTCGTTGGAGCAAGATCTTTTCGGAAAACCGGCATCCACTTTTCCGGATCATGCTCTAGAACGGAATCTCGTCGTCCATCTCGCCACGCCCGCCGCCGCCACGCGCGCCGGCACCAGCCGCTGCCGCGACCTTGCGCGACGGCCCCGATGAGCCGAAATCGCCCGTGTCATCGGCGCCGAAATCACCGCCACCGCCCGCACCCGCCCCCGAGCCGCCGGCGCGGTCGAGCAGCGTCAGCTCGCCGCGAAACCCCTGCAGCACCACTTCGGTCGAGTAGCGGTCCTGGCCCGATTGGTCCTGCCATTTGCGCGTTTGCAGCGCGCCCTCGATGAAAACTTTTGAGCCCTTCTTGAGATATTGCTCGGCGATCCGGCACAGATTCTCATTGAAGATGACGACGCGATGCCACTCGGTCTTTTCCTTGCGCTCGCCCGAGGTCTTGTCCTTCCAGGACTCCGAGGTGGCAAGGCGCAGGTTCGCCACCGGCCGGCCGTCCTGGGTGCGACGAATTTCCGGATCGGCGCCCAGATTGCCGATCAAGATCACCTTGTTGACGCTTCCCGCCATGACGCTTCTCCGTTCGTTCCCGATATCACCAATCTTCGCTTGCCAACCTAGTGCCGGACCCGCCCACGGCAAGGGCGATCGGCGCGCGATGGCCGTTATCCACACAGCTTCGCGCCGCGCCGCCTGCCTGAAGATATGTTCTTATTTTGTTCTAGGCCCGGGCGCAAGCGGGAACGGAAAATCGAGGTCGCATCGACTCAGCGCCGTCCCTTCCCCCAAGGAGAAAGTGGCTCGCTGTTGTTTTTTGGCAACACCTTTTGGCAGGAAAATCCGATAGTTATTGGACTCGGGGCGGGGGCTTTGAAGCGAATCTGACGACGCTACGTCGCCATTGGGCGTGGCCAAACAGGAGACACGCATGAAGCGAATATTGATCGCTAGCGCATTGGCGCTTGCTGCCGCAGCCCCGGCATTCGCTGCCGACCTTCCTCCTCCCGCCGCGCCGCTGCCGCGCGCTCCGGTCGCGTATGTGCCGGCTCCGCCGCCTTTCAGCTGGACCGGCTTCTATGTCGGTATCAATACCGGCTACGCCTTCGGCCAGAGCAGTTGGAATTCGCCGATCGGTACGACCGGCAACTTCGACGTCAGCGGTGCGATGGCCGGCGTTACGCTCGGCGGCAATTACCAGATCGGCCAGTTTGTCGTCGGCGGCGAGACCGACATCGACTGGCAGAATGTCAGAGGCAGCCAAGTCGGCGGCAACTGTAATCTTGGCCCTGGCGCACCCGCCAGCTGCGCCAGCGCCAGCAATTGGGTCGGCACATTCCGCGCCCGTGCCGGCTTCGCCATGGACCACGTGCTGCTCTACGCAACAGCTGGCGGCGCCTATGCCAACATCAAAGCTTCGCTCGACGCCTTCCCGTGGGCCGGCACGACGGAATTGGGCTGGACCGCCGGTGCCGGCGTCGAAGTCGCCATGACCGACAATTGGACGGCGAAGGTCGAATATTTGTTCGCCGATTTCCAGCACGCGTCCTGCGGGGCTGCCAATTGTCTCGCCGTTCCCCCGGCCAGCATCAGCTTCGACGAGAGCATGGTCCGCGTCGGCATCAACTACAAATTCGGCTACTGACCCGCGTCACCGCGCCCGTCAAGCGGATTTAGAACGGCAACCCGGCGGATTCCGCCGGGTTGTTGTTTTTTTGCACTATTCAGGGGCGTGCAGAAACACTGTACTGCCGCCCAATAATCCGTTGTTGCATCTGAGATTACCTTATGTGGCGTATTAGTCCCGGTTTCTTGGTTGGAATTGCCGTTGCTGCCAGCGCGCTTGCGGCTCCGGCATTCGCCGCCGACCTTCCGCCTCCGGCCGCGCCACCGCCGCAGGCTCCGGCTGCGTATATTCCCGTGGCACCGGCTTTCACCTGGACCGGCGCCTACATCGGCCTCAATACCGGGTACGCCTTCGGCCAGAGCAATTGGACCTCGCCGATGGGATCCACGGGCTACTTCGACGTCAACGGCGCACTCGCCGGCGTCACGCTCGGCGGCAATTATCAGATCGGCCAGATCGTCGTCGGCGCCGAGGGCGACATCGACTGGCAGAATGTCAGAGGCGCCCTGGTCGGAGGCCCCTGTTCTTTGCCCGGCGCAACACCCGCCAGTTGCGCCAGCGCCAGCAATTGGGTTGGCACGTTCCGGGGCCGCCTCGGCTACGCCTTCGACCGCGTGTTGGTTTACGCGACAGGCGGCGGCGCTGTTGCCAACATCAAGGCGTCGCTCAATGCCCTGCCGTGGGCCAGCAGCACGGAACTGGGCTGGAGCTCCGGCATCGGTGTCGAAGTCGCCATGACCGACAATTGGACGGCAAAGGCCGAATATGTGGCCGTCGGTTTTGAGCACGCTTCCTGCGGCTTAGCCAATTGCTTTGCCGCGCCGCCGGTCAGCGTCATCTTCTACGAGAGCATGGTTCGCGGCGGCGTCAATTATAAATTCTAGCCCGCGCAGCAACGCAGTTCAGGCCAAAGGGCGCGAAAGCGCAACCCGGCGGATTCCGTCGCATTGTTGTTTTTTTGCACTATTCAGGGGCTTACGGAAGCTTTGTACTGCCACCCAAAGTCAATCCGTTGTTGCGTCTGAGGGTACCGTATGAGGCGTTTTAATCCCGGTCTCTTGGTAGGACTTGCCGTTGCCGCGAGTGCGCTTGCGACAGCGGCATCGGCTGCCGACATGCCGGTGCCGTCCGCGCCAGCCTATTATCCGCCGGCCTACCGGCCCGTGATCTACGACTGGACCGGGATTTATGGCGGCGGACACCTCGGCGCCGGCCTGCTGGAAGAACAAGTCACCACCGCGACGACGACCGCGCTGCAACCCTCCGGCACCCAAACCAGACTCAGCCCCTTCTCCGTAGTTGCCGGCGCCCAGGCCGGCTTCAACTATCAGATCCAGCAGATCGTCATCGGCGCCGAAGGCACGTACACCTGGTCCAACATTTCCGGCACGCACGTGACGCCGGCGCTACCGCCCTTCTCCGAAACGTCGATCTCGACGCCGCGCTGGTACGCCACCGCGACCGGAAAAATCGGCTTCGCCGCCAACGACTTCTTGTTCTACGCCAAAGGCGGCGCGGCGTGGATGGGCGTGAATTATACCCAGACTGTTTCTACCGGCATCGTCAACCTGTCATCGCAGACGATCACCGACACGCGTAGCGGCTTCACCGTCGGCGGCGGCTTCGAATACGGCATAACCGAAAATCTGTCGGGCAAGGTCGAATACGACTATCTCAATTTCGGCACCAAGACCTACACCTTCGCCAACCTGAACACGGCCCCCGCGCCGCTGGTGCTGCCGGTCGCGATCCGGTCCAGCACGAGTCTGATCACCGCCGGCATCAACTACCGCTTCAACTGGGGTGGAGGTGGCGCAATCGTCACCAAGTAACGCGTACCACCCTCTTTGCGGCGGGCAGCGAGGGCCGGCTAGATGCCGGCCCTTGTCATTTGACAATTCCGGGCCAAAAGCCCGCCAAGTATTGCGGGAATAACCGCCCGGCCTGCCCTGGCAAAACCCCAACGTTCTCACTACGTTCAGGCTAAATCCGCTCACCAACCCATCGCCGCCAGCGCTGGGAACGGAAGCCATTTCCCTATGAACGACCTCTTCGACAAGAAACGGCCGGCCAACGACCCAACCAGGAACGCGCGCGATCCGCGCGTCATCGCCATCCGCGGCGCGCGCGAGCACAATCTCAAGGATATCGATCTCGATATCCCGCGCGACCGCCTGGTGGTGTTCACCGGGCTGTCCGGCTCGGGCAAAAGCTCGCTCGCCTTCGACACCATCTATGCCGAGGGCCAGCGCCGCTATGTCGAGAGCCTGTCCGCCTACGCCCGGCAATTTCTGGAAATGATGCAGAAGCCGGACGTCGACCAGATCGACGGCCTGTCGCCGGCCATCTCCATCGAGCAGAAAACCACCTCGCGCAATCCGCGCTCGACGGTCGGCACCGTCACCGAGATCTACGACTACATGCGGCTGTTGTGGGCGCGCGTCGGCGTGCCCTACTCGCCGGCCACGGGCCTGCCGATCGAGAGCCAGACCGTGTCGCAGATGGTCGACCGCATTCTTGCTTTGCCGGAAGGCACGCGGCTTTATCTGCTGGCGCCGGTGGTGCGCGGCCGCAAAGGCGAGTACCGCAAGGAGCTCGCCGAGTTCATGAAGAAGGGCTACCAGCGGGTCAAAGTCGACGGCAAGTTTTTCGAGATCGCCGAGGTCCCGGCGCTCGACAAGAAATTCACCCACGACATCGACGTCGTGGTCGACCGCCTGGTGGTGCGGCCGGATATTGCCACGCGGCTGGCGGATTCGCTGGAGCAGGCGCTCAAGCTCGCCGATGGGCTGGCGATCGCCGAGCTTGCCGACGCCTCTACTCCCTCCCCCCTTGTGGTGGAGGGTGGGGTGGGGGGTCGGGAGGGGAAGTCGCAAGCGTCGACAACTGCGCGCCGCCTCTCGACCCCCACCCCCAACCCCTCCCCACAAGGGGGAGGGGAGCGCGCCAAGGC
>JBAUYI010000289.1:0-4808 GCA_049584715.1 Xanthobacteraceae bacterium
TCGTCGAGTCGATCCGGCTGCCGCTGGCCAATCCCGACTTTGCGCCGTTCCTGCAACGCATCGCCGACCTCAAGCCGGACACCGCGTTCATCTATTTCCCCGGCACCCAAGCGCCGATCTTCGCCAAACAATTCGCCGAGCGCGGGCTGGCCAAGTCCGGCATCAAGATCATCGGGCCGGGCGACCTCACCACCGACGACAGTCTCAACGACATGGGCGATCAGATGCTCGGCATGATCACCGCCGGGGGCTATTCCGCCGCCCACAATACCGCGCTCAACAAGACCTACGCGGCGGCCATCGAGAAGGCCAACAGCTTCCGTCCCGACTTCGTTTCGCTCGGCGGCTATGACGGCCTGCACCTGATCTACGAGGCGCTCAAGAAAACCGGCGGCAATGCCGACGGCGACGCCTTGCTCGCCGCGATGAAGGGCATGGCCTGGGAAAGCCCGCGCGGCCCGATCTCGATCGATGCCGACACCCGCGACATCGTCAGCAACATCTACATCCGCAAAGTGGAAAAGATCGACGGCCAGCTTTGGAACACGGAGTTCGAGACGTTTGCGAACGTGAAGGACCCGATGAAGGTCGCGGCGAAGTAGGCGGACCGAAATCTACACCGCCACATTGTCGATAAGCCGCGTGGTGCCGATCCGCGCCGCGACGAGCAGGCGGATCGGCCCGGCCTTCGGCGAGGTGATGGGCGCGAGCGTCTCGCCGTGGCGCGCTTCGAGATAGTCGAGCGCAAAACCTGAAGCCGAGATCGCGCTGCGGCCGGCGTCCAGGACAGCTACGATGGGCTGGCCGATTGCGATCTTTTTTGCGCACTCTTTCAAAACGTTGTGCAGCGTTGGTGCAATGTTACGTTCACTCGGCGACAGGTAGCGATTGCGCGACGACAGCGCGAGGCCGTCCGCTTCCCGCACGACCGGAACGCCAACGATGCGGGTTTTGAGGTCGAGATCGCGCGCCAGCTGCGTCACCACTTTGAGCTGCTGAAAATCCTTCTCGCCGAACATGGCCACGTCCGGCTCGCATTGAATCAAGAGCTTAGCGACGATCGTTGCCACGCCGGCGAAGAAGTGTGGCCGGACGGCATCTTCCAGGCCGGTCCCCGCCGGGCCTTCCGGCACGATGCGCGTGGCAAAGCCCGTCGGATACATGGTCTCGACCGAAGGCGCCCAGACCAAGTCGGCCTTGAGCGAGGCAAGGGCTGCGATATCTGCGGCAAATGTCTGCGGGTAGGTTTTCAGGTCCTCGTGCGGCGCGAACTGGGTCGGGTTAACGAAGATCGATACGATGACGCGATCGGCGCGGCGCTGGGCCGCCCGCACCAGCGCCAGGTGACCGGCGTGCAGCGCGCCCATGGTCGGCACCAGCGCAATTTTGCAACGCCGTGCGCGGAAATCCGCAATCGCGCGCTTGAGCGCCGGCAAGACGCGGATGACGCGCGGGTGACGCTTCGACCGCGTGGGTGTTTTAGCCATCGCGCCGCCGTCGGCGTTGCGGCGCGAGCACAGTTTGCGTGTTCATGCTTGGACTGTGTGGTTAATGATTAACTTGTCGAGACCGATGCTGTATCTTGACCACGAGCGTTGCAAGCCTGACTAAAGAGTAGTTTCGCTTGGGGTCGCGTTATCATGTTGATGCAGGCTGACGTCGGAAAGCCGTTTTCGGCGCACGTCATCGTGCTTGGTAACGAAAAAGGCGGCTCGGGAAAATCGACCACGGCGATGCACGTCGCCGTCGCGTTGCTCCAAGCCGGCCAGCGCGTCGCCACGATCGACCTCGACTCGCGGCAGAAAAGCTTCACCCATTACGTCGAGAACCGCCGCGACTGGGCCGAGCGCGCCCGCGTCAAGCTCGAAATGCCCGTTCATTATTGCGTCGCGCGCGGCTTTGGATTGCGGCTCGACGAAATCGAGGCGCAGGAATTTGCCGCTTTTGCCGAAGCGATAAGCGCGGTCGAGAACAGCCACGACTTCATCGTCATCGATACGCCGGGCAGCGATTCCTATTTGATGCGGCTCGCCCATTCGATGGCCGATACGCTGATCACCCCGCTCAACGACAGTTTTGTCGATTTCGACGTGCTCGGCTCGGTCGATCCGACCACCTTCGAAGTGGTCGGGGTCAGCCACTATGCCGAAATGGTCCGTGAGGCGCGCCGCCAGCGCCGCCTGGTCGATGGCGGGCTGACCGACTGGGTCATCGTCCGCAACCGGCTCTCGACGCTCGGATCGCGCAACAAGCGGCTGGTCGGGGAGGGGGTTAGTCAGCTCGCCCGGCAACTCGGCTTTCGCGCCACCGACGGATTTGCCGAACGGGTGGTCTATCGCGAGTTCTTCCCGCGCGGGCTCACCGCGCTCGACGACATCAACGAAGACACCCTTGGCCAGCGCCCTACCGTTTCCAACGTGACGGCGCGCGACGAGGTCAAAATCCTGATCGATGCGCTCAAGCTGCCGATCGACGAGCGCGGCAAGCGGCGCGTCGCCGCCCGCGCCGAATGGCTCGCGGCTTCCGCAAAGCCGCTCGAAACCCACGACCTGCTCGCCGATTAGGGCGCTTGAAGCCCGGCCATTGCGCGCAATGCCCGTCAGCGCCACTTTATGGCGTGGCGAAAAGCCGCCAAGGTCCCTCGATGAGTAAAGACCGCTCCGATCATACGCCGGCACCGGCTTCGACCTCCCGTGCCGAGATCGATGCCTTCTTGAACCGTGTCGACGCGCTCGGCCCTGCGGTCGTGGCCGGCAAACGCGGCCGCCTCATTTTCGCGCTCGATGCCACCATGAGCCGGCAACCGACCTGGGACACCGCATGCCGGCTGCAGGCCGACATGTTCCGCGAAGCCTCAGCCATCGGCGGCCTCGATATCCAGCTCGTCTATTATCGCGGCCTTGCCGAATGCCGCGCGTCGCCGTGGGTCGCCGAGCCGGCGCGGCTCGGCGCGCTGATGGCGCGGATCGATTGCCGCGGCGGCCATACCCAGATCGGCAAGGTACTGGCCCACGCCCGCCGCGAGAACGACAAAGCGAAAGTCGGCACCCTGGTGTTCGTCGGCGACGCCATGGAAGAAACACTCGACGATCTGTGCGCCGGGGCCGGCGAGCTTGGCCTGCGCAGCATCCCAGCTTTCATGTTCCAGGAAGGCTACGATCCGGTGTGCGAGCAGGCTTTTCGCGAGATCGCGCGCCTGACGCGCGGGGCCTATTGCCGGTTTAGTCCCGGCGCTGCTCACGAATTGGCCGAGTTGTTGCGGGCAGCCGCGGCCTACGCAGCCGGTGGGATGAAGGCGCTGGCCGCTCTGAAAGAGCGCAACAGCGCCGGCGCGGTCAGGCTGCTCGAACAGCTCAAATAGCCATGCCCCTTTAGCCATGCCCCTTTTTCTCGGCGTCGCCGTTCTCATCCTGCTGCTGTGGGCCGCGAAAGCCTTCTCCAAGGCGGACCCGAAGCAGGCTGCGCGCCTGATACGCTACATGGGGGGCTGCGGCGCGCTGATCTTTGCCGCATTTCTCCTGTTCCGCGGCGAGATCGGCGTCGCCATTCCGGTCGGCGTCTTCGGCCTCGGCTTGCTCGGCTGGGTGTCGTGGCCGGCGAGCTTCGCCGGGCGCACGCAGAAGAGCACCGGCCAGGTGTCCCGCGTCCGCACCGCTTTTCTCGAAATGGAGCTCGATCACGATTCAGGCGCGATGCGCGGCCGCATTGTTGCGGGCCGGCATGAAGGCGCTACCCTCGATGCGCTCGATCCGCCGACGCTGGTCGGCTTGCTCGGCGAGATCGACGACGACAGCCGCGATCTACTTGCAGCGTATCTTGACCGCCGGCAGCCCGGTTGGCGTGAGCACGCGC
This sequence comes from Xanthobacteraceae bacterium, assembly GCA_049584715.1. Taxonomy (GTDB): domain Bacteria; phylum Pseudomonadota; class Alphaproteobacteria; order Rhizobiales; family Xanthobacteraceae; genus BOG-931. The sequence goes on from JBAUYI010000289.1 coordinate 3,853, forward strand.
AAGGTGATGCGGCAGCGGGGAGCCGGACGCGGGCGGCGCCCAGCGGCAAAATGACTGAAGAGGAAGCTTATCAGATCCTTGGCGTTCAGCCTGACGCGACCACTGACGACATCAGTCGCGCTCACCGTTCCTTGATGAAGAAACTGCATCCCGACCAAGGGGGGTCGACGTATCTCGCGGCCCGCGTCAATGCGGCCAAGGACGTTCTGCTTCGTCGCCATCGCTGAGGCTTTCCCAAGAGGATGCTCTCGCGTGGCTTCCGCACTCTGAACAACGCTCACTCGTCTTCCGTCCCGTTTGCCGGGATCTTCAGTTCTTGACCGTTATGCAATCGAAATCGTTGCGTTTGAGTTGCTTGCAGGTCGCGTCGGCGGTCGCTTTATCGAAGCCGGCGAAGCGGGCGCGATAGAGCGCTTTGTCACCCTTGAGCACGCGCTCGGTGAACGGATCTGCGGCGGAAAGCTTGTCGCGGACTTTGCTCTGCGCCGCGCTCAAATGCTGCTTGGCCTCGTCTTCGCCGGGATAGGCGCCGATCTGGATCAGCCAGCCGCCGCGGGTGCGGACCTGCGGTTCGGCCTTTACTGGCTCGGATTTGGCCGGCTCGGCTTTGGCGGACTCGGCGCTGGCCGGCGCAGCGGTCGCGACTTCAGTCTTTGCGGCGTCCGGCTTGGTGGCCTCGGGCTTGATGGGGTCGGATTTGACCGCGGTGATCGTAACCGGCGGCATAGTGTCGGCCGAAGCAACGACAACGCGTGGGGCCTCCGGTTGCGGCGCAGGCGCCGCCACCAGCGCCGGCATCGGCGCCAGCGGCGCCGGTTGCACCGGTGCGATCCGGTAGGAAACGGTTTTCACCAGAAGCGGCTGGATCGGATCGTTGGAACCGGCGGCGGCGCGCGCGGTCACCGTTGCGGTCGGTGCCGGGTCGGCACGGGACGCCACCACCGCCTTGGTCGGTG
>JBAUYI010000290.1:0-25377 GCA_049584715.1 Xanthobacteraceae bacterium
GCGCTATGACGGGGGCCGGCGCCGCGGCGGCAACCGGCGCCGTAGCGGGCACGGCGGCTTCAGCCGGCTGCACCAGCGAATGCACGACGACCAAGGTCTTGCCGGCATCGGCCACCGCACCGGGCGCCGAGCGCTCGGCCAGCGACAACACCACGGCGGCACCGGCCGTCGCGCCGATCGCGGTAGCGACGACTACGACCCGGGCCGTGCGCATGAAATTGGGTGCGGGGGCGAGATAGCCCCATTCCGGATGAAAATTCCCGGCGAACCGCATCACAGCCTCCAAGGAAACGTAGCAAGCCCAACGTAAGTTGAACGCAACCTACACTTACAACTGCCGATTACGACGGCCGATAGTGGCCAAAACGCGTCACCGCGGCGCGAGTTCCGCAGCATACGCGACTCCGATTAGCATGATCCGCCCCCGCTGCAAGACACTGTAAACACGAAATTTATGACCTGTTGCCAATAGGCATCAAATACGGCGCGAGTTGCGGCCAATTCCCCCCGCATTTTACCGCTCCGCGGGCACCCACTGTGCATAAGTCGGGCTACGGAATTCGGCCTTGCGGGAGCCGTCGGTGGCTCCCGCAACGCACATGACCTAATGGGCTCGGCGAACCTATCCAACCCTAGACAGCAACCGCTCGAGCGCCGTCTCCAGCGTCCGCTCCTCGCCGCCGCGCGCTGCCTCCGGCGCAACGTGCTCGCCACGAATCGCAGCCGGCATTTGCAGCACGGTCGCCTGCTGGCCTTCGCGCAGCCGCGTCACCAGGACGATTTTACCGTCCGGGAATTCCAGCGCGTCGTGATGGACGCAAGGTTGCTCGACGTTGATTTGGCGGAAACGCGCCAGGCGCTGGCCGATCTTGCGGCTCGGCAGGATGCCGAGCATCGCCTCGCTTTCGACGTCACGCTCGAAGGCAAGCTCGGTGCCGGGACGCAAGCAGACTGCGACATTGGGATTGTCGACCGCCGCGAAGCCGCCGGTCGGCGTGTTGACAAACTTGGCGGTGACCAGCTTGTCGCCGACGGTAGCGGGTCGGCTGGCGACGTGATGCAGACTATAGTCGCACATCGAAGGCTCCTCTTCGCTGTGAACAGCCGGATGGTTGTCCTTCTGGACCGTGAGTCGAACAGGCTTTGGTGGCGATCGTTTGTCGCCCCTTGCCGCTATTCCCACACAATGTCGTAAGCTATCGCGCCAACCAACGAGGGCCTCAGCCATGACCGTGTCGATGTACAAGATTTCCGTGCCGATCTTCATTCAGTTTCTCACCGCGCTCTCCGTCGTGCTCGACAAGGCAGCCGCCCATTGCGAGGCGAAAAAGATCGAGCCGTCGGCGCTGCTCAACGCGCGACTGTTTCCCGACATGTTTCCGCTGGTGCGCCAGGTGCGCGCGGCGACCGATCACGCCGTCAACGCCACCGCGCGTCTCGCCGGCGCCGAACCGCTCGCATTCGCCAATACCGAAACAAGCTTTGCCGAGCTCGGCGCGCGGCTGACCAAGGCGATCGACTTCGTCAAAGGTTTCAAGGCTGCGCAGATCGACGGCAGCGAGGACAAGGCGATCAAGATCACGTTCCCGAGCGGAGCGACGCGCGACTTCACCGGACAGTCCCTGCTGTTGGGAAATTCGCTGCCGAATTTTTATTTCCACTGCACCACGGCTTACGACATCCTGCGCCATTGCGGCGTCGAAGTCGGCAAGCGCGATTTCATGGGGACGCCGGTCAACCTGTAGCGCCGGCGCGCACCGCGTCACAGCGAGGTCGAGAACATCCGCCCGGTGGAGCTCGAGGTCGTGCCGGAGCTGCCGACGCGATCGCCCATCGAGGCGATCCACGACGGGATGCTGCCGATCGCGGACACCGCGTGCAGCGTGGCGCCGACCACGTGGTCCTTGATCTCGATCGTCCTGGTCAGAAGCGACTTCGACTCGGGCGCGGCGTCAGCCGCGGGCGCAGCGCTCACCGGCTGATCGGTCTGCGCGATCTGCAGTGGCGCGTGCGGCGGCACAACCGGAGCAGCCGCCACTTTGGTCCGCGCCGGGACCGGCTTGGCTATAACCGCGGTCGCTATGGGACGCTGCGCCGGAAGCGGGGCCGCGGCCGGCTCTGGCGGATCGACTGCCGCCAGGCGGGCGTCGGCGACCGCGGCATCTTCCGCGGCGTGCCGGTTCTTCTCGGCCGCCATCTGGGTCTTGAGATAGTCGATGATCACCGCATGCTCGTCGCGCACGAGCTGCATCATCTCGGCCGATGCCGGTACCACCTGCTCGGTGGCCGGATGCGACGCCGCGGCGTGGTTGAGCTGGTATTGGGCGATGATGACGCCGCCGAGCACGCTGACGAAAGTCGCGGGCAAAATGTCGACGACGAGCTTGCCGACGAACCGCTTGAGCAAGGGCGCTGCGTGCTTCGGAGCCAAATCGGTCTGCGCCAAATTCGTCGGAGCCAGGTACTTCACAATCGCGGTCGGCTGGGTCGCTTGGTGCTGCATGATCCCCGTCCCTTTTGACCATCCCGTTTTTCAAACGGCCGGTTGAATTTCAAACATCTGTTCTGGGCGGCCGCAGGCCCGGAAAAAGGATTTTTTGCGGCATTCCCCGATTCTTTTGGCCCCGTGGCGGGCTCAAACCCGCCGGCCAAGCCCCCCGGTGGCCCAGCGGCTGATCAGTTGGGCGAGCCATTCCACTGCGGCTTCGTCGAGTACCAGCCCCAGCGGCGGATCGGCTAACTGCTCGCGATTGCGCAGAAAAACGCTGCATTGGCCGACCAGCCACACGGCGGCCGCGGTCAAAGTCCGTTGATCCGCCTCGGGCTGGAACCGCCGCACCAGTTCCACGGCCAGCCCCATGAAGGGGGCGGCCTCCTCGCTGAGCAATTTGCGGAACACCGCGGTCGGCCGCACCGTCTCCCAATTGAGGATGCGCATGTGCCGGCTGTATTCGTCGCGGCCCAGCAGCGGGCGGAGCTGGCGGCGGACGAATTCGGCCAGCGCCGCCTCGCGCGACATCGCCTTCATCTCGTCGGCATGGTCGAGCTGCTGCTCGGTCAGCGCCCGGAACGCCGCGCGCAAAACCTCGCGATAAAGCCCGTCCTTGCCGTCGAAATGGTAATTGATGGCGGCCTGGTTGACGCGCGCCTTGGCGACGATGGCGCGGACCGAGGTGGCATCGTAACCGCGCTCGGCGAACAGCCGTTCCGCAGCCTTCATGATCCGCTCGCGGGTGATATCGGACGGCCGCGTCACAATCGCGCCATTTTTCAAACCCTCGTTTGAATTTCCATTAGACGCCCGGCGGCCGGAATGCAAATGCCGCGTGCGGTGTTCATACCCGGCGTACGGGCACCGCCTATACGTCGCGCGGTCGTCATACTATTCTTGCAGGCATAACAGTTGTTCCAATCAAAACGGGAGGATCCCCAATGAACATGCAAAAGCTGCCGTCCGACATCATCGGACTGTCCAAGGTCATGCCGCCATTGTCGCGGCGCGGTTTTATGTCGAGTTCCGCAGCCGCCGCGGCCGGCTACACGCTTGCTGCCGGCCCAGTGCGCGCCGAAGCCATCCAGACCGACACCACCGGACTGAAAGCCGGCATGGCCGACGTCGCAGTCACCGGCGGCAACATGCCGGTCTATTTCGCGCGCCCGGCCAATGTGCAGAACCCGCCGGTTATTCTCGTCTGCATGGAAGTCTTCGGCCTGCACGAATGGGTCAAGGACATCACCCGCCGCATCGGCCATCTCGGCGCCTTCGGCGTCGCGCCCAATTACTATTTTCGCTCAGAGACAGGCGGCGTCGATCTCACCAAGTTCACCGCTGACGACCTGCCAAAGCTGTTCCCGATCGTCAACGCCAAGACCGATACCGAGCTGTTTGCCGATCTCGATGCCACCGTGGCCTGGGCCAAGTCGCAAGGCGGCGACACCAACAAGCTCGGCATCATTGGCTTCTGCCGCGGCGGCCGTAACGTCTGGCACTACTCGACGCACAATCCCAACTTGAAAGCTGGCGTCGCGTTCTACGGCAGCTTGATCGACAAGAACGACGCCACGCCAAAATCTTCGATCGACCTTGCCGCCGAAGTGAAGGAGCCCGTGCTCGGCCTCTACGGCGAAGCCGATACCGGCATCACGCCGGATCAGGTCAAGCAGATGGAGGATGCGCTCAAGGCCGCCGGCAAGACCGCGGAGTTCCACGAATATCCCGGCGCGCCGCACGGTTTTGTCGCCGATTACCGGGCGAGCTACCGCAAGGACGCGGCCGAGGACGCCTGGAAACAGATGACCGCCTGGTTCAAGAAATACGGCGTGCTGAGCTAGAGCGAAATCGCTTCAGATTGAAGCGATTTGCGCTCTAGCATTTTGATGGAGCATGATCTTTTCGGAAAACCGGGTTCCACTTTTCCGGATCATGCTCAAGCAACTCCTCGTTGCGACAAGACGCGGCGCTTGCGAGCGCCGCGTTTTTCATGTCCGATCCGCCGATGCCGGCCTTCATCTGCTACACCTGCGGCACGCAGTTCACGCCATCCGACAAGGAGCCGGCGCGCTGTCCGATCTGCGATGAAGAGCGCCAGTTCGTGCCGCCGTCGGGCCAGGTCTGGACCACCCACGAGGCACTGGCGCGGCGCCATACCAACACCTTCCGTCAGCACGAGCCGGGCCTGATCGGCGTCGGCATGGTACCGGCCTTCGCCATCGGCCAGCGCGCGCTATTGCTGCGCACCGCCAAAGGCAATGTGTTATGGGACTGCATCCCGCTGCTCGACGACGCGACCAAAGAAATCGTCAAAGGCCTCGGCGGGCTGTTCGGCATCGCCATTTCGCATCCGCATTATTATTCGTCGATGGTCGAATGGGCGCACGCCTTCGATGCGCCGGTCCATCTGCACGCCGCCGACCGCCAATGGGTGATGCGGCCCGATCCGGCGATCAAATTCTGGGACGGCGATACGCTTGAGCTGGCGGAAGGCGTGACGCTGATCCGCGCCGGCGGCCATTTCGCCGGCGGCACGGTGCTGCACTGGGCGCAAGGCGGCGACGGCCGCGGCGCGCTGCTCTCCGGCGACATCGTGCAGGTGATTCCCGACCGCAAATTCGTCACCTTCATGCGCAGCTACCCGAACATGATCCCGCTGTCGGCGCCATCGGTGGAACGCATCGGCGCGCTGCTCGCGCCTTACAAGTACGACGTCATCCACGGCGCCTGGTTCGACCGCACGATTCCGCGCGACGGCAAGCTTGCCGTACAGCGCTCGATCGCGCGCTACGTCGCCGCGGTCCGCGGCGACGGCTCAGCTGAATTGCAATAGAGGAAAACCAATGGCTCGTATCGACGACGTCAAACGTGAAAACCTTTCGCCGCGTCAGCAACAGCTGCACGACGACTTTCTGAAGTCGCGGCCGCGCAATACGCTCACCGGGCCGTTCTCGGTGCTGATCCACACCCCCGACATCGCCGAACCGGCCGACCGTCTGGTCAACTATTACCGCAGCAATCCAAAGCTCGGCCGCCGCCTCATCGAGCTGATCATCCTGATGCTGTGCCGCAGCGCCACCGTGCAATATGCCTGGTCGGTGCACGAGCCGCACGCGCTCAAGGAAGGAATTTCGCAGGACGTCATCGACGCCATCCGCGCCAGGAAGCGGCCGGACTTCAAGCGCGACGACGAGCGGCTGATCTACGATTTCGTCACCGAGCTTTTGGCCGACAAGACCGTCAGCGCGGCGACGTTCGAGCGCACCAAAGCGGCCTTCGGCCTCGACGGCGTCATCGAAGCCGTCACCTGCACAGGCCTCTACGGCATGATCGGGCTCGTGCTCAACGTGTTCGACATTCCGCCGCAGCCCGGCAAGCCGCTGAGCTAGAAGATGGAAGCCCACACCCACGCGCTCGACGTTAGACCATTTTGTGCCATACTATGCCGATAGGCGCTGCGCTGAGCGGTACACGAAGCGGGCGCAAGCGGTGCCGCGTGATGTCGGATGAACAGCCAAATTCCTAAAAGGAGTTTCGAATGAGCCTTTCGAAGAAGATCGCAGCGATGGCTGCACCAATCGCCGGCCTCGCCTTCCTCCTCGCGGTGCCGGCTTCGGCCCAAGCTCCTGCTCCTGCTGCGCCGCCCAAAGCTGACACTTATCCTAGGGCTGACGCCAATGTCTCAACGCCGGCGTCCGAGTCGACGCACAAGAAAGTCGAAGCCCACCGCCATCATTGGTCGAAAAAGCACACGCCGGGAACCGGGAGTGGCACCACCGTGTCGCACAAACCCACAGTCGCCCACAAAGTGATGTAGCGCAGGCACTGCAGTTCGCGCGCGAGCCGACCGGTCCTTGGGGACCGGTCGGTTTCGTCGTTTCAATAGATAGACCTTCCGGTCCCCGCAGCGGCACCGGTCGGCATAACGCGCCAGTCAGTTCAACGTACCGGTCAGTTCAACGTATAGGTGAACGTGCCGGTGGTGCTCGGGACCAGCTCGCCGGTGAACTGCTTCAAATTGTCCGCAGTGCAGGTGGCGCCGGCTGTATTGATACGATCGAACGGCCCCGGAAACTCGACGCAGAGCGGAAAATCGCCCTCCCAAACTTCCTGCCCGGTATTGGTCTGCTCGGCATAAATATAAAACCACCCTTGCGGGAAGTTGCCGAGCGTCTCGCAATTACCGGAAGCGACAGTCCACCAGCCCTGGACCTCGAACCGGCTGTCGCCGACGGCCACGAGATTCGAAATGGCGACCGACGCCGACACTTTGCTGGTGTTGCACACTTTAAGACTAAACGTCTGGGCCTGCCCGGCAGCCGAGCCGATGCACAGCATCACGAATGCGAAGAAAAGAACGGTTAAACCCGATTTTGCGAGCTTCATTGCCACGCCCCCTCATTCAACCCAACCCGAACCATGATACGGTTTGGCGGCGATGACAAGGTCCTCAGGGTGTGTCCGACGCCGTAGCTCCAGAGCGCCAATCGGTTCGCCTGACGCGACGCCGCGTAGCGCTTCTCAACTGATCATGCCGATGACGTAGAAGATGAGGCCGGCGAGCAGCAACAGATATTGCGGCAGCAGCGCCGATTTCAGCCGCGCGCCGCGGCGGCCGAGCAGCATGAAGCGTGCTTCGACCTCGAAATTCGATTGACCAGGCCGCCGCGCCTCCTGCACCAGCGGAATGAGCGCCAGCGTGGCGATGCCGAAGATCACCGACAACGTCAGGCATGCCATCGACGCGATACGCAAGCCGTCGTTGGAAAACTCCACCCCCGACGCCACCCAGGCCAGCAGCGCGATGGTGGCGAGCAGGACGTAGCTCGACGCGCTGTTGACGAATTCCAGCGCCTTGGCCTGCGCGTCGCTCGGTAGTCCGTTCATGGCGTCGCTCCCGGATAAGTGATGAGCCTAGCAAATGCCCCGTCATGTTCCAGGTTGAAAACGCGCTAGAATGCCGCCGGGAGATTGGCCATGATCACCGATCGCAGAAACCTTCTGGCGCTCTTTGCCGTCGCCGCAGTAACGCCTAAGCTTGCGCGAGCCGCTGCCGCGACCGATGCCGCCATGACTCCTGTCACCGCATACGCATTTTCCTTTGCCGGCCTGCAAGGCGAGCCGATCCGGTTGTCGGATTTCGCCGGCAAGCCGATCATGGTCGTCAACACCGCGTCGCTGTGCGGTTACACGCCGCAATATGCCGGGCTGGAGCAGCTCTTCAAGCGCTTCCACGAGCGCGGGCTGATGATGGTCGGCGTGCCGTCGAACGATTTCGGCGGCCAGGAGCCGGGCGGCGTCACCGAGATCACCGAGACCGCCAACAAGGAATACGGCGTCACCTTCCCGCTTGCCGCCAAGGCCGAGGTCGTCGGCCCGAACGCGCATCCGTTCTACAAATGGGCGGCGAGCGAGCGGCCGCTGGAGACGCCGAAGTGGAATTTCCACAAATATCTGGTCGGCCGCGACGGCCATATCGCCGCCGTCTTCGCGACTGCCGTCGAGCCGATGGAAGCGCGCGTGGTCGATGCGGTGGCAAAGGAGCTTGGCCGGGAGTAATTCGTCATTCCGGGGCCTCGCGAAGCGAGGAACCCGGAATCCATAACCACGATCTGTGAGGCTTCCGACGAGCCGCGCCGATCCTGAATGTGCAGCGATTATGGATTCCGGGTACGCGGGCTTCGCCCGCGTCCCGGAATGACGGCGCTCAACTTCCCTTCAGCGAACCGATCAGCGGAAAGAACACGTCCTGCCAGGACGCCGGCGCGGTCTTCAGCTCGCCGGTCTTGACCATGAAAGCGGCGAGCTTCATCAGCCCGGTCGGCGCCACGGAAAAGACGATGGAGCCGTCGGTGAGCATGCCGATCACATCGTCGCGCGGCAGCCGCGAGGATTCCGCCCTGAGATAGGCGTCGGCTGCCGGCAGCGGCTCATGGGCGAGGTAGGTGATGCCGTCCTCGACCGCGGCGATCAGGACTTTGGCAACCGTCGGATTGGCATCGACAAAACTTTTCGGCGCTCCCAGCGCGACGCCGGTCATCTCCTCGCCGAGCACATCCTTCGAGGTGGTGACGGTGTGGATCTTGTCGCTCTTCTTCAGCACCGAGATGAACGGGGCGGTGGCCACATAGCCGGAAATGATCCGGCCGGAGAGCAGCGCCGCGGTCGCATCGGGATGCGGCATGGTGACAAGAAGCTTATCGAGGCGGCGATAGTCGCCAAAGGTCTGCTCCGCCGCCATGCGCATCACCACGGCTTGCGGCGAGGTGGTGGCCGGCACCGCGATCTGATCGTTATCGCCGAAATCGGTGATGGTCTTGATCTCCGGCTTGTTGGTCATCAGCACGAAGGAATTGGCGCCCAAGGCGGCAAGCCCGGCGACGTTCTGATGGCCTTTGGTCTTCTCCCAGGCGATCAGCAGGCCGGGCGTACCGAAGGCGCCGACGTCGATATTGCCGGACAGCACGGCGTCGGTGATGGCCGGTGAGCCGGAGAAGCGCTGCACGGTGACTTTGAGATCCGGCAGGCCGGCCTTCTTCGCCTCGATGGCAAAGAAGCCCTGCGCGTCGGCGACCACCACCGGCAGATAGATCAAGCCATATTGGATGCCGATGCGGACTTCATTGACCTCGGCGCGCGCGGGCACAGGCAGAGCCGCAAGCATCGCGCAGGCGGCGAAGAGCGCGCCGGAGAGCGCGCGCAAGTGTCTGGTTTTCGGCATCAACAAAATCCCTCTAGACCGCGTGGGCCTGCGATTCTTCCAATATGGCGCTGCCGCGCGGCGTCAGCCGGACCGGGCGGCCGGCCTCGTTATCGATGCGCACCAGCCCGTCGATGATGGCATCCTCCCAGACCGACAGCCGCGGGCAGGTGCTGTGCCACGCCTCCATGGTCGCCGCATAGGTCCGCGGACGGTCCGCCACCCAGGCGAGGAATTGCAGCATGATCAGGCTTGCGGGCTCGGGCATGGTCGACTCCTCGATCCGGCCAGTATAGGGCGAAACCCGGCGCCGTGAAAATCGCTGCCGCATGGCGATTGCGGAACCGGAGCCGCTATCGGGGCGTTATTCGGTCCGCGTTGGGACTTCTCGTATTCGGCGCCGCGTCATGACTTGACAGATCAAGAGTGCTAACAATCGTCGCTCGTATCGGCGGGGCGCGGGACGCTTTTCTCGCATTGTTTTTCAACGGAGGATTCCATGAACGTTCTGATCGGCGCATTGATCACCTTTGTCGTCGTCATCCTCATCCTTTATCTCGTCAACATGCTGCCGATGGACGGCCGCGCCAAGCAGATCGTGCGCGTGGTGGTTATCGTGCTCGGCATCATCTCGCTCTTGAAATACCTCGCGGTATTCTAGGCGCGGGACCATCGCCTTGCACCGCATCGAGGGCTACGTCATCGTTTCGGCCGACGGCATGATCGCCGACGCGCAGGGCACGATGCCGGCCTCGATCCGCAACGACGCCGACCAACGATTCTTCCAGGCCGGTCTCGACGAGGCCGCCGTCGTCGTGCACGGCCGGCACTCCCACGAAGGCGGCCCGCGCGCGGCGCGGCGAAAACGCCTGGTCGTGACGCGGCAGATTGCAACGATCGCACCCGATCCGGCGCATCCCGATTCGCTGCTCTGGAATCCGACCGGCGCGACGCTGGAAGACGCCATCGAACAGCTCGGCGCCGGCAACGGTGCCATCGCCATCATCGGCGGCACCGAGGTGTTCAGCATGTTCCTGCCGCGCTACGACAGCTTTCACCTGTCGCGCGCGGCGCATGCCAAAATCCCCGGCGGCCGTCCGGTGTTCAACGAAGTCGGGCCGAATGCGACGCCCGAGGACGTGCTGATGCGGCACGGCCTCAAACCCGGTCCGCGGCGCGACCTCGACGCGGCGGCGGGGGTGACGGTGGTGACGTGGGAGCGCTGACTAAGCCCTCCCCCCTTGTGGGGGAGGGTTGGGTGGGGGGCGTGAGGTGATGCGCAAGCGTCGGCGCAGACACATCACCTGACGACCCCACCCCTACCCCTCCCCACAAGGGGGAGGGGAAAAGATCACTTCTGAATCTGTATAAGCTCCTTGAGCTGGTCCGGTGTCAGCGGGGCTGCGAGGAATTTCTGCGTCACGGCGTCAGCCATAATGTCGTTGATGCCCTTGACCTCCCCGGTCTGCAGCGCCTCTTTGGGGATCAGCTTGAGCACCCGCTGCACGATCGAGTCCGGCAGGCCGGAATATTCGCCGTAGACCTTGAGCGCATCGGGGCTGGAATACATCCAGTCCACCGTCTCGTCATAGGCCTGCATGAAACGCACGATAGCGTCCTTGCGGTTCTGCAAGGTGACGGCGCCGGTGAGATTGACGCGCACCGCGCGGGTGCGCAGCGCCGCGACGTCGTTGCCGGTGGCGATGATGCGCGCCTTGCCGGCCTCGACCAGATCGAGCCCGAACGGCGCGGCACCGAAGCCGACGTCGACCTGCTTGGTCATGGTTTGCGTAATGGTTGAGGCGATGTTGCCGGTCGCGGTCGGCTTTGCGGTCAGGTGATATTGCGCGATCAGCGCCAACAGCGAGCCGTGGCTCGACGAACCGACCGCCGAATAGGCCACGGTCTTATCGTTGAAATCCTGGATGGTCTTGATCGGCGAATCCGCCGGCACATACCAATAGAGATCCGGAGCGCCGGTCATCTCCCCGGAGATGATGCGGATCGGCGCGCCCTTGCCGAAGGTGCCGATCGCCGCCGACACGCCCGAGGCCACCGCGACGTCGATCGAGCCGCCGATCATGGCCTGGATCGATTCCGGCCCGGCCGTCGTATAGAGGATGTCGAGATTGAGCCCGTGCTTCTTGAAGATGCCGCCGCGCTGGCCGAGCTCGGCAACGCCGGCGTCCCAGGCACCTTTCTGCGGGATGGCGACCTTGAGCGTATCCTCGGCCGCGGCGTTGCGGATCGCGCCCGCCAGCGCGAAGATCGACAGGACGGCAACAGCAAGTCTTCGCATGATTTCCTCCACGGCGATGACGGGTTCGAAATCGCTTGTTATCTTGATGGTATGACTTTACGCCCGCCGCAAGCGAGTTCAAGTTCGCGCACCGCGCGTCTCGATGCGCTCGACTACGAGATCGCGCAAGAGCAAGTCGCGGCGCTCGGCCGCATGGGGCGCGCGCTCGAAACCGCGCTCGCCGCCTTGGCCGAATACGACCGTAGTCACGGCGCCAAGGACGCGGCTCGCGCCCGCCTCGTCGGCAACGCCAGCGACGCGTTGTGGTGCTTCATGGTCCAGCGCGAGGCGTTCGGCTTGCGCGATCCGCGGCCGGTCATCCGCGACTATCGCGTTCCCGCCGAAGTGCACAACCGCATGGGCGCCTTCGGCCGGCGATAACGTATCGGTTGCGGCCGGCCGGCACGCTTGCCGTGCGGGAATGGGGCAAACGCGCAATTTATCCTTTCATTAACCATAAGCTGCGCCGGCTCAGCCGCCGCGGCGAACGGTTTGTTCACCGCTCCCGCGGCATTCTCGACGGAAATTCAATGGCGTGACCGCGTGGCGCATGAACGGAACTCTGGCGCTTCTTGACGAGCTCGAAACCACGCTGGCGTCCGGCTCGAGCTCGCGCGGCATCGCCATCCTGACCAGCGTCACCGATCTCTTCATCAACGGCGCGCCACGCTTTTCCGACGACCAGATCGGCGTGTTCGACGACGTCATGGCGCGGCTGATGGTCAGGATCGAGGCCAAGGCGCGGGCCAAGCTTGCCCAGCGCCTGGCGCCGATCGCCAACGCTCCCGGCAATGTCATCCAGCTCCTCGCCAGCGACGACGACATCGAAGTCGCGCGCCCGGTGCTGACCCGCTCGGAACGGCTCAGCGAGCACACCTTGCTCGCCACCGCCAACAGCAAAAGCCAGCAGCATCTCTACGCCATCACCCAGCGCGACGCGCTCAGCGAAGCGGTGACCGATATCCTGGTCGCGCGCGGCGACCGCGACGTGGTGCATGCGGTGGCGAAGAACCGCGGCGCCCGCTTCTCCGATGCCGGTTTCCGCGCCCTGGTCCACCGCTCGAACGGCGACGACGCGCTGGCGAGCGAAGTCGGCATGCGCGGCGACATCCCTCGGCCGCATTTCCTGATGCTGTTGGAAAAGGCCTCGAGCGCGGTGCGCGCCCGCCTCGCCGCCGAGAACCCGCAAGCCGCAACCATGATCGACGGCGTCATGGCCGAAGTGGTCGGCGGCATGCGCGACGAGATCCGCAACTCCTCGCCGGCCTTTGTCGCCGCCGACGCGGCGGTGGCGCGGCAGAACCGCATCCGCCGCATCGGCGAGTCCGATATCTACCAGTATGCCCGCGACCGCAAGTTCGAGGAGACCGCGATCGCGCTGGCGCTGTTGTGCGACACGCCGATCGACGTGGTCGAGCGGGCGCTGCTCGATCCCGGCGCCGAGATCGTGCTGATCCTGGCCAAGGTCGCCGGCCTGTCCTCGACCACGACCAAGGCCGTGTTGCTGTTGCGCGCCGCCGACCGCGGCATGTCGACCGAAGACCTCGAACGGGCGCTGATGAGCTTCAACCGCTTGCAGCCCGATACGGCCAAGCGCGTGCTCGGCTTCTTCCGCACCCGCACCAAAAAGCCGGCAGCGCCGGTGATCCCGCAGGCCGTCGCCGTCAACGGTTAGAAGGCGCGAAGCGCTGCGCCCGGCTCAGTAGCTGCAATAATTCGGCGCGATCTGCACCCAGGCGCCGTTCGGATACTGGTAATAGCAGCCGCCGTGCCACCAATAGTAACCGCCGGCGCGCCGCTGCGCTTCGCTGGCGATGATGGCGCCGGTCGTGGCGCCGATCGCGGCCCCGGCAATCACGGCACCCGGGCCGCGGCCGAACGCGCCGCCGATGATGCCGCCGACGGCGCCGCCGACGATCGCACCGCCAAGCGGATTCTGCGCCGCCGTCGGCTGCGCCGGCAGCAAAGCCGACAACGCCACCACCATCCCAGCTCCCAAACTGCGCACCATATCCGTTCTCCCTTCCCTCTTCCGCCGTCGCCCGGCAGGGCCAGCAGAACCGGCTTATATCTGCTTCGGCCGCCCCGTGTCGTCACCGCTTAAGAGTATCCGCAGGCAAAAATGTGGCCCGCTCATGGTGCGGTGCACCGGAGGGTACCGTCATCCAGCGAGCCCCGGCATCAGGCGCAGCGCGGTTCCGCGATTGATCGAGGTGCGCTCGGCGTCGCTGAACGGATAGGCGTGAAGCCCGTTCGCCGCCTCGACGGCTTCGCGATAGGGATAATCCGAGCCGAACAGCAGCTGTGACACCGGCACGAGCTTCAACAGCGCCGCGAACTGGCCGGGCTCATTGCCCTGGGCGATCTCATAGAAGTATTTCCGCACCACCGGCTCCGGCCCGTCCGGCATGCGCGGATCCTTCTTGACCACCTGCTCGCGGATGAAACGGCCGATCAGGAACGGCAGCGTGCCGCCGGAGTGCGACCAGATGAATCGGATGTCGGGGCATTGAAAGGCCGTGCCGGCCTTGCCGAAGATCAGGCTCGCGATGGTGCGCGTGGTATCGGTGGCGAACTCGATCGAGCTCGGTCCTACCCCGTCGGCCAAGTGGCTGCAGCAAGCCGGGTTGACCGGATGCGTATAGACCACGGCCCGACGCCGATTGAGCTCCTCGAACACCGGCACGAAGGCCGCGTCGCCGAGATATTTTTCGCCGTAGCTCGTGTACAGGCCGATGCCGTCGGCCTTGAGCACGTCGAGGGCATATTCGATCTCGCGCAGTGAGCCTTCGGTATCGGGCAGCGGAATGGCGGCGAACAGTCCGAAGCGGCCGGGATTGTCCTTGCGCAGCTGCGCCCCATACTCGTTGCAGGCGCGCGCCAGCGAGCGTCCCTCCTCGACATCGCCGAGCCACACACCGGGCGGCGCCAGCGACAGCACGGCGGTCGTCACGCCGGCCTTCTCCATGTCGGCGAGCGACGACTGCAGCGACCACTTGGGCGCCTGACCGCCGTGCTTCGCCATCGCTTCGCCCTGCACCGGTGGAACGTAGTGATGATGGACGTCGATGCTCGTCTTCTCGGGCGCCGCCTGAGCGGCAGCCGGCAGCGCCGAAGCGCCGAGACCGAGCGCGGCGAGACCGCCGGCGAGAAAATTCCGCCGCGCCGGATTTGCCGGCACGCTTGCCGGCTGACAGCAAGCGCAAACGCGAAAAGCACTGTGCCGCAGCGGTTTCTGCGCCATCGAATGCGGTCGTGCGAAGCTCGTGTTCATCCCTGTCTTTCCGTTTTTGGTTCTGACGTTGCCGCGAGCGAGCTTAGCGAGCGTCGCGGCGTCCGCAAGTCGCGCGAGCGCTTCTCCGGCGCGTGTCGCGGCATCGCCGGCGCGTTTCCACGCGCGACGAACGGTGGAACGTGACGAAGCATTAAAGGTTTTCTTGCAGAATCTTCTTGACTCCCCGCTGATTGCATTTATGTGGGGAAATTGCCGCTGTTGATCAGCTCGCGTGAACTGATTGGGCGGCATTCGCATTCCGCGGCGCCGGCTTGCCGGCATCTCGGGTTCAGGTCTCTGGTTGGAGAGGAAGCATGGCACAGAATGCCCTCTTGCGATCGGTGAAGGGCTTGGGGATTCCAGGTACCGCCCGAACGGAAGCAAGAAAGACCAAGCTCAAAGTCGCGCCGCCGCCGGCGGACGATCGCCAAACTGATCCTCACAAAGACCATTTCGCGGTCCGCAACGGCGTGCGTTGCGCCGGCGCCCACCTGATCGTCGATCTGCACGGCGCCAAGCGGCTCGACGACATCGACCACATCGAGGCGACGCTGCGGCGCTGTGTCGACGCCGCCAAGGCGACGCTCCTGCACATCCACCTGCACCACTTCCAGCCGAACGGCGTCTCCGGCGTGGCGGTGCTGGCGGAGAGCCACATCTCCATCCACACCTGGCCGGAAGTCGGCTATGCCGCGCTCGACGTGTTCATGTGCGGCTCGGCCGATCCCGACAAGTGCATCCCGGTGCTGCGCGAGGCATTTTCCGCTGAGCGCGTCGGGGTGAACGAGCTGCTTCGCGGTCGGGACACTTAAAGCGCACTTGTAAAGCGTACTTGCCGTTTCGCGACGATTGAGCGGCCGGGCCGGGTCCCGGCCGTTTCCATATGGGCCGCAGGGCTTGTGGGTTCTAAGACTTGTGGGTTCCAAGGTTCGGGAGGTGTCATGGCCGAGAAACGCTGGATACCCGAGACGCTATTCGACGATCTCGGCTTCCGCATGACCTTCGAGGTCGACAAGGTGCTGTACGAGCTGCACACCGAGCACCAGCACCTCATCCTGTTCGAGCAGAAGTATTTCGGCAAGACGCTGATGCTCGACGGTGCCACCCAGATCTCAAAGCGCGACGAATTCATCTACCAGGAGATGATGTCGCATGTGCCGCTGTTCGCCCACGGTAACGCCCAGGACGTGCTGATCATCGGCGGCGGCGATTGCGGCATCGCCGAGGAAGTGCTCAAGCACAAGACGGTGAAGCGGCTCACCCAGGTCGAGATCGACGCCAAAGTGGTCGAGTTCGCCAAGGAGCATTT
Organism: Xanthobacteraceae bacterium; assembly: GCA_049584715.1. Taxonomy (GTDB): domain Bacteria; phylum Pseudomonadota; class Alphaproteobacteria; order Rhizobiales; family Xanthobacteraceae; genus BOG-931. Next base: position 16,074 of record JBAUYI010000290.1, read on the forward strand.
TCCGGAATTCACCGGGCCGGTGTTCGCCGACAAGCGCTTCGAAAGCGTCATCGACGACGGCGCCAAATATGTCGCCAAGACCGACCGGCGCTTCGACGTCATTATCGTCGATTCCACCGATCCGCAGGGGCCGGGCAAAATCCTGTTCGGCGAGAAGTTTTATCGCGGCTGCCGGCGCTGCATGAAAAAGGGCGGCATCCTGGTCACGCAGAACGGCGTGCCGTTCTTCCAGAAGAACGAGCTCACCTCGACCATGACGAAATTCCGCAAACTGTTCGCCGACGCCACCTGCTATGTCGCCGCCATCCCGGTCTATGTCGGCGGCCATATGGCGATGGGCTTTGCCAGCGACAACAAGGCGCTGCGCGTCACGCCGGCCAAGACCATCGCCGCGCGCTACCGCAAGGCCGGCAGCTTTACGACAAAATACTGGACGCCCGAGCACCACGTCGCCGCTTTCGCCCAGCCGCGCTTCATCGCCGACCTGGTGGCCAAGTCAAAACCGCGACGCTGACGCGACGGCTCGTTTCGCCCCCACTGCCGGTGCGCGCGGAATTCCGCTAGTTTATTTCCGATCGGTTAGCCCCGGGGAGCAGCGCCGAAGCCCGTTCGGCATGCGCCGCAACATGCCCAGCAGGCGAGAGATACATTATGACCCACAATATAGGCCACATCATTGCTATAATACTTCTGATTATCTTTGCTGCGGGCTGGACAGCAACATTTTACTTCCTGACCATAATGGCCTTCGCCACTACAGAGCTCCGGCGGACCCCTTACGTTTTGATTTCGATCGCCGTGCTTGGCTTGGCACTCATGGGGTGCGGCATTTGGATGCTAATATGACCAACGGCCGTTTTGCCGGCAGCTTTTGGGCTGACCGTCAGCAGGCTACGGGAGGAATGCGTCATGGCAGCGGCCGCATCGCGCATCACATCGTTTGCACCGCAATTGCTGGTGGATGACCTCGACAGGGCGATCAAGTTTTACAGCGAGGTTCTCGGCTTCTCATTCGGGCCGCCGTGGCGTGGATTTTATGCCATAGGCGAGCGCGACGGCTTTGCGGTTCACCTCAAATGCGCTCCTAAAACGGTCGCCGATCGCACCCACCGGCAGCAGCAGGAGCATTTGGACATTTATGCCGGCGTTGTCGGCGTGGATGCATTGTATGAGACGTGTAAAGCCAAAGGCGCGACAATAACAAAGCCGCTTGCCGGTACCCCGTGGGGCACGCGTGATTTCTATATTATGGATCCGGAAGGCTATATCCTCGCCTTCGGCGAGAGCGAAAATGCAAAGTGAGACGATCCGACGGAGGAAACCATGAGCTTTTTCCCCGGCAAAGACCCCAACCTCGGCGATACGCCGTCGAGTGACGCCATCGAGCAGCTGATCGTGCCGCGCACGGTCGATCTCGGCGGCTTCCAGGTGCATCGCGCGCTGCCGTCGGGACAATCGCGCATGGTCGGGCCATTCATTTTCTTCGACCATTTCGGCCCGGCAGTGTTCAAGGCCGGCGACGGCATCGACGTGCGGCCGCATCCGCATATCGGGCTTGCCACCGTCACCTACCTGTTCGACGGCGAGATCGTGCATCGCGACAGTCTCGGCACCGCGATGCCGATCCGGCCCGGCGCAGTGAACTGGATGACCGCCGGGCGCGGCATCGTGCATTCCGAGCGCACCGCCGCCGACCATCGCGACGGCGGCGAGCCGCTGCACGGCTTGCAGCTGTGGGTGGCGCTGCCGATGCAAGACGAGGAGACGACGCCGGCCTTCGCTCACACCGCCGCGGCCGACATCCCCACGCTCAGCGACAACGGTCTGACGCTACGCGTGGTCGCCGGCACGCTGCACGGCCTGCGCTCCCCGGTCGTGACTTCGTGGGACACGTTGTTCGCCGACGCGCACCTCAACGCCGGCGCGACGCTGCCGCTCGACGCTGCCCACGAAGAGCGCGCCGTCTATGTGCTCGGCGGCGAGATCGAGATCGGCGGCGACCGCCACGGGCCGGAGCGGCTGTTGGTGCTCAAGCCGGGCGATCCGGTGGCGATCCGGGCGGCGAGCGATGCCCACTTCGTCGTGGTCGGCGGCGCCGCCATGGACGGGCCGCGCCACATCTGGTGGAATTTCGTCTCCTCGCGCAAGGAGCGCATCGAGGCCGCCAAGGCCGACTGGAAAGCCGGCCGCTTCGATATCGTGCCGGGCGACACCACGGAATTCATTCCGCTGCCCGACTAGACAAGGAGGCGGCGATGCCGCGTCGCACCGCTCTACTGATCGGAACGCTTTGCGCGTTGGCGGCCGCCGCACCGGCACAAGCCCAATCGGACCTCGCGCGAGCCTATCGCGTCATCGCCTCCAAAACCTTCGTCGATCTCACCCACAGTTTCGGCCCGCAAACGCCGGTCTGGTCGGGTTTCGGCCAGGCCAAATTCTCGCCCGCCGCCGATCCGAAGACCCACGAGCCCTACACCATCGCCAAGGACGGCTTCCGCACCACCTATTACGAGATGGTCGGACAATACGGCACCCATGTCGATCCGCCGGCGCATTTTGCACAAGACGGCATCACCATGGACCAGATTCCGCTCAAAGAGATGATCCTGCCGCTGGTCGTGCTCGACGACACGCCTTACCTCGGCAAGGATCCCAACCACGCGTTCTCGGTTGCCGACCTGAAAGCGTGGGAGCGTGCGCACGGCCGCGTGCCCAAGGGCGCCTTCGCGGCATTGCGCACCGACATGTACAAGGATTGGGATGCGAACCCCGAGCGCTTCAAGCGCAGCCCGTTTCCGGCCTGGGCGTTCGAGACCATCAAATATCTTTACGAACAGCGCGGCGTAACCGCGACCGGCCACGAAGCCATGGACACCGACACCACCGACAAGATGGATTCGGAAACCTATATCCTCCGGCACGGCCATTATCAGATCGAAGTCATGGCCAATCTGGACAAAGTGCCGGCAACCGGCGCCGTCATCGTGGTGACGTGGCCCAAGGTGGAAAAAGGCCTCGGCTTCCCGGCGCGCGCGTTTGCGATTTTGCCGTAGCCATTTTCCGTCATCCTGAGGTGCGAGCGAAGCGAGCCTCGAAGGATGCACGGCCCGGGCCGTCGCCCTTCGAGGCCCGCGCTACGCGCGACCACCTCAGGGTGACGGATAACGTACCTACGCCGCGTGACGCTGGCAGCGGATCCAGGCGCCGATTTCGCGCTCGGCCTCCGATCGGGCAAAGCCGTAGCGCTCCTGCAGCCGGGCGGCGAGCTCGTCGCGGCGGCCGTTGATGCGGGTGATGTCTTCGTCGGTGAGCTTGGCCCAGTTGTGCCGCAGCCTGCCTTTGAAGTGGAGCCAATTGCCCTCGATCTCGTCCCAGGTCATCGCTGTCTCCCGTGCCACCGGTGGAAGCGCGGCGCTCGCCGCCGCGCCGCCGGTGCGCGCAATGTCAGCGGCGCGATGCGGCCTGAGTTCGACCACAACGCGGTCTTTCCAAGACCAATGTTGGCGTTGCTCTGGCGGGCTTCGATTGTCAATTCAGAAAGACGCTATTCCCGATGTCGCAACTTTCTTACCAGCGGCGTGGTTGCGATCCGCTAAATTACCGCACAGAAACATCGCGCCCGGTGTAGACTATCTGGAATCGTTCTCAGATTTTTCAGGCCATTGCGCAGGCATCATGAACAAAATTTCATCGCGGCGCGCACGTCGTGCGTCCCATTTGCTTGCTCTCGGGCTTACGCTCGCAAGCTTCGTCCTCCTGACCGGCTGCATTTCGTCCAACGAGCCGATCCTGACCGACGCTCAGCCGCTCGTCGGCAAGGAGCCACACGTGCGATTTTACGTTTTACGCGACGGCACGGCGCACGAGCCGAGCGCGGAAACGTTCCGCTGGCAGGACGGCGGCTACGTTCCCGTCGGCGGCAACGCCAAGGACATCGGCCCGTTCACGCTGCATGCCTTCGAGGGCGCAGACCTCATCGTGCAAAGCATCCGCGCCGGCAAGCCCGTGGAATATGGCATTGCGCGCAAGCTGGCCGATGGCGTTTATCTGTTAGTCGCGGTCGACGAGAGCGATGCCGACGCAGCGATGCAGAATAAATTCTGCGAGAAGGCTGCGACCGTCGCCTGCCGCGTGGAGAGCCGCGAGGCGGTGCTGGCCTTGGCGCGCGCGACTGCCGCAAAACCGCATGCAGGCGGCGGGCTGGCTTTGCTGATGGAGCATTGACTTGACGCGCCGCGTGCGCCCGCCGATGAGACAGCATGGCTTCGCCCTCCCCCGCCTCTGACGTCGAGCGGCTCGCGCAAGGCATCCGTGCCGGCGACCGCACCGTGCTGTCGCGCGCCATCACCCTGATCGAGAGCAAGCGCGCCGACCACCGCAGCACCGCCGCGGCACTGACGCAAACACTGCTCGGAGCGACCGGCAAGGCGGTGCGTGTCGGCATCACCGGCTCGCCCGGCGTCGGCAAATCGACCACCATCGACGCGCTCGGCTCTATGCTGACGCGGCAAGGCCATAAGGTCGCTGTGCTGGCGGTCGATCCGTCATCGCGGCGCACCGGTGGCTCGATCCTCGCCGACAAGACCCGCATGGCGCGGCTGGCGACCGACGCAAGCGCCTTCATCCGCCCCTCGCCTGCTTCCGGCACGCTGGGCGGGGTCGCGGCCAAGACACGCGAGACCATGCTGCTGTGCGAAGCTGCCGGCTACGACGTGGTGCTGGTGGAGACGGTGGGCGTTGGGCAGTCGGAGATCGCGGTCGCCGACATGACCGATTTTTTCCTGGTGCTGGTGCTGCCCGGCGGCGGCGACGAGCTGCAGGGCCTGAAGAAGGGCGTCGTCGAGTTGGCCGATATGATCGCCATCAACAAGGCCGACGGCGACAACCTGCCACGCGCCAAGCTGACAGCCGCCGAATACGGCGCGGCGTTGCATATCCTAAGCCCCGCTTCGGCGAACTGGTCGCCGCCGGTCGTCACCTATTCGGCGCTCAAGAGCGACGGCATCGAAGCGCTGTGGAGACATATCCTCGATCATCGGCAAAAGCTCACGGCCTCGGGCGAGCTCGCGGCGCGCCGCGGCGAACAGCAGGTGAAATGGATGTGGGCGATGCTCGAGGAACGACTGTTCGCGCCGCTGCGCTCCGATCGGGCGCTCAAAGCGGCGCTGCCGAAGCTCGAAGCCGAGGTCGCAGCCGGGCGTCTGGTGCCGGCCACCGCGGTCGAGAAGATCGCCGAAATACTCGGGCTGTGATGCGCGTCCTGATCACCGGCTTCGGCCCTTTCCCCGGCGCGCCGTTCAATCCGAGCGCGGCGCTGGCCAAGACGCTGGCGCGCCGGCGGCGGCCGGCTTTGGCCGGTATCGAACGCGCAGTGCACATATTCGCGACCACTTACGCTTCAGTCGATCGCGACCTGCCGAAACTGCTCGCGCAAAAACAAAAGCCTGATATCGTGCTGATGTTCGGCGTCGCGGGGCGACGGCATCACCTCTGTATCGAGACACGAGCGCGCAACGCCGTCTCGCTGCTGTTTCCCGACGCCAGCGGTCGCCGGCCGCGCCACGGCGTCATAAAACTTCGCGGACCGGCGGCCCTTATCGGCAACGCGCCCTTCGCGCGCCTTGCCGGCGCCGCGGGACCGAGGGCACGGCTGTCGCGCGATGCCGGCCGCTATCTGTGCAATTACGTTTACTGGCGGGCCCTGGAACAGGTGCGCGGCACCCGGCCGCTGGTGCAATTCGTTCACATCCCGCCGGTCAGCGCCAAGCCGCGGCGGCGGCGCACAAGCAGGTCACCGACCCTCGCCCAACTTCTGAAACTCGCCGAAGCGCTGCTCATCGCGCTCGTCGCCGCAAGCCGCCGTTAACCGTTAACGCGAGAACGTCGCGTGTGCCGCACTGAAACGGTTTAGTGGCACACCATGTGATAGGCGTTGCGCCGCGCTTAACGGGAATTTGCGATGAGCCTCGACCGCCGCCGCCTGTTTGCCGCCCTCGCCGGCGCCGCCACGGCCGGCGCCACAGCACCTGCGCTCGCCCGCGATACCTCCGCACGATCAGCGATCGACGCCACCACGTTCGGGCTGCGGCCGAATGCGCCGGATGATCAATCAAAGGCGCTACAGCGCGCCATCGATCAGGCCGCGGCCGCGGGCACGGTCCTGCATCTGCCGGCCGGTTTCTACCGCGCCGGCGCGCTGAATTTGCCAACCCACGCCGCCATCGTCGGCACCGCCGGACTGACGCGCATCGTCATGGCTGGCGGCCCTTCGATGATGTCAGCCACCGGCAGCGACAACATCGCGCTCTCCGGCCTGATCCTCGACGGCGCCAGTATCCCGCTGCCCGAGGGGCAAGGGCTCATCCATCTGGCACAAGGCCACGCACTGCGCATCGCCGATTGCGCGATCGTCGGCGCCGGACGAAACGGCATCGCACTGGAAGCGATGGACGGCGAGGTGACCGGCACCACGATCAGCGCCGCCGACATAGCCATTTTCTCAACCGACGCGCGAGGCTTGCGCATCGCCGGCAACACCGTGCGCAACGCCGGCAATGGCGGCATTCTGGTCTGGCGCACGACGGCCGGCGACGACGGCACGCTGGTGGTCGACAACCGCATCGAAAACGTCGCCAACAAATCCGGCGGCTCCGGGCAGTACGGCAACGCCATCAATGTGTTTCGTGCCAACAACGTCATGGTGCGCGGCAATCGCATCCGCAATGCGGCGTTCTCCGCGGTGCGCGGCAATGCCGCGTCCAATCTGCAAATCCTCGGCAATACCTGCAGCCAAATCGGCGAGGTCGCGCTCTATGCCGAGTTTGGCTTCGAAGGCGCGATGATCGCCAACAACATCGTCGATGGCGCCGCGGTCGGCGTCTCGGTGACCAATTTCAACGACGGCGGCCGACTCGCTGTGGTGCAAGGCAACCTGATCCGCAATCTGGTGCCGCACCGGCCCGCCGGTACCGATCCGAACGACGGCGCCGGCATCGGCATCGGCATCGAGGCCGACACCGCGGTGAGCGGCAACGTCATCGAGAACGCGCCCTATATCGGCATCGCCGCCGGCTGGGGCCAATATCTGCGCGACGTCACCGTCAACGCCAATGTGGTGCGCGGCGCCGATTACGGCATCGCCGTGTCGGTCGCCCCCGGCGCCGGCGCCGCCGTGATCGCCGACAACATGATCTCCGGCGCCCGCCTCGGCGCCATCGTCGGCATGGAATGGAAAAAGCCGGTGACCGGCGACCTCGCCAAGGACGGCGCCGAGCGCTATGCGCAATTGTCGGTGGTCGGCAACCGGGTGCGGTGAGACCCGATCAATAACCCGTTATGGACTAAGAGACAGCCGCGTCAGAGGCGCGACCATATTATCGTCGACAGATCGGCTCAGATATTATCTTCAATCTATAATAGTATGATAGGAAGTCGGCGCGCGAGCCTCCGTGACGGAACGAAACCCTCATTTTTGCCATGCCACGGCCGCTCCTTAAGTTATCACGGGGTTTGTCATGAACATTCGAAACGCTCTAAGCCCAATTTGCGGATTATTGCTGCTGTGTATCTTCGCCTGCAGCGGTGCCGATAAAGATGTAACGATCACTGACAAGCAAAGTGGAAAAAGATACTCCGTTGCCTGCGACAAAGCTTTTCATACGTCGGGGAATCCGCCAACGACCACGGTTGATCCGCTCGATCCCGACGTCGTTGCGGCAGTTCTTTCGAATTTCAACGAGCTCCTAGGGAAGGACGTGAGTAAACACGATGCTGCTGCATCGGCGCTGCTCATGTCGATTCACGATTCCATGGATCACGGAGATCTCGTACTCGTCGCGCAAAAGCTGCTTTACTACGAATGCTTCGGAAAAGTACTGCCTCTAGGATGATCACGCCGTGGCGATAGCAGATAGGACGCAAATTGTGACTGACTGGTGATCAGTCGTTGCGGCCATCGACGGTCGGACCGAGACCTCGGAGTTTGATCACTCCGAGCGCGCCGACCTCAAAGCCGTTCCAGTTGCGCAGCGTCGGATGCGTAAAGCGCATCAGCGCCGCGCGCTCCGCGTCGGCAAGCGGCAGAAATCGCGGCTATAAGTGGACTCTAGGATTGGCCAAATTCATTCACGCATGGAACTGAATCGCGACATCGCAATAATTGATTACATCAGGGCCAAAGCGAGACCGAGATTGCAAAGAAAGGAAACTCATGGGATTTTCGCCTACCGTATACCGCCCACCTGCGCGTAGCTCCGCCAGCGACCAAAGTTGCGCTTTCATTTTGGACTGGTCGAAAGGTGGCGGCGGTCCGCTTAATGTTTGGATTGGCCTGCGCGCCTCTGACTACCAAATGTTTCATGGATTCATGCCTATCTCTTATGTTGTTTCAGTGGATGACGACCCGCCCACCGACCTTCCATACTCGTCCGTCGAAGCTGCCGCTCAGCGTCGCACTTGTTGGAGCAATGACGAGCTGGAGACAGTGGTCGGCACCCCAGGCTTTCAGGGCATGCTAAATAGTTTAAGCGATGAAACCAGGCCCGTTAATATTTTCTGTTATCATTCCTTGCCTGCACTTGACCTCTTTGCCGCCAGCCATCCCCAAATTAGAATAATGGCGCCTTCTTTCGATCTGAAGCGCCGCCTCGATGACAAATTCCATTTTTCATCGCTTCTCCGCACCGCTGGCCTGCCCTCAGTCCCCAGCCGGGTCATGTCTCTCAGCGTCTGTAACTACAATGCGCTCTCAAGTTCATTCGGGCCGCGGATTGTCGCTAGGCTCCGTACAGGCGCCTCTGGTAGCGGCACATTTCTAATATGCAGCGCCCAAGATCTTGAGTTGCTTCATTTTAGATACGGCGATCAGCTGGTTGCGCTGTCGCCATATCTCTCAGGCCTCAGCTTCAACGTTAATGGCTTTGTTGGTAGGTCAGTTCATCTCGCGCCGCCGTCGGTTCAGCTCATTGGCCTTGAGCAGCTTGGCACAACTCCTTTCACCTATTGCGGCAACGACTATGCGCTTATGTCTCATTTGCCTCGAGCGTTGCTGCAAGATATTCATAACTCATCTTGCGCGATCGGCAATGCATTGCGCGAGTTCAATTACTACGGCATATTCGGCGTCGACATTTTATATGATCAGAAACTCAAGATCGCCTATCCCATCGAGGTCAATCCCCGATTTCAAGGATCTACGCCGACACTAACAAGATATCACCTGTCATGCGGATACGACACCCTCGTGCATCTGTTTAAAGCCGAGATAGATGTGCGATACCAGTATGAACCGGTGCAAGCGTCTTTA
>JBAUYI010000291.1:0-4134 GCA_049584715.1 Xanthobacteraceae bacterium
CATCAGAATGATGCCGAGCCCCGCGGCGAGCAGGCCAAGCGTGGCGGCGAGCACGAGATCGTGACCCACGATCGTCATCTTCTCGGGACCGACGACACCGAGCTCGGCCGGTTCGAGCTGCCGCGCGACCAAATAGCCCATCAGCGCCGATATGCCGACCGGCGCCAGTCCATTCGGCGAATAGCTGCCGATGATCAGTTCGAAGCCGTAAAAGGCGCCGGCGAGCGGCGCGCCGAAGGCGCCGGCAATGCCGGCGGCGGCGCCGCAACCGACCAGGATGCGCAGGTCGCCGCGGCGCAGGCGAAAGGCGTGGCCGATGCGGGACGCGATGCCGCTGGCGATCTGGGTGTAGCCCGCTTCCAATCCGACCGAGGCGCCGACGCCGCTCGACCACATGGTCTGCGCCGCGACGATCATGCTGCCGATGAGCGACATGCGGCCGCCGTGCAGCGCGTTGGCTTCGATCGGATCGACCTCGCGCTCCGGCCGCCACCGGGCGATCACTTCGCTGGCGATACCGAATAGGATGCCGCCGCCGAGCGGCACCAGAATCGCCAACCAGGGATCGAGCGACAGCCGCCCCGACAGCCGCTCGCCCGGCGACAACTGGAAGAACAGCTCATGGAGAATCTCGACGCCGACGCCCATGCCGGCCACGACCGCTCCACCAAGCACGCCGACCAAGGCTGCCAGCAAGATCAGGCTCGATTCACGCGCCCGCACCATGGCGCGCAGGCGCCGCGGAATCTCCAGTCGGGTGGCCGCTTCAGCAATCAAGGCGCGTCACCCGCGGAACCGTACTAACCTGGGCCTGTTCTTCATTCGAACCTCGCCAGGAGCACGCCATGCCGCACCCCGTTCGTGACATTCTGGCGGCGGCCGCCGCCGCGATTTTTGCCCTCGCCGCCATCCCGCTGTTGGCCCAGACCGGCGCAGGCTTGCTCGAAGGCACGGCCGCATTCGGCGACTGGCATGGCGACCATCCGGGCGTGCGCCGGATCATCAGGCCGCAAGACTTGCCGGCGCCGAACATGGCCGCGTCGGCGCGGAATTTCGTCAAAGAAGTGCGCCGCACCGACCAAAAGCCAATCGTCCCAAATGGCTTCGAAGTCAACCTATTTGCCTCGGGCCTCGCCGAGCCGCGCATCATTCGCGTGGCGCCCAATGGCGACGTGTTCGTCGCCGAAAGCAGCGCCGGACGCATCCGCGTGTTGCGGCCGGGCGGCAACGACGCGGCGCCGCCGAGCACGTTCGCAACGGGCCTGCGCTACCCGTTCGGCATCGCCTTCTATCCGGCCGGCGCCGATCCGCAATGGGTCTATGTCGGCAATACCGACGCCGTGGTCCGCTTTCCCTATCGCAACGGCGATCTCGCCGCGCGCGGCCCGGCCGAGGTGGTGGTGCCGCATCTGCCGGTCGGCGGCCACAGCACCCGCGACGTGGTGTTCGCGCCGGACGGCAAGACCATGTACGTGTCGGTCGGCTCCGGTTCGAATGCCGGCGACGGCATGGAGAAGCTGAGCGCTAAGGCGCTGCAGGCGTGGCAGTCCAGCCATCCGCTCGGCGCGGCGTGGGGCGATGAGGCCGAGCGCGCCGATGTGTTGGCCTTCGATCCGGACGGCAAGAACCGCCGCCTCTTTGCTACCGGCATCCGCAATTGCGTCGGCATGGCGGTCGCAGCCTCGAGCGGCACGCTGTGGTGCTCGACCAACGAGCGCGACGGCCTCGGCGACGATGTGCCGCCCGACTACATCACCCGCGTGCGCGAGGGCGCGTTTTACGGCTGGCCTTGGTACTATATCGGCGCGCACGAGGATCCGCGTCATGCCGGCGAGCGGCCGGACCTCAATGACAAGATCACCGTCCCCGACGTGCCGATCCAAGCCCATTCGGCGTCGCTCGGCATGACGTTCTATGACGCGACGCAATTCCCGGCCGCGTACCGCGGCAATATTTTCGCCGCCGAGCACGGCTCATGGAATCGCTCCAAACGCACCGGCTACAAGATCATCCGCGTGCCGGTGCAGAACGGCGCGCCGACGGGCGAATACGAAGATTTCGCCACCGGCTTTGTGATCAACGATTCGGAGGTCTGGGGCCGCCCGGTCGGCGTGGCCGTCGATAAGGACGGGGCACTGCTGGTTTCGGAAGATGCCAGCGGTACCATATGGCGGATCAGCTATTCGGGTAAGGCCGAGCAGGCGCGCTGAGCCGCCACAGCCGGAACGCATGGACCAGGAACCTTTGGACCAGGAACCCTTGGACCGCACCGGGCGTTAGTGCCTGGGAACCCGGGCCTGACGGCATTCAGATATGGCAATTTTCGCAGGCAAGTTGTTGCCGCATCGAGACTTTCATGATCACGCCATCCCGCCTCCTTTGTGCCGGAACCCGGTCCATGACGCCGCGAAAAGCCCATCGAGCGCCATCATCGCCACCGATATCCCGGCCCGCCTCGACGCCCTGCCGTTCGGGCGATTTCACCTGTTGGTGATCGCCGCACTCGGCATCACCTGGATTCTCGACGGTCTCGAAGTGACCCTCGCCGGCGCGCTGTCCGGCGAGCTCAAACAGAGCTCGGCTTTGGGGTTGAGCAATGCGCAGATAGGCATTGCCGGAAGCTGTTATCTCGCCGGTGCCGTGCTCGGCGCGGTCTTCTTCGGCTGGCTGACCGACCGCTTAGGCCGCAAGAAGCTGTTCACAATCACACTTGTCATCTATCTCACGGCGACCGCGGCCACGGGCCTGTCATGGGATTCGTGGAGCTTCGTCGTGTTCCGCTTTCTCACCGGCGCCGGCATCGGCGGCGAATACACTGCCATCAATTCGACAATCCAGGAGCTTATTCCGGCACGGTTCCGCGGCTGGACCGACCTCCTCATCAACGGCAGCTTCTGGCTTGGCGCGGCAATGGGCGCGGGCGGTTCGCTCGTCCTGCTCGATCCGGCATTCATCGATCCGGCGATCGGTTGGCGGCTGGCGTTCCTGATCGGCGCAACAATAGGGCTTGTTATTTTGGTCATGCGACTTTGGATTCCGGAAAGCCCCCGCTGGCTGGTGACGCACGGCTTCCCGCAAGCGGCGCTCGCGGTCGTCCGCGGCATCGAAGCGCAATTTTTTACGCGCGGCGCTTCGCCTACGCAGGAGTGGCCGAAAGTACGGCTGCGCATGCGCGATCACACGCCGCTGCGCGAGGTCGCCCGCACGCTGTTTGTGACCTATCGCCAGCGCACCCTGGTCGGCCTCACGTTGATGGTCGCGCAGGCGTTTTTCTACAACGCCATCTTCTTCACCTATGCGCTGATCCTCACCGACTTCTACGGCATACCGGCGCATGCGGTCGGCTGGTATATCCTGCCGTTCGCCGCCGGCAATGTGCTCGGCCCGATCCTGCTCGGCCGCCTGTTCGATACGGTCGGCCGCAGGATCATGATCGCATCGACCTATGCGTTGTCCGGCATCCTGCTCGCCATCACCGCTTATCTGTTCAGCCAGGACCTGCTTACCGCGACGACGCTGACCGTCGCCTGGATGATCGTGTTCTTCTTCGCCTCCGCGGCGGCGAGCTCAGCCTATCTGACGGTGAGCGAGATTTTCCCGCTGGAGATTCGCGCGCTCGCCATCGCCTTCTTTTACGCCATCGGCACCGGCATCGGCGGCATCGCCGGCCCGCTGCTGTTCGGCATGCTGATCTCGACCGGCTCGCGCTTGAGCGTCGCCATGGGTTATGTGATTGGCGCGATCCTGATGGCCGCGGCCGCCGTCGTCCAGGCCCGCTGGGGTGTCGCCGCCGAGCGCAAATCGCTCGAAGCGGTGAGCCGGCCGCTTGCATTCATCGATTGAATCACAGATGTCAGACGTGGGCGCGGACTTGGACGCGGACTTGGACATGAGCCTGGAAATCTCGGATCTCGACATGGAGCTTGCGGAAATCTCGCTGGTCCCCGACTTGCGGAAATGCGCGATTCTGCTCGACATCGACGGCACCATCCTCGATCTGGCGCCATCGCCGCAGCAGGTTTGGGTATCGCCGGGACTGCGCCGCACGCTGGCGCGGCTCGACGACTTGACCGGCGGCGCGTTGGCGCTGGTCTCGGGCCGCTCGCTCGCCGACATCGATCTGATCTTTTCGCC
>JBAUYI010000292.1:0-25678 GCA_049584715.1 Xanthobacteraceae bacterium
TCGTTGTGCCCTCTCCCCCTGCGGGAGAGGGCTACTCAGCGGATCAATGACAAGAATGGGTGAGGGGGCGGGCCGAGAGCCCTCACCGATCGTGCTTGTTGAAACTCTTGTGCCGCCCTCTCCCGCAAGGGGAGAGGGCATGCCCGCAAACGCCGGGTTTTCTCAATACTCCACCCTTACCAGATAAAGCCCATGCGGCGGGGCGACCTGGCCGCAGGCGGCGCGGTCGCGGGCGGCGAGCGCTGCGGCGAGATCGTCGGCGCTCCATTTGCCTTCGCCGACATGCACCAGCGAGCCGACCATCGAGCGCACCTGATGTTGCAGGAACGAGCGCGCCGACGCAGTGACGCGCACGGCATCGCCGTCGCGCGCTACGTCGAGGCGATCGAGCGTTTTCAACGGAGATTTCGCCTGGCATTCGGTGGAACGGAAGGTGGTGAAATCGTGCTTGCCGATGAGTTTCTGCGCGGCGGCGTGCATCGCTTCGCAATCGAGCAGCCGCGGCACGCGCCAGGCGCGGTTTTGCTCGAGCGCGAGATCGGCGCGGCGGTTGCTGATGCGGTAGAGATAATGCCGCTTGGTCGCCGAGAAGCGCGCGTCGAACGTTTCCGCGACCCGCTCCGCCACCAGCACGGCGATTGGCCGCGGGCGCAAATGGAAATTGATCGCGTCGCGCACATTGTCGCTGTCCCAGTCCCTGGCGAGATCGACATGGGCGACTTGCCCGAGCGCATGGACGCCGGCGTCGGTGCGTCCGGCGCCGTACACGACAGGCGGCGCTCCAGTGAAGGCCGCGATGGCATCGGTCAGCGCGCCCTGAATCGTCGCACCGTTGTCCTGCATCTGCCAGCCGACGTAGGGCGTGCCGTCGTATTCGATGGTGAGCTTGTAGCGCGGCATATCAATGCAGCACGGTTGTGGGCGCGACGGGCGTCCCGCGCAAGAACTCGTCCGCTGCCATCGGCTGCTTTCCGGCGCGCTGTAATTCGACGAATCGCACGGCGCCGCTGCCGCAGGCGATGGTCAGCTTGTCGTCGAGCACGCGCCCCGGCGGCCCGTCGCCGTCACCTTTCGTCGTGCGCAAAATCTTGACACGCCCGGCGCCGGCAAGCTCGCACCAGGCACCGGGAAACGGCGACAGCCCGCGGCAATGATTGTGGACTTCGTTCCACGGCCTGGTCCAGTCGACGCGCGTCTCGTTCTTGGCGATCTTGTTGGCGTAGGTCACGCCGGCGGCGGCTTGCGGCGTCAATTGCAATTGGCCCTTTCCCAGCGCGGCCAGTGCGCGCAGCATCAAATCGGCGCCGCGTCGAGCGAGTTCGTCGTGCAACTTGCCGGTCGTCGCGTCGGCGCCAATCGGCACGCGCTCGGCCATGGCGATTGGGCCGGTGTCCAACCCTTCTTCCAGCTTCATCACCATCACACCGGTTTCTTTGTCGCCGGCCATGATGGCGCGATGGATCGGCGCAGCGCCGCGCCAGCGCGGCAGCAGCGAGGCGTGGAGATTGAAACTGCCGCGTGGAAAAACGTCCAGGATCGATTTCGGCAGGATCAGTCCGTAGGCGACGACGACGGCGGCATCGGCGCCGTGCGCGCGCATGGCTTCCGCCGCGTCGTTCTCCTTAAGTTTTTTTGGCGTGATGATCGGCAGGCCGAAGCGTTCGGCCTCGCGCGCGATCGGACTGGGCCGCGGCGCTAATCCGCGTCCCGCCGGTTGTGGCGCGCGCGTATAGACCGCCGCGATGTCATGACCGCTACCGACAAGCTCGACAAGCGTCGGCACGGCGAAATCCGGCGTGCCCATGAACACCAGGCGGAGCGCCAATCACGCCTCCGGCTTCTTCGCCGTCTTGATGAATTTCTTGTACCTCTTCATAAAGAGCTCACGTTTGAGCCTAGAAAGATGATCAATAAATAAAATACCTTTGGTGTGGTCGATCTCGTGCTGCAGGCAGGTAGCAAGCAATCCGTCAGCCTCGATCTCGTGCTCTGTTCCATCGAGGTCGAGATATTTTGCTTTGACCCGTGCCGACCGCTCGATTGCTTCGTATTGCTCGGGAATTGATAAACAACCCTCCTCGTTGGTCACTTTTTCGTCCGACTTCCAGATAATTTCCGCGTTGATAAAGACCTGTCTCTCTTTGTGATTTCCCTTTTTTGACAAGTCCATAGTGATAACGCGCCAAGCAACGTCGACCTGTATAGCCGCCAGGCCGATGCCGGGCGCCTTGTACATGGTGTCGAACATGTCACCGACCAGCTTTCTGATTTCGGCGTCGATGTACCGAACCGGGTCGGACTTTCGCCGCAGCTGCTGGTCTGGCGGCAGCTTCTTGTCAGGAAGTTTCACTATTTCGCGGACAGCCATACATGGCGATTTAATAGTTGCACAAAGCGGGGTCAATCCGGTGCATTCGACAGCCTTGCTGTTGATCCGACGGGCTTGACCGGCTATCACGTTCGCTCTTCGTTCACCTTGCCCGCGAATCGTTTAGAGTCACCCGATGACCGAGATGCTGCCGCTCTTCGCGATTGTGGCCGTTGTCGTGGCTTTGGCCGCGGTCGCGGCGCTTGTTGTCGTGCTCTGGCGCGGCCGCACTCCGGCGGAGCCGCAGGCCGCCGTCATGGCCGAGCTGGCGCAGGCGCAGAGCGCCACCGGGCAGCGCCTCGAAGCCATGATCCGGATGCTCGGCGACCGCCAGTCGCAGTTGCAGACCGCGGTCAACGAGCGGCTCGAGTCGGTCTCGCACCGGCTCGGCGATTCACTGCAAAAGACCACGGCGCACACCAGCGAGCACCTGCAAAAGCTGCACGAGCGGCTCGCCGTCATCGACACCGCGCAGAAGAACATCACCAATCTCGCCACCCAGGTCACCTCGCTGCAAAGCGTGCTGGCCAACAAGCAGGAGCGCGGCGCGTTCGGCCAGGCGCGCATGGAAATCATCGTCCAGGATGGCCTGCCGAAGAGCTGCTACGAATTTCAGTACACGCTCTCCAACAAGATGCGGCCGGACTGCGCGGTGTTCCTGCCCGGGCAGCGGCCGCTGGTCATCGACGCCAAATTCCCGCTCGAAGCCGTCACCGCCTACAAGGAGGCCAAGACCGACGATGAGCGTAAGCAGGCGGCCGCCCGCGTGCGCACCGACATGGCCAAGCATCTCGGCGACATCGCGGACAAATATCTGATCCCCGGCGAAACCCAGGACATCGCACTGATGTTCGTGCCCTCGGAATCGCTCTATGCCGATCTGCAGGAAACTTTCGACGACGTCGTGCAAAAGGCGTTCCGCGCCAAGGTCGTCATCGTCTCGCCGTCGCTGCTCATGGTCTGTATCCACCTCGTGCAGCAGATGCAGAAAGAGGAGCGCATGCGCGAGGCTGCCGGCCAGATCCAAGCCGAGGTCGGCCGGCTGATCGACGACGTGTCGCGCATGCACGACCGCGTGCTCAAGCTGCAAGGCCACTTCAATCAGACCAACGAGGACGTGCGTCAGATCGTGATCTCGTCGGAGAAGGTGCAAAAGCGCGGCACGCGCATCGCCGAAGTCGAGTTCGACGAGGACGGCGCCGAAATCATTCCGGCGCCGATGACGCGCAAGCTCGAAGCGGGCGAGTAGCGGCGCATGGCCGCGACGCCGGATGCCGCCGATGCCGTCGCAAAATCCCGCCGGTCGTTGACCGACGCGCTCGCCGTCTACCTCAAGCGGCGAGTGCTCATCATCCTGTTCCTGGGATTCTCGTCGGGCCTGCCGTTGGCTTTGTCGGGCTCGACCTTGCTGATCTGGATGCGGGAGTCCGGCGTCAATCTGGGCACCATCGGCCTGTTCGCGCTGGTCGGCACGCCCTACACGATTAAATTTCTCTGGGCGCCGCTGATCGACGCGCTCGACGTGCCGGTGCTGTCGCGGCGCTTCGGCCGCCGCCGCGGCTGGCTGCTGCTGTCGCAATTCCTGCTCATCGCCGCGATCGTTTTTCTCGGCTTCTGCGATCCGGCGGCGTCGGCCTATGTGGTCGCCCTCGGCGCGCTCCTTGTCGCCACGGCTTCGGCGACGCAAGACATCATCGTCGACGCGTTCCGGGTCGAGAGCCTGGACGAGAGCGAGCAGGCGGCCGGCATGGCGTCCTATGTCGCCGCCTATCGCATCGGCATGCTGGTCTCGACCGCCGGTGCGCTGTTCCTGGTCAGCGGCTTCCAGAGTTTTGGCCTCGACCATCACGCGGCGTGGCGCGCCGGCTACGTCGTGATGGCGGCGTTCGTGCTGATCGGCACCGTCACGACGTTATGCGCAACCGAGCCGGAAAAGTCGGTTGCGGCCAATGCCGTCCATGCGCGCGAGACATCGCTCAAGCGAGTCATCGATGCGGCGGTCGGCGCCTTTTCCGAATTTTTGTCGCGCGACCTGGCCTTCCTGGCGCTCCTCTTTGTCGTCTTGTTCAAGTTCACCGACGCGCTGTCGGGCGCGATGACGGCGCCGTTCGTGATCGATCTCGGCTTTTCGCGCAACGAATATGCCGCCATCATCAAAGGCGTCGGGCTGGCGGCGACCTTGATCGGCGGTTTCGCCGGCGGCTTCGTGGCGCGGACCTATTCGCTGCCGCGGAGTCTGTGGATCGGCGGCGTGCTGCAGGCGCTCGCCAATCTGGCGTTCTCCTGGCAGGCCGTCGTCGGGCTGAATGCGGCGTGGCTCACTTTCGCCATCGTCGCCGAGAATTTCACCAGCGCCATCGGCACGGTGATCTTCGTCGCCTATCTGTCGGCGCTGTGCCGCAATCCGCTGCACACCGCGACCCAGTACGCGCTGCTCACCGCACTGGCGGCGTTTGGGCGCACCTACCTTTCTTCAGGCGCCGGCTATATCGCTGCCGCTACCGGCTGGGTATGGTTTTTCGCGATCTGCGCGCTGTCGAGCCTGCCGGCGCTTGCCTTGCTGGCGTGGCTCCAGCACCGCGGGCATTTTGACGGTCTATCGCCCGCCAATCGGTAATGCGCCTGGCGCATCCGGCTCGGGCTGTTCGCACAAGCCCTCGCAGCAATGGGCGATAGCGTGGCCGCCGCAATCGGGGCAGGGGACGAAATCGGCCGCCTCGTCCCGGGCCGCCGCGGGGCCGGGATCGGGCTTGGCCGGGCGGCGGATGAAGCCGGGCCGCTCGGTCCAGCGGCAGGTCTCGCAAAGCATGGCGCTTGCCTCAATGTCGGCGGCAATTCATCGCGGTGTCATCGCCAGATCGTCCGATTCCCGCACCTTTCGCAAGGCCTCCGGCGGCGCCCGCAAAAAAGTCTTTTTGTAAGGATCGGATCGCTATAATCGCAGTTGTCTCCAGGCTTTGCGTCCCTCGAACCGAGTGCCCGTAGTCCCCAGCATGGATATGATTCTCGTCAAGCTCTTCGCGACGGCGCTGGCGCTCAGCGAGGTCATGACCCAGCCGCAGGCGGTCAAGACCCAGTTCGATCCGGTCAAGGACCAGGACGCGGTGGTGCAGATCCTGCGCGACGGCTGCGCCCATATGCGCCAGGCGTTCGACATCGAATCGATCAATGTCGACGACCTGATCACGACCGCGCTCGACGATCCGGCGGCGGTCGGCGGCAACATCAAGGCGTTCCATGGCCTGAACTTCGCGGACCTCAATACCGCCTACAAACAATTCTGCAAGAACGAGACCGTGGCCAATCCGGTGGTCGACATCGGCCAGGTGATCACGTTCTACAACAATGCCGCCGCCGATCTGCCCGACCCGGCGCGTCTCAAAGGCAAGCAATTGCCCGGCATGAGCACGGTGCTCGACGGCAAGGGCGATCATTATGCCGACGTGTTCCAGCCCGGCAACCGCCGCGTCTGGGTGCCGCTCGCCGACGTGCCCGACTTCGTTCAGAAGGCGTTTATCGCCGCCGAGGACCGGCGCTTCTATCAGCATCACGGCATCGACGAGCACGGCATCATCCGCGCCTTCATAGGCAATCTTGCGGAATCCGGCCGGCCGCAAGGCGGCTCGACCATCACCCAACAGGTGGTGAAGAACCTGTTGGTCGGCGACGACGTCACTTACGAGCGAAAAATCCGCGAGATGATCGTGGCGTCGCGGTTGGAAAGCACGGTCGGCAAGAACGACATTCTCGAGCTCTATATCAATTCCGTCTATCTCGGCCGCGGTTCCTGGGGCATCGAGATGGCGGCGCGCAGCTATTTCGGCAAGTCGGCCAAGGACCTCACGCTGCCCGAAGGCGCCATGCTCGCCGGCCTGCTTAAGGGGCCGAGCTTTTACAATCCCGACCGCCATCCCGATCGCGCCAAGGAACGCCTGACCTATGTGCTCGGCCGCATGCAGGAGGACGGCGTCATCAGCGCGGAGCAGAAGAACACGGCGGCGCTGCCGAAGCGCGTCGTGTTCGCGCTGCCGCATCGCGACTCCGGATTCAACTTCGTCGACTATCTCGGCCGCGAGTCCAAAACCGACGGCGTCGACAGCCTGACTGCGCAAACCTACACGGTGCGCTCCACCATCAACGCGCAATTGCAGCGCGATGCCGAATCGGCGCTCCAGGAGGGCTTGGCACAGTACGAGATGGCTAACGGCCGGGTGCAGTTCCGTGGGCCCGAAGCCAACATCGCCGACGCCGTCAAGAAAATCGGCTCCGGCGCGTCCGGCATGCCGGCGTGGCAGCAGGCGCTGCAAGCCGTGCATCTGCCGCTCTATGACGTGCACTGGACGCCGGCGGCGATCGTGCAAAAGGGCGACGGCAAGAAGGACGACGGCAACATCCGCGTCGGTCTGCCCGATGGCCGCATCATGCCGCTGACCGGTCTGTCCTACGTGAGCCGGCGCGGCCTCGGGCTCTATGACGTGGTCTATGTCAACGTGGTCGACGGCCGGCGCAGCGAGGTACGCGCGCCCGCGGTCGACGCCCGAGGCAATCCCGTCAAGCCGAAACCCCAGCCGGTTTCGAGCGGCCAGGCGCAATTGCGGGCGAGGCCGACGGTGCAGGGCGCGGTTTTGGTGCTGGAGAACAAGACCGGCCGCATCCTCGCCATGGCCGGCAGCTTTTCCTATCCGCTGAGCCAGCTCAATCGCACCTGGCAGACCCAGCGCCAGCCCGGGTCGGCGATCAAGCCGATCACCTATCTCACTGCGTTGCAGAAGGGGCTGCAGCCGAACACGCTGGTGCCGAACGATCCGCTCACCTTGCCGCCGATCGGCAACTCGACCTATGGCAGCATCATCCGCGACTACGGCGCCCCCGACCGGCCCGAAGATTACTGGTCGCCGCGCAACGCCGACTACGCATCGGGCGGCGTCTTCACCATGCGGCGCGGCCTGGAAAACTCGATCAACGTGGTGACCGCGCATCTGCTCGCCGGCGGCATCGACGCCGATCCGGTGGCGAGTCTCGACGAGGTCTGCGCTACCGCGAAGGCGGCAAAAATCTACACCGATTGCGTGCGCTATTATCCGTTCGTGCTCGGCGCGCAGCCGGTGCACATGATCGATCTCGCCGCCTTCTATGCGGCGGTCGCCAACGAAGGCGCGCGGCCGCAGCCTCATGCCATCGACGCGATCGAGGCCAACGGCCGCACCGTCTACGAATATCCGAAAGTGCCGCTGTTCTCGCCGATCAGCGCCGCCGACGGCGTCAGCTTCTATCAGCTCAAGACCATGCTGCAGGGCGTGGTGGCGCGCGGCACCGCGCGCGCGATCGGCGGTCTGTCGCCCTATGTGGCCGGCAAGACCGGCACCACCGAGGACGCCGTCGACGGCTGGTTCGTCGGCTTCACCAACGATGTGACGATTGCGGTCTGGGTCGGCTACGACAACGGCGACGGCAAGCGCCGCTCGCTCGGCTCCAACGCCACCGGCGCACGGGTGGCGCTGCCGATCTTCAAGCCCATTATTGAAGCCATATGGGCCGAGCATATTGCGCCGAAGGCGCCGCTCGCCGGCCCGTCGCGCGAGGTGCAACGGCTGCTCATCGACGTGCCGATCGACTATGCCAGCGGCGTCCCTTTGAACGCGCCCGCCGCGAACAACAATTCCGGCATCGGCGGTCTGTTTGGCGCATTCGCCGGCAACGCCCAGGCTGCCGCGCCGCCGCCGGGCAGCGGCAGTTTCATCGAGCATTTCCGCCGCGATGCCGACGGCAAAGCCGAAGATACCCAGTATCAGATCGTCTCGCGCGAGGACGCCTACGCCGTGCGATCCGACCCGAACGCCGATCAAGGTTCGTATTATAGCGGCCCGGGCGGCTACGGCAGCGACGGGCGTTGGACCACCGGGCGGACTTATTATCCTAATCAGGGTTGGAGCCCGGCGCCCCCGCCGCCACCGCAGCCGGTGGCGCGCGGGCTATTCCAGCCTTGGGGCAGCCAAAATGGCGCACCCCAGCCGGCACCCCAACGAGCCCCGGATTCTTTCTGGGGTGGGCGCTACAACTGACCCCGGCCAAAATCGATTCGCGAGACATTTTTCAATGACAACGCGGCACGCGATCGTGCTTCTCGGCTTGCTTGGTTTTGCCCCGGCGGCCGCGGCGCAGGACTTCCGTATCGAAGATAGCGGCGCGGCGCGGATCGCGGATGTGGCGCAGCTCAAGCCCGGCGTCATCGCCTTCAGCGATCAGTGGGGCGGCGACGCCGTCGACGCCGGCGGTGTGCTGATCCGCTTCGAGGACTGGGCCAACAAGCACCCGGTGCAGAAAAAATTCCTGGCGCTGTTTCCCGCCTATGTCGAGCCGACCATCGCCAAGCCGGCGAACGGCGGCGGGCCGGTGGTCGAAAAACTCTACATGTACGTCGCGCAAGCCCGCTTCATGCTCGACCGCGCGCCGGGCAGCATCGATCTGTCGCGTTACGTCACCTTGCCCATCCTCGAGCGCATCGATCCGGCCATCAAGCACAAGCTGATCGCGGCCGCCGACGTGGTGCCGTTCAACGACGACCCCGGCGTCGGCAACGACAATCCCGACCGCAAATGGTGCACTGGCCGCGCCATGTCGATCTGCATCCAGTCGAGCTACAAGCTCGAGGGCAAGATTCCGATCGGCGTGCTCTTGGTCAACAAGCTGCGCGACAGCGTCAAGAAGGTCGCCGATACCATCGATTTCCAGAGCGAGCTGTCGGCGCAAGCCGCCGCCGACGTCGATCAGGCCGCATTGCAGGAACTCACCGCGCTGGATACGCCGGTCGCCGGCGTGATCGAGCAGGATCTTTTCTACGTCAACCAGATCATGAAGTTCGGCAAGCTTTTGGCGGTGTTCCAAAATCACCCGAGCGACGCGAGCAAGACGGTGGTCACCGCGTTCATGGCGCTCGCGATCAAGGCCCGCGTGCTCGACGAGAAGCGCGATTACGAAAACGTCCCGGTGCTGCGCAACCTGGTGCCGGCGCAGGTGCTGATGGGTCAGTCGTCGTTCAATTCCGGCAGCTCGATCAGCGCGGGCCTGCCGAAATACGCGCGCAACGAGATTTCGATGATTGCGGGGATTTTGCAGAAGGATACCGCGGCAAAGTAGGCATTCGCTTGCTCCGATTTGTTTCCCGGATGCGGTGCAGCACGAAGTGGTGCACCGCTGATCCGGGATCGCCGCTCAAGTGCGTAACGATCCCGGGTCTGCAGCGCATCACTGCGTGCTGCGCTGCGCCCGGGAAACAGAGCTCACGTTCCCGTCGCTCCCGGCAGCGGCACGAACAGTTTTTCGATCGGGATCGGCTCCGGAATAAAATGCTGCTCGACCATATATTGCACCAGCGCCTGCAACGTCGGCCGGTTCGGCTCGATGCCGTAGGGGAACGGATCGCCGCCGAACACGTCGTCGATTTCCTCGATCTCGTCTTGCAGCCATGGCAGCATGGCGGCGAGCGAGCCGGCGTAGCGCAGTCGCGCCCGCGCGATGCGTTTTGATTCGACAAAGGCCGCGTAGAGGCTCGACGCGATCCAGGGATTTTTATCGTAGACCGCGCGCCGGATCGCGACGAGGTGCATGATCGGAAAAATCTTCTCGCGCTGATAAAGCTCGCGTTCCAGCGCGTGATGATCGGGCAATAGGCGCACCACGTCAGGATCGGTGCCGAAGGCCGGCGGCCTGCGCGAGCCGAGATAGGCGTCGATCTCGCCGCGGGCCAAAAGCTCGCTCAGCGGCCGGCCGGTGCGGTTCTGCTCGATGGCGACAGGGCGGAGAAGCGGCAGCGTGTGCGGATTGCCGTGTGTGCCGCTACTTTCGACCGCGCCCTGCAGCCAATGAATGGTGCTCAGATCGACGCCGAACTGATGCTGCAGGTGGCCGCGCAGCCAGATAGAGGCCGTCTGCGTGTAGAGCGGCAGCCCGACCCTGCGGCCTTCAAGATCCTTCGGCGTGCGGATGCCCGAGCGCCAATTGACGAAGATATAGCCGTGACGGAACACCCGCGACGGAAACACCGGGATGGCGACGAACGGGCTATTGCCGCGGCCGGCATGTGCGATGAATTCCGACGCCGACAGCTCCGACGCATCGAATTCCTCGCCGCCGATCATGCGGTCGAAGATCTGCCGGCCCGACGGGAACACGATGACATTGAGATCGATGCCTTCGACCTGGACTTCTCCTGAGCGCAACGCCTCGATGCGATCGTATTTGCAGCTTGCATAGGTGAGTTTGAGCGGGGCCATTTTCCGTCATTCCGGCCGAGCGAAGCGAGAGCCGGAATCCATGTCCACGATTCTCGCAGTTGAACGGGGCCGCGTGCGTTCTGCAAGGTCTGTGTGTATGGATTCCGGGTTCGCGCTTCGCGCGCCCCGGAATGACGCGTCGATTATTGTGTGTCATTGTCCGCCGCCCATGCACGAAACCGATTTTTCCCACGAGCACGTCGAGACCGCGGCCGAGCGCGCCGCGGTCGTGCGCACGATTTGGGATCAGGACAACGTTTCGTTCAAGACTGTCGGCATCGATATCGGCAGCTCGACCTCGCACCTCCTGTTCGCCAAGGTCGCCTTGCAGCGGCAGTCGCAGGGGCTGTCGAGCCGCTTCGTCGTAGTCGGCCGCGAGATCGTGTGGCGCTCGCCGATCCTGCTGACGCCGTTTTTGCCCGACGGCACTATCGACGCCGAAAAACTCGATGCCTTCATCCGCCGCTGCTATGGCGACGCCGGGTTCACGCAAGATGAGATCGATTCCGGAGCCGTCATCCTCACCGGCGAGGCAGTCAAGCGCACCAACGCACGCGCCATCGATGAGTTGTTCGCCGCGGAAGCCGGCAAATTCGTCTGCGCCACTGCCGGCCACAAGCTCGAAAGCCGGCTCGCCGCCCATGGGTCCGGTGCAGTGGCGCTGGCGAAAGCGCGCGACACCTGCCTGCTGCACGTCGACGTCGGCGGCGGCACCACCAAGCTGGCGCTGATCGACCGCGGCGTGATCGTCGGGCTTTGTGCCTTTGCGGTCGGCGGCCGGCTGATTGCGGCCGATGCGAACGGTGCCTGGACGCGGATCGATCAATCGGCGCAACTCGTCGCCGACGATCTCGGTCTGAAAATCTCGCCGCAGGCGCTCAGCGACGAAACCGTTCGCAGCCGGATCGCGCAGCGGCTGGCGGTAGTCGCGGCCGACGTGATCGGCGGCGCAGCCCTCGATCGCCTCGGCCAATCGCTGCTCCTCACTGAGCCGCTGTTGCGCGTGGCCGTGCCGACAGCTTTGACGTTTTCCGGCGGCGTCGCCGAATACATCTTCGGCCACGAGCACGAAGAATTCGGCGATATCGCAAAACCGCTCGCGGCGGCGCTGGCGGGCGAGCTGAGCCGGCGCACCGGCCTGCCACTGATCGATCCCGGCCAGCGCATCCGCGCTACCGTCATCGGCGCCTCGCAGTTCACCGTCCAGGTCAGCGGCAAGACCATCTATCTGCCGGATCCATACGTGCTGCCGGTGCACAATGTGCCGGTGGTGCGCGTCGCGCTTGCCGCGGCGGGCGATATCGATCCCGGCCGGCTCGCCGACGCCATCCGCTCCGGCCTCGAAGAAATCGAGCTCGACCGCAACGGGCGTCTGGCGATTTCGTTCCCCTGGCATGGCGATCCGGAGCATTCGCGCCTGAAGGCCGCAGGGCAGGGTGTCGTCCGCGCGCTCAGCCCCCTCCAGGACCGGATCAAGCTCCTGCTCCTGATGATCGACGGCGACGTCGGCAAGACTTTCGGCCGGCTGATGCATCGCGAGCTCAACTGGCCAGGGAAAATCGTCTCCATCGACGGCGTGGAGTTGCAGGAGCTCGATTATGTCGATGTCGGCGCGCTGATCGCCCCGCCGGGCGTCGTGCCGGTGGTGATCAAGTCGCTGCTCTTCGCATAGCGGCCCCCATTTTGTCATGCCCCGCGAAGGCGGGGCACCCAGTATTCGCTTCGCTCAAAGTCTAATCTTCGACGCGGGCGATTACTGGGTCATCCGCCTTCGCGGATGATGACTGGGCGTATATGATGCGGCGCAAAGCCCGCCTGGAGGAACACATGAATATCCGCGAAGTGCCGCAACAGCAGGCGCGCTACGGTATCGACCCGTATCTCGATTGGCTCAAGGGCGAAAGCCTTCCGGTCGTCGAGGATTACGGCGTCTACCTGTTCGACGTCGAGACCGCACCGTGGCCGCGCTACGGCGTCAATGGCGCAGCGGTGCATCTCAAGGGTCGCGGCGACTTTGCCAACATGTTCGTGCTCGACATCGCGCCCGGCCGCTCGACGGCGCCGCAGCGGCATCTCTACGAAGAAGTGGTCTATGTGCTCGAAGGCACCGGTTCCACCCAGGTCGAAATGGCCGACGGCACCAAGCGCAGTTTTGAATGGGGCGCCAAGAGTCTGTTCGCCATTCCGCTCAACGCCAAACATCGGCACTTCAACGGCAGCGGCACCGAGCGCGCGCTTCTGGTCACCACGACGAACCTGCCGATGATGATGAATGTCTTTCACAGCGAGGCCTTCGTGTTCGGCAGCGATTTCGATTTTTCCGATCGCGCCGGCAAGAAGGAGTATTTCTCCGGCGAGGGCGATCTCATCACCGTGCGGCCGGGCAACCACATGTGGGAGACCAATTTCGTCCCCGACCTGACCGCGATCGAGCTCAAAACCTGGGGCGATCGCGGCGCCGGCGGCACCAACATCATGTTCGTGCTCGCCGACGGCACCATGCACGCGCATATCTCGGAAATGCCGGTCGGCACCTACAAGAAAGGGCACCGCCACGGCCCGAGCTTTCACGTCATGTGCGTGATAGGGCAGGGCTACTCGCTGCTCTGGTACGAGCACGACAAGGATTTCCGCCGCATCGACTGGAAGCACGGCATGGTGCTGGTGCCGTCGGACCGGCAGTTCCACCAGCATTTCAACACCGGCCCGCAGCCGGCACGTTATCTTGCCACCGCGGTCGGGGGCTTGCGCTATCCGACCACACTGGCGAACCGCATCTCGCTGCTCGGCGCCGGCGGCGACGACCTGCCGGCGGTGTCGAAGAGCGTCAAGGATGGCGGCGACCAGATCGAATACGAGGACCAGGACCCGCGCATCCACCGCATCTGGCTCGAAGACATGCGCAAGAACGGCGCCCCGCCGAAGATGGAGAAATTCGTTCCGACGCCCGAGGATTTGAAAGCGACGGCTTAACGTCATTCCGGGTCGCGCCCAAGGCGCGAACCCGGAATCCATAACCACAGACGCGGAAGAAATCGTACGGCGGTGCCCAACTCAATCGACAGGGACTATGGATTCCGGGTTCGGCCCTTCGGGCCGCCCCGGAATGACGGGGTGAGGATGTGAAGGCGTTGTTTCGTGTTGCTTTGGTTGTCTTGATTGCTTTGGCCGCACGGAACGCCGCGGCGGCCGACGCGGCGTTGATCGAAGCGGCCAAGAAAGAAGGTCAGGTGGTCTGGTACACGACGCTGGTCGTCAACCAAATCGTTCGCCCGCTCAAAGACGCCTTCGAGAAAAAATATCCCGGTGTCACGCTGCAATATACCCGCGCCGACGATCTGGTGACGGCGGCAAAAATTCTGGCCGAGGGACAAGCCGGCCGCATGCAGGCCGACATCCTCGATAGCATCTCCGGCATGTTCGCGCTGCAGGAGGCCGGCCTGTTGGCGCCGTTCACCGTGCCGAACAGCGCCGATTATCCTGCCGAGTTGAAAGCCAAGGACGGCTATTGGATCGCGGTGATCATGTATGTGTTCACGCCGGGCATCAACACGATGCTGCTGCCGAAGGATCAGGCGCCGAAGACGTTCGCCGACCTGCTCGATCCGAAATTGAAGGGCAAGATGGCTTGGAACGGCAGCTCCATGGCCGGCGCCTTCGGCTTTGTCGCCAACATTTTGACCACCATGGGCGAAGACAAGGGCATGGATTATCTGCGCGCGCTGGCGAAGCAGCAGGTCGTCAATGTCGATGCCTCCTCGCGCGCCGTGCTCGATCAGGTCATCGCCGGCGAATATTGGATCAACCTGATGGCGTTCAACCACCACACCGTGATCTCAGCGCGCAAAGGCGCGCCGTCGGACTGGCTCAAGATCGAGCCGGCGCCGGTCACGCTCGATGCCGTGGGCCTGGTCAAGGACGCGCCGCATCCGAACGCCGCGCGGCTGTTGCTGGAATTCTTGCTGTCCGAGGAGGGCCAGAAAGTGTTTCAGCAGAACGATTATCTGCCGGCGCTGCCGAGCGTCCCCGCCATGGTAGCAGGCTTAAGGCCGAACGACGGCGGCTTCCAGGCGGACTTTTTGCGGCCGGAAGAGATTCATCGGCAGCTGCCGCATTGGCAAAAAGTCACGCAGGAATTGTTTCGATGAGCGGCATCGCGGTCGAGATCTCATCGCGCAGCATCGCCACGATCACGCTCGATCGTCCCGAGCGCTCCAACGCCTTCGATCAGGCCATGCTCAACGCGCTGGCGCAGCAATTCGCCGAGCGCACGGCGGACGCGGCAACGCGCGTCGTCGTGCTGCGCGGCAGCGGCAAGCATTTTTGCGGCGGCGCCGACCTGGTCGCCCGCGGCATGGAGTCGGCGCCGACAGCCGGGCAGGTGTCGCTGGTCGATGCGCTCGCTGCGCTTGACCGGTTGCCGAAGCCGACCATCGCGGTGGTGCACGGTGCCGCGGTCGGTGGCGGCGCGGCGCTGGCGGCGTGCTGCGACATCGTGCTGGCCGCGGATGGCGCGTTCTTTTCTATTCCTGAAGTGCGGGTCGGCATGGCGCCGCTCGGCGTTGCGCCGTTCCTGATCCACGCCATCGGCCACCGCAGCTTCCGCCGCTACGGGCTGTCCGGCGAGCGTTTCGGCGCCGCGGAGGCGTTACGTATCGGTCTTGTGCATGAGGTCGTGAGCGCCGACAGACTGGAGGCGAAGCTCATCGAAATAACCGACGCACTCCTCCATGCGGCGCCCGGCGCGGTGCGCGAAATGAAGGCCGCCATGGAGCACGACGTGACGCCGTCCATCACGGCGATCCTCGCCCGCCGCGCCGCCCACGGCCCGCCGCGATCGGAGGAAGCAAAAGAAGGCGTCGCGGCGTTCAAGGAAAAGCGCAAGCCAAGTTGGTATCCGCAATGACCTGCCGCGCGGTTGCATCCGTCTCTTTGATTGCGGCAATGCTGCTTGCTTGTCCGCGCGCGTGGGCTGACGACGCGCTCTATGACGCGGCCAAGAAAGAGGGGCAGGTCGTCTGGTACACGTCTCTGATCGTAAACCAGGCGGTGCGTCCGCTGGTCGAGGCGTTCAACAAGAAATATCCCGGCGTCGAGGTCAAATATGCCCGTGGCGACAGCGGGCCGAATGCTATCAAGGTCATCAACGAGGCGCGCGCCGGCAGGGTCGAGGGCGATGTGTTCGACGGCATCGCCACCACGGCGCCGTTGCTCAAGGCCGGGCTCGTCGAGCCATTCACGCCGTCGGAGGCGAACAAATATCCGCCGGCGCTGCGCGATGCCGAGAGTCGCTGGAACGCCCTGGTGGTTTATTTCCTCACGCCCGGCGTCAACACGCAGCTGGTCGGCACGGACGAGATCAAGACGGCGCAGGATCTGCTCAATCCGAAATGGCAGGGCAAGATCGCCTGGAGCACGGAACCGTCGTCGGGGGCGCCGGTCTATGTCGGCTCCGCCTTGCAGACCATGGGCGAGGACAAGGGCATGACGTTTCTCCGGGCGCTCGCCAAGCAGGACATCGTCAATGTCGACGCCACCAACCGCGCCATCCTCGATCAGGTGATTCTTGGGCAGTACGCGATCGCGCTCAGCATCTTCAATCATCACGCCGTGGTCAGCGCCAAGAAGGGCGCGCCGGTGGCCTGGCTCAAGGTCGAGCCGATCCCGGCGCCGTTTCATTCCATCGGCCTGGTCAAGAACGCGCCGCACCCGAATGCCGGCAAGCTGCTGATCGATTTTTTGCTGTCGGAGGAGGGCCAGCGCACCTTCGCCGACGTCGACTATCTTCCGGCAATGCCGTCAGTGCCGGCGAAGACGCCCGAGGTGAAGCCGGAGGCTGGCGGCTTTTCGGCCAATTTTATCTCGCCCGCCACGGCATCGGACAACATCGACCGCTGGGTGAAGATCAAGAAGGAGCTGTTCAACTGATGCAACCGTGCACGGCCCCTTGCGTGTCATCGTCCGCGAAGGCGGACGACCCAGTAATCCCGGTCGCTTCAGTTATTTGCTTCATGCGTAGCGAATACTGGGTGCCCCGCCTGCGCGGGGCATGACAGGTCCGTATGTCCGTCGCCCGTTCCAGCACAGTCGCGTTTTCCGCCACCGGGCCCGATCCGACGCGGATGCTGGTCGTGGCGCTGGCGCTCGTGCTGCTGCTCTTGGTCGTGCCGCCGCTGGTTTTCCTGCTCAACGGCAGCTTGCACACCACGACGGTGACCGGTGCGCCCGGCGATTTCACCTTGGCCTATTACCGGCGGCTGTTGTCCGACCGGCATTTCTTCGGCAGTCTGGCGAATTCGCTGGTCTTCAGCTTCGGCAGCATGGCGATCGCGCTCGCCTTCGGCGGCCTGGTGGCGTGGCTGGTCGAGCGCACCAACGCGCCGTTCAAGGCTTTCGCCTATCTCACCGCGATCATCTCGCTCGGCACGCCGTTCGTGCTCTATGTCATCGCCTGGCTGTTCCTGTTCGGCCGCAACGGGCCGCTCAACGATCTCATCACCGCGATCGGGCTGCCGCGCTTCAACGTCTATTCCATGCCCGGCATGATCCTGGTCGAGGGTTTTTTGTGGTCGCCGCTCGCTTTCCTGCTGCTGTCGTCGGTGTTCGTCCAGGCCAATGCCGAATACGAGGAGGCCGCGCGCATGAGCGGCGCCGGCATTTTGCGCACGGTAACGCGCATCTCGATGCGGCTGGCGCTGCCGGCGTTTCTCGCCGTCGCCTTGCTCATCGTGGTGCGCTCGATCGAGGCCTTCGAAGTGCCGGCGCTGGTCGGGCTCCCGGGCAAGATCAAGGTTTTGACCACCGACATTTATCTCGACATGAAGGAGAACGTGCCGCCCGATCTCGGCTATTCCAGCGCGTTCTCCATCGTGCTGCTGCTGATCGCAGGCCTGCTGATCGGCCTTTATTCGCGCATCTCGCGCCACGCTTCGCGCTATCACAGCGTTACCGGGCGCAGTTTTCGCGCGCGGCCGGTCGATCTCGGCCCGGCGCGCTACCTCGGCGGCGCCGTCATCCTGTTCAACTTTTTGCTGATCCTGTTGACGCCGACCATGGGCCTCGTTTGGCTCGCCTTGATGCCGTTCACCCAGGGCGTCAGCCGGCGCGGTTTTGCGCTGGTCACCTTGGATAATTTCCGCACCGTGCTGCACTCGACCTTCTATATCGATCTGGTGTGGCAGACGCTATTGATGAGCGCGGGGGCGGCGACCTGCGTCATGGCGCTGACTGTCGTCGCCGGCTGGCTCGCGGTGCGAAGGCGGCCCGGCGCCTGGTTGCTCGACCAGCTGGCGACGGCGCCGCTGATCTTTCCCGGCATCGTGCTCGGCGTCGCCATGATCCAGATCTATCTCAGCGTTCCGCTCGCGATCTACGGCACGCTGTGGGCGTTCGTCATCGCCTTCACCATCCGCTTTCTGCCCTACGGCATGCGCTACGCCGCGTCCGGCATTCTGCAGATTCATCCCGAGCTGGAAGAGGCCGCGGCGATCGCCGGCAGTCCGTTGCGCACGGCGTTGCGGCGTATCGTCGTGCCGCTGGCGATGCCGGCTTTGCTCGCCGGCTGGCTGTTCATCTTTCTGGTCGCCGCGCGCGATCTTTCGCTCGCCGTGATCCTCGCTTCGCCGAAGGCGCAGCCGGTGGCGGTAGCGATGTTCGACCTGTGGGCCAACGGCCAGGGCACCGAGCTTGCGGCATTCGGCCTGGTCTGGACGGCGATCATGACGGTGATCGCCGCGGCGTTTTATCTCATTGGGCGGCGGACCATCGCGTTCGCCGTCCGCGCGTAAGTGGAGAATGCAAAAGTGAATCTGGGAGCATTGGACCTCGAAGCATCGAAGAAAAAAGTCAAAGCGCTGACCGAGCCGCGCAACGCGGTGCTGGTCGGCGCCAACGACCGGCCGGGTAGCTGGGCGTGGCGCGTCTTGCGCAATCTCAAGCAATACGAGTTTCCGCAGCCGCTCTATCTGGTCAATCCGCGCCGCACGGAAATCGGCGGCGACCGCTGTTATCCCGACTTCAAGTCGCTGCCGGAGCCGCCCGACCATCTCGTCGTGCTGGTGCCGGCAATCGGCGTGCCGGAGGTGTTGCGCAGCGGTGCCGCGGCCGGCGCGCGCAGCGCCACGGTATTCTCTTCGGGCTTTGGCGAGGCCTACAACACGGACGCCGCGCCGCTCGGCCGCGAGCTCAAAGCGGTGATCGCCGAGACCGGGCTTGCGGTGTCCGGCCCCAATTGCATGGGCAATATCTGCGCCAAGACCCGCTTCGTCACGTTGAGCGAGGATCGCCCACTGCTGTTGCGCGAAGGGCCGGTGGCGCTGGTCGGCCAGAGCGGCGGCATGATGATCTTCTTGAACGCGGCGCTGGAAGAACGCGGCATGAATGCCGAATACCTCATCACCAGCGGCAACGAAGCGGGCCTCGGGATTCCAGACTACATCGCGTTTTTCTCCGATCAGCCCGAGCTGAAAGTCATCATCGTCTATATCGAGGCGATCGGCGACGTCGAGAAATTCAAGGCGGCGTGCCGCATGGCACGCGCCGCCGGCAAGGCGATCGTTGCGGTCAAACTCGGCCAGTCGGAAAGCGGCCGGAACGCGGCGATGGCGCACACTGCGTCACTCGCCGGCTCCATCGAGGCCTTCGACGCGGTCGCGGCGGATTTGGGCATCGTGCGCGCCGATACGCTCGACGATGCCGTCGAGATCAGCGAGCTGCTGGTTCATACCGGCGCGCCCGGGGGCCGCCGCCTCGGCGCCATCACGCTGTCGGGCGCGTTCCGCGGGCTGCTTTACGATGCAGCCGAACGCAACGGCCTGCAATTTCCAAAACTCGCCGACGCAACGCTTGCGAAGCTGAATGCCATTCTCGGCGTCGGCTCGCTGGTCTCAAATCCCATCGACGGCGGTTTTGGCGTGCTGAGCAGCGACGACAATTACAAAGCCTCGATTGCGGCGCTGCAGGCCGATCCGAACATCGACATGATCCTGATCCAGGAGAATTTGCCGCGCGAGCCGGGCTCAGACCGCGCCGAGCGCTACATCCACACCGTGGAAGCGATCGTCGCCGGCGGCGCGCCGAAGCCGATCGCCATCATCACGCCGGTGTCGCACAGCCAGAGCGACTACAGCCGCGCGCTGCGGGCGCAGGTGCCGCACGTTTCGTTCCTGCTGGAAGTCAACAAGTCGCTGCGGGCCATCGCCAGCGTGGCCCGGCGCGACGAGCTTGAGCGTCTGGCGCGCTCGTCGGCAAAGGTCGCATCAACGCCTGCCGAAACTGCCGCGGCAGCGCGCGTGCGGATGCTGGTAAAAAACGGTGCGGCTGCGCTCGACGAGGTCGAGTCGAAAGAGCTAATCCGTGCTTACGGCATCCCGACGCCGATGGAAATTGCGGTGCAGTCGCCGGACGACGCCGTGAAGGCGGCGCGGCAGATCGGCTACCCGGTGGTGCTCAAGGCGGTCGCGGCGAAGCTTCTGCACAAGTCCGACGCTGGCGCGGTCGCCTTGCATCTCGCCGATGACGAAGCCGTTGGCGCCGCCTATGAGCGCATTGCCGACAACGTCCGGCGTGCCGGGATCGAAGCTCTCGATGCCATGCTGGTCTGCCAACAGATCAGCGGCGGCTTGGAGCTTGTGCTCGGGCTCAATCGCGATCCGGAAATGGGCCTCGTTGTCATGGCCGGCTCAGGCGGCGTGCTGCTCGAACTGACCAAGGACGTGGCGTTTGCCATGCCGCCCATGAGCCGCGATAAGGCACGTGCCATGATCGAGCGCACCCAGGCGGCGCGGCTGCTGCGCGGCTATCGCTCGTCTCCGGTGCTCGATACCGACGCGGTGATCGACGCATTGATCGCGCTCGGCCGCATTGCCGAGGATTTGGCCGACGTCGTGCAATCGATCGACATCAATCCCTTTGTCGTGCTGCCGCGCGGCGGCATTGCGCTCGATGCGCTATTCGTGCCGCTTGTTTCCCCTCCCCCTTGTGGGGAGGGGTAGGGGTGGGGGTCGCGAGGTGATGCGCAGGCGTCAACGATCTCATCTAACCTCCCGACCCCCACCCCTCCCTCCCCACAAGGGGGAGGGGTAGACGAGTTTGCCGCTCGCAACGAATTTCGAACCCCAACAGGAGAACGGCGATGACCGATACATGGCGCACGCTCAAAGCTTGGCCGGAACTGATCCTGGAGCAGCTCGCCGACGCCGGCGTGGCGCGGGTCGTACTCAACCGGCCGGACAAGCGCAATTGCCTGAACGAGGCACTGGTCGCCGCGTGGTTCGAGGCGCTCGACATCGTGCGCGCCGACCGCGAGATTAAAGTCGTCATCACCAAGGGTGCCGGGATTTGCTTCAGCTCCGGCCTCGATCTGCATTTTCTGCGCAAGGTCAGCGAAGAGCCGCGCGATTGGGATCGTCCCACGCCGACGGTGCAGATGGCGGAAGCGTTGCGCGGCTTTCCGCGCATCGTCATCGCCCAGGTGCACGGCTATTGCCTCGGCGGCGCGCTCGGCATCATGAATTGCCACGATCTGGTGTTTGCCGCCGACGATGCGCAGCTCGGCATGCCGGAAATTTTACGCGGCAGTTTCGGCCAGCTCGTCACCTCGACCCTGGTGCATGGCGCGATCCCGATCAAGAAGGTCGCGCTGATGCAGCTCGTCGGCCGCAACATTTCCGGCGCCGAGGCCGACCGCTGGGGCATCGTCTCGCAGGCGGTGCCTGCCGTGGAATTGGAATCAACGGTGACGGCCATCGCTCGCGAAATCTCCGAGCGCCACCTGGCGCCGCTGGAGCATGCCAAGATCACCGTGCAGATGGGCCGCGATCTGTCGCTGTCGCAGGCGATCCAGCTCGATCAACTGGTCTCCGCACGCATGCGGCGTGTCATGGATCCGACGCAGCATGTCGAGTCGTATCTGAAGTCGCAGAAGGGCGGCCCGAATTTGGAGTACAAGCGGCCGGACGTTTAAACCTGTCATGCCCCGCGAAGGCGGGGCACCCAGTAATCACCGATCCAAAGGGCGCTTATCGCGTCGTGAGCAGGGAACGGACATATTGGGTCTACATCCTCGCCAGTAGATTAGGCGGCACGCTTTACATTGGCGTGACGAGCAATCTCGTTAAGCGAGTGTATGAGCATCGCACTGAAGTCGTGGCCGGCTTTACAAAAGAATATGGAGTTCATCGTCTCGTATATTTCGAACAGCACACAGATATAGAGGCGGCGATTCGCAGGGAGAAAAGACTGAAGAAATGGAACCGGGCGTGGAAGATTCGCCTTATCGAAGAGGCGAATCCGTGCTGGGACGATCTTTATCCGCAAATCGCAGCGCCGTGATTACTGGGTCGTCCGCCTTCGCGGACGATGACAGTGTGATTAGGCCGCCGCCTTCTTCTTATCGCCACGCTCCAACGACTGCTCCAACTCGTCCACCGACTGCACGTCGCCGAACTGGCCGTAGAACGCCGACAGCGTCGCGTTGTGCTCGTCGTCGGTATGCGTCGCCAGGCCATCGGACACCATGACGACCTTGAAATTGAGCATCATGGCGTCGCGCGCCGAGCTTTCGCAGCACACGTTGGTAGCAGTGCCGGTGATCAGCAGCGTATCGATGCCGCGGTCGCGCAGGTGGCGCTCGACATTCGACGAACCCTGGATGAAGGCGCTGTAGCGCTTCTTGGTGATCTGTGCATCCTCGGGACGGATGTCGTTGAGGTGCCAGTATTCGTAGCCGTCCTCGCCGATATTCATCGCTTTCAGCCGCCGCTCCGCGCGCTCCGGCTTTTGCAGGTAGCCGTGGTAGTTCGACCAGCTTTCCCGCGTATCCGTCGTGCCGTTGCGGATCCACACCACATGGCCGCCGCGGCCGCGCAACGCGGCGGCGAGCCGGTTGATGTTGGGCACGATCTCGCGCGCCAGCGGCACCTCGCCCTGGTGGCCCGGCTTGACGAAGTAGTTCTGCATGTCGACTACGAGCAGCGCGGTGGCGCGCGGGTCGATGGCGTCGAACGGATGCAGCTTGCCCATCCGCGTGTTCATGCGGTCGAGAGAGGCTTGCGAGATCGCGATCTTGTGCATCGGGGCGTCCTCAACTAGTCGTTTGAGCCGAGAGTGGCACAAAAGCGGGTTGGGATCGAGGGCAGGTTGGTGGGCATGTCCGGCAGTTGGGAATTCTGGATCGATCGCGGCGGCACCTTTACCGACGTGATCGGCAGGCGGCCGGATGGCGCGCTGCTCACTCATAAGTTGCTCTCGGAAAATCCCGAAGCCTATCGGGACGCCGCGGTGCACGGCATCCGCCACCTGCTTGGGCTCAAGCCCGGCGAGGCGATCCCGAGCGAGCGCATCGCCGCGGTCAAGATGGGCACCACGGTCGCGACCAATGCGCTGCTCGAGCGCAAGGGCGACCGCACCTTGCTGCTGATCACCAAGGGCTTTCGCGATGCGCTACGCATCGGCTACCAGGCGCGGCCGAAAATCTTCGCCAAGCACATCGTCAAGCCTGACATGCTGTACGAGCGCGTCGTCGAGGTCGACGAGCGGGTCCGCGCCGACGGCACCGTGGAGCGCGTGCTCGATCTCGACGCAGCGCGGACCGAGCTGCAACGCGCGAAGCAGGACGGCATCAATGCCGTCGCCGTCGTGCTGATGCACGCTTATCGCTACAGCGACCACGAGCAGCAGGTCGCCAAGCTGGCGCGCGAACTTGGTTTCGAACAGGTCTCCGCCAGCCACGAAGTGTCGCCGCTGATCAAGCTGGTCGGCCGCGGCGATACCACGGTCGTCGACAGTTATCTGTCGCCGATCTTGCGGCGCTACGTGTCGCAGGTGGCGGGTGACCTGAATCCCTCCCCCCTTGTGGGGGAGGGCAGGGTGGGGGGTCGGGAGGCGACGCGAGGAAGTGGACGGGCGTTTGAGCGTCAGTCTTCGCAAGCGCGACACCTCACGACCCCCACCCCCGACCCCTCCCCACAAGGGGGAGGGGAGAACACCCGCCTCATGTTCATGATGTCGTCGGGCGGCCTCACCGCGGCCGAACTGTTCCGCGGCAAGGACGCGATCCTGTCGGGCCCGGCGGCCGGTGTCGTCGGCATGGCCGAGACCGGCCGCGCCGCGGGTTTCTCCCGGCTCATCGGCTTCGACATGGGCGGCACCTCGACCGACGTGTCGCATTTCGCCGGCCAATACGAGCGCGCCTTCGAGACCGAAGTCGCCGGTGTGCGCATGCGCGCGCCGATGATGCTCATTCACACGGTAGCGGCCGGCGGCGGCTCGATCCTGCATTTCGACGGCGCGCGGTTTCGCGTCGGCCCGGACTCGGCCGGCGCCAATCCCGGCCCAAAATGCTATCGCCGCGGCGGCCCGCTGGCGGTGACCGACGCCAATGTGATGGTCGGCAAGCTCACTGCCGATTTCTTTCCCAAAATTTTCGGCCCCGCGCAGAATCAGCCGCTCGATGCCGAGGCGGTGCGCTCGGCCTTCGCGGCGATGGCAAAGGAGATCGGCGACGATCGCAGCAGCGAACAAGTCGCCGATGGTTTTATCAAGATCGCGGTCGAAAACATGGCGAACGCGATCAAGAAAATTTCCGTGCAGCGCGGCTATGACGTGACGCGCTATGCGCTCAATTGCTTCGGCGGCGCCGGCGGCCAGCACGCCTGCCTGGTGGCCGACGCGCTCGGCATGGAGAGCGTGCTGATCCATCCGCTGTCGTCGCTGCTGTCGGCCTACGGCATGGGCCTTGCCGACATCCGCAGCGTGCGCCAGCAGGCCATCGAGGAGCCGTTCGGCGACAAGGCGCGCAAGACGCTCGAGAGCGTGGCGCGCAGGCTGGCACGCGCGACCATCGACGAGGTGACCGGCCAAGGCGTCGCGACGAACAAGATCACGGTGCATGTGCGCGCGCATATTCGTTACGCCGGAACCGACACGCCGCTGATCGTCGACGCCGGCACCCATTCTCCCTCCCCCCTTGTGGGGGAGGGTGGGGTGGGGGGTCGGGAGGGGAAGTCGCAAGCGTCGACGCATGCGCGTCGCCTCTCGACCCCCACCCCCAACCCCTCCCCACAAGGGGGAGGGGAGTCGAAGCTCGTCTCGCCCAGCAAGATGAAATCCGCCTTCGAGCGCGCCCATAAGGCGCAATTCGGCTTCATCGATCGGGCCAAGGCGCTGGTGATCGAGGCGGTGTCGGTCGAGGCGATCGGCGGCGGCGCGACGTTTCGGGAAAAAACCCGCAAGACCACGCGGACCAAGCTGCCTCCGCCGGCGCGGCGCACGCGGTTTTTCTCCAACGGCAAATGGCAGCGCGCGCTGGTTTACATACGCGACACGCTGGCGCCGGGCCACAAGGTGAGCGGGCCCGCCATTATCATCGAGCCGCACCAGACCGTCGTGGTCGAGCACGGCTGGCAGGCCGAGCTCACCGCCAAAAATCACCTGGTGCTGCGGCGGGTGCAAAAACTCAAGCGCACGCGCGCCATCGGCACCCACGCCGATCCGGTGATGCTCGAAGTGTTCAACAACCTGTTCATGTCGATCGCCGAACAGATGGGCGTAGCGCTGCAGAACACCGCCTATTCGGTGAACATCAAGGAGCGGCTCGATTTCTCCTGCGCGGTGTTCGACGGCAACGGCTCGTTGGTGGCGAACGCGCCGCACATGCCGGTGCATCTCGGCTCCATGGACCGCGCCGTCGAGACCATCATCCGTGAGAACAAGGGCAGGATTCGCCCCGGCAACGTCTATGCCATCAACGCGCCGTATAACGGCGGCACGCACCTTCCGGACATCACCGTCTGCACGCCGGTATTCGAAGGCGGCAAGATTTTGTTCTGGGTTGCCTCGCGCGGCCATCATGCCGATGTCGGCGGCATTTCGCCGGGCTCGATGTCGCCGAATGCCACGACGATCGAGCAGGAAGGCGTCTATATCGACAATTTCAAATTGGTCGAGCGCGGCCGCTTCCGCGAGAAGGAGACCTATCAGCTGTTGCAAGGCGCCAAATATCCGGCGCGCAATCCGCTGCAGAACGTCAACGACATCA
>JBAUYI010000293.1:0-11872 GCA_049584715.1 Xanthobacteraceae bacterium
GGCGCGGCGACCTCCCCCCCTGCCAGGGGGGAGGTGCAGATTTTGCCGCGTCACATCTTCAACAACCGCTTCGCGTTGCCGCTCAGGATTTTTGCTTTGTCTTCGTCGGAGAGCGGCACGGTTTGCATCCAGTCGAGTGCCGGCGGGTTCATGACGAACGGCCAGTCCACGGCGAACAGGATATGATCGACGCCCATCTCCATCACGCAGCACAACAGCGCCGGATTGGAGAAGTTGCCGCTGGTGGTGATGTAATAATTGCCGCAGAAGATGTCGCGAAAGCTCAGCGATTTCTGGCCCGGCCGCTTGAGCGCCTGGTCGATGCGCCAGACCAGAAACGGCAGCGTCTCGCCGAGATGGCCGAGGATGATTTTCAGCTTCGGGTGCCGCTCGAACACGCCGGACAGCACGAGGCGGATGGCGGTGGTCGCGGTCTCAACCGTGTAGCCCCAGGCCGGTCGCGCCACGGTCGGGAAATCCTTGACGTAGTCGTCGTAGTAGACGCGCGACACCTCGGCCTGCGGCAGCGCCGGATGCAGATAGATCGGCACGTCGAGTTTTTCCGCGCGCGCATAGATCGGCCAGAATTTCTTGTCGTCGAGGAAGGTGCCGTTGGCGAGGCCGTGCAGCATGGCGCCTTTGAAGCCGAGCTGTTGCACGCAGCGCTCGAGCTCGTCGGCGGCGGCGTCGGGCACCGCGGTCGGCAGGCCGGCGAAGGCGGCGAAGCGCTGCGGATTCTTGGCGACCTGGGCGTGGAGGCGATCGTTGACGCGGCGGGTGAGCGCGGCGGCGGTTTCGGCCGGAAGTTTTTGCGTCGACGGCGCGCCGAGCGAAATCACCTGGATGTCGATGCCGACGTCGTCCATCTCCTTGATGCGCAGCGGCCCGAAATCGTACAGCCGCTTTTGCTGCTCGCCGGGCCGGCCGGCTTCGCCGCCGACGTAAGTCTTCGCCAGCTCCTCGTCCCAGTAATGCTCCTCGATGGCGATGACCGGGCAATGCGGTTTACTAAACATTTATGCTCCCTATTTCTCTGTCATTGCGTTTGTCGGGCGGTGTTAGACGGAACCTAGTTCCGTGACAAGGAACCTCCACGGGTTGCGCGCGTTACGGTGCCGGGGGAGCCAATGGAGAACTTCAATGCGTTTCATCATGGTTGCCGGCGTGCTTGCGGCAGCGTTGTCCGGTTCGCCGGCCTTCGCACAGCACGTTCATCACAATTTCTGCCTGAAGACCGGATCGGCGCAGGAATGCGCCTACGACTCGTTTGCGCAATGCGAAGCCGCCAAGCGCGGCAACGCCGATTCCTGCGTCCAGAACAGCCCGCCGCAGAATCATTAGGCGCAATCATCAGGCATACGACGCGGCAGCCGATCGCTGCTGCGCTTTTTAGATAAATGTTTGCCTGTTCTGCGCGCTTTGGGCGCGGACCGGGTTCTTTTTGTAATAAGCGGCGTCTTCGGCGCTTTGCGTCCAGCCGGGGTGGCCGCGCCAGGTGACGTGGCGCGAGGCCATGTCGGCACCATAGCGCACGCGGAACAACAGCGTGCGTTGCGGGCCGTTCTCGTATTCGTGCACTTCGCCGGGCGGATGGACCACGAAGGCGCCGGGCACCACGGCGACGGTTTCTTCCGGCGTGCGCATGGTGCCGCCGCCTTCGAAGCAGAAATAGATCTCGGTGGCGTGCGGGTGGCAGTGATTGGGGCTGATCTGGCCGGGCTCCCAGCAGGCCACCGTGACGTCACCGCCCTCGATGGTGCCGAGGATTTTTTCGACGTGCTTCTTCGGATTGAACTCGGCCTCGCCGGTGACGCTGAAAACATGCATGGTCTGCTCTCCTTGGGTCACCCGCCGTTTGTTGTTTAGGACCGTGCTTTTAGCAAAAACCGGTTGCGCTTGCGACGGATTGTTTATGCCGCGTTTATAGGCACAGCCACGCGGTGCTTGCAAAGCTGCCCTGTCAGGAGGCACGATGCAAAAGCGTTGAGTCGGTCGTTTAATGGAACGGAGGGAGTGGGGCGGCAAGTGGGGGCAATCATCGCGAACGATGGATTGCTCAGGATGGCTACGATGGCCCACCTCGTCGATAAGGCCCACCTCGACAAACACACGCTGGCCCGTGTGAACACCGTGCTCATGCTCGGAATGATCGGGACCGGCTTGGCGGCCTGCGTATTCGGCGCTGTGGTCTATGACGTCGGCCACCTGTTTTCCGCCTGGTAGCGCAGCCCTGATTCCTGCGGCGCCCGGAGCCGTTGTGCCTGGGCTCGCGTGCGACAATTCACATTCGTAACAGCGTATTAACTTCGGCCGTCGTAAACTTATCATGACTTTTTGCTTGGGCTTTAGGGGCACACGATGGGCGAGCGGCGCCAGGCCGGACGGCGGAAAAGCTTCCTGCGCGGTTTGGTCTATTTCGACAACAAGCACGGCGCGCTGAGCTGCCTGGTGCGCGATCTGTCGGAAGAAGGCGCGCGCATCATCTTCTCCGAAAACGTCACGGTGCCTGAGACGTTCGATCTGCACATTCTGCAAAAAAATCAGACGCTGCGCGCCAGGGTGACGTGGCGCCGCGGCGACGAGATCGGGCTCGGCTTTCCCGCCGCCGACGCCGCCACCGAGGCGCAGTGGGACGCCGCCGCGTTGGTCAAGCGCGTCGCCGAGCTCGAAGGCGAAATCGCAAGCTTGCGCAAGATGCTCAAGCGCATGAAGGGCGACCAGCAACCCCTCGACGACGAAGCTGCCGCTTAGCGCGTCCTCGCCGGCCACGAACCAACCGGCCTCAACTGCATTGCGCCGTAACGCCGGCCGTGCCAACAACACGGCCGCAATAACCCGCGACCGCCGCCGGCGCGAGCGGCAAAAGCAAGCGTAGGGAGACGACAATGGCGAAAGCTTATTGGGTATCGACGTATTTTTCCGTGTCCAATCCGGAGGCGATGGCTGAATATGCCAAGCTTGCCGGCCCGGCGCTGGCGGCGGCAGGCGCCAAGTTCCTCGCCCGCGGCACTGCGGTGAAAGCCTACGAGAAGGGTTTGACCGAGCGCTGCGTCATTATCGAATTCGACAGCGTCGCGCAGGCGGTCGCCGCCCATGACGGACCCGGCTACCAGGCCGCGCTGAAAGCGCTCGGCAACGGCGCGCAGCGCGACATCCGCATCGTCGAAGGTTTGGGCTAGCGTTCTTCGAAAATCCGGTCGCCCTGCAGGTCGACGATCTGCCGCGCCTTGCTGAGCGTGAAATTCACCGCGTCGTCGTAGGACGCATAGGCATCGGCGCGGATGAAGCGGTGCTCCTTGCGCACCCCGCCGATCTCGCGGGCGATGCTGCCCGCGGTCTGGTATTGCCCGTTGTTCTTGAACGGCGCGGCGCGGATGACGTAGTCCTTGTACTCGACCGGATCGGAAACTTTTTCGGTCGAGGCGGCGCCACGGCCGCCGAACAAGGCGCTCCAGAACGACATCGCAGGCCTCCCCTTTTTCGCCGCTGGATGTTACTCCTAACTCATACCGCGTGCATCCCTGCATGGAGTCCGACAATGCCGAAGGGCTATTGGGTCACCGTCTATCGCTCGATTTCCGATCCGCAAAAGCTCGCCGCCTATGCGCAACTGGCGCCGCCGGCGATCGCGCCGTTCGGCGGCCGCTATCTGGCGCGCGGCACGGCAGCGGCAGCCTTTGAGGCCGGCCAGAAGGAACGCATCGTGATGTCGGAATTCCCGAGCGTCGAGAAGGCCATCGCCGCCTATCAGAGCCCGGCTTATCAAAACGCGCTGAAAGCGCTCGACAACGGCGCCGTGCGCGACATCCGCATCGTCGAAGGGCTTGATTAACGTTTCATGACAGCGCGGCGGATACGGCAACCAGGGCGATTGCAAAACGCCCGAACCGTGGCTATATACGCGCCATTCGTGAT
The DNA here is from genome assembly GCA_049584715.1 of Xanthobacteraceae bacterium. Classification (GTDB taxonomy): domain Bacteria; phylum Pseudomonadota; class Alphaproteobacteria; order Rhizobiales; family Xanthobacteraceae; genus BOG-931. The sequence goes on from JBAUYI010000293.1 coordinate 3,916, forward strand.
TTAGCCTGACTTGCCGTCTCGGCCTAGGGCGTGGTCTCAAAGATCATGCGCCAAGAAAAAGGGCCTTTCCCAAGACAACGCAAAATCCGGATTTGGACCGCGCGAATGGTTCACGCGGCCACAAAAACGCATTCTGCGTTTGCCAAAGGAGGGCCTTCATGGCTCAAGGTACCGTCAAGTTCTTCAACGCCCAGAAAGGCTACGGCTTCATCGTGCAGGATGCCGGCGGCCCCGACATCTTCGTGCACATCTCTGCGGTCGAGCGCGCCGGCATGCGCTCGCTCGTCGAGGGCCAGAAGCTGTCGTTCGACATCGAGGCCGACCGCCGCAGCGGCAAGTCCGCCGCGACCAATCTGCAGGCGGCCTGAACAACGGCATAAATGCAGCGCCGGCGTCATAATGGCGCCGGCGTTTTGTTTTCTATCAGCCCCTAAGGAGAACAATCATGCCAAGGAAACCGGGACTGAATTCCGAATTCGTCATGTTCGACGTGGTCTATGAGGACGGCACGCAACGCTCGAACCGCAAGGTGCCGCGCGCGCTGCTCGGCGGCATCGACGGCGACAAGCCGGCGCACGGCTTCCTGATCGAGCAGGACCGCGAGATCGCCGAAAAATCCGGCCGGCCGCTGGCGGCGATCCAGAGCATCTCGCGCTCGGGCGAGAAGAAGAAAGTGAAGGACTACGCCTAGCACTGTCGTCCCCGCTAAGGCGGGGACCCAGTAAACGCTGGGTCGCAGTTCGAGCCTCAAGCGCCGTGGCTACTGGATTCCCGCTTTCGCGGGAATGACAGCATAGCCTAGACAAATCCCACCCGTGCGAAATGGGCGCGCAACAGCGCGACATTGCGGCGGTTGGCGCGGAACAGGATGTCGAAGGCATCGCCGGCAAACGGCACCGCGCCGACCGCGCCCTCGAGCACGACATTGACGGCCATGCGCGCCATGAGAAGCCGCGGCACGCCGAGCCGCGACGCTTCGTACAATAAGTAAAAAGACAACAGCGACGCCGCCACGTCGCCGATACCGGGCACGAGGCGCAATAGCGATTCGACGCCGAAGCGGACATTGGTGCCAGGCAAGACGAAAGCCGTGTCGAAGGCGGTCGCCAGCATGTCGAGGCGGTCGAGCGCCGCCCGCCGCGACGCCGCGTCGTAGGGGCCGGAACTGGAACCGTAGTGAAACCCGGCAAATGCCGTGCGTGCGAAGGCCATTGTCCTACCCAGTGTTGAGCTTTCGCCACAGATGGGATGACGCGCGCCGGGCGCAAGTCCCTTGTTCGACCCCGCGAAAGCGGGGACCCATAATCCCGGCGTTTGCGCACGATCCCGAGGCCGGGCTTATGGATTCCCGCTTTCGCGGGAATGACAGTGAGGCTACGGTTTCGCGTCTTTTCACACACCCGCGGAGCCGCCCATGTCTGACACCAAAATGCCCGACATCAAGATCCTCAACCCGGAAACCCTCGGCAAGCCGCTCGGGCAATATTCGCAAATCACCCGCGTAAGGGCGTCGGAGTTTTTGTTCATCGCCGGCCAGGTCGGCGCCGCCAAGGACGGCAAGACACCGGCCGATTTCGACGGCCAGTGCGCGCAGGTGTTCGCCAATATCGGCGCCGCGCTCGCCTCGCAGGACGCGAGCTTCGCCAACTTGGTCGAATTCACGACCTACCTCGTGCACTCGCAAGACATTCCCAAATTCATGGCCTACCGCACCCGCGAATTCCCAAAACTGTTCGCCGGCGGCGCCTATCCGCCCAACACGCTGCTGATGATCGACCGCCTGGTGCAGGAGCAGTTTCTGATCGAAGTGAGCGCCGTCGCGGCGTTGTAACGGTGACGCATGCGCGCTCCTTCTCCCCGCTGTGCAGGGAGAAGGTTGGGATGAGGGGGCCTCTCCGCTGGGCGCGGAATTGCGGCGCTCAAAATCGCGGAGAGGCCCCCTCACCCTCGCTCGCTCCGCTCCATAGCCGATGCTTCGCATCGGCGTTCTTTAGCATCAAGAACGGCGTCCGAAGGACGCCTATGCTCTCCCCGCACGCGGGGAGAGGTGTGTGTCGTACTACACCGCGCGATGCCGGTGATCCCGCGCACGATAGATCGGCGCGTTGCTGCCGAACGTCTCGTCGGTCTGGAACGCAACCGGCCGATAGGCCGCAATGCCCGCGCCCGCCTCGGCCGCATACGGCGAAAATCCCTGCGCCTTGGCCTGGTCATAATAGCCGCTCGCATAGAGCGCGACGGCGCGGTTTTCGTTGCCGCCGGCGGCGCGGTAGGCGCCGGCGAGATAGCGCACCGCGTAGGTCATGTTGACCTGCGGATCGAGCAGCTCCGCCGCCGAGCCGGAAAATCCCATGGCGCGCGCCGTGCCGAGCCGGATCTGCATCAGGCCGTAATTGCCGCGGCTCACCGCGCGCGGATTGCCGCCGCTCTCGCGCTTGATGACGCGCTCGACCAGCGACACCGGCACCCCGTTGGCGCTCGCCTGCGAGGCCGCCATGCCGTCGAGCGGCGCGGATTGATTGAAGCTGTTTTGGCTCCCGTTGCGTTGGCCCCAATCGTTCTGGCGCCATTCGCTCCGGCGCCCACTGTTCCGCCGCACATTGGTTTCGCGCGTCGCGAACGCCGGTGCGTAGGCATCCGGCGCATAGGCATAAAGGCCGGGTGCGAAATTTTCCGCCCACACAGGCTGCAGGTGTTGCCGCGCGAAGCGATAGTGATGACGAGAAGAATGCTGCCGCGCCGAAGCCGGCCCGGACACCGCAGGCACCACCAATACGACAAGCAAGATCGCGAGAAGCGAACGACGCATCGCATGACTCCATGAGAGCCCTCACCCGGTCCGTCTTGTCACGGCCAAATCCGACCATGCTTTGGTCATTTGGTGCTGCGCGGAAGGTGATGTCGTGACGCGGGAACACCGGGTGCGTCATTCGCTCAGTTGAAATAAAAATTGATCGAAGCGACACGGAACGTTTTGCGGCGGCTGTTCGCGTCGTCATTTTCGTTTGCTCACCACCCGGTCAGTCAACCATGACGTCGGCGACACCATGCGACCCGATCGCTCCGGCCCGGCGAGATGTGCCGGAACCGCAGCCCTGACCTGCCGCTCCGCCTGGAACAAAACATCGGGCGACAGGCTCCACCGGCCGCGTTGCAGACAATGCGATGGATCGCCGCGACAGGTCTTGGCGCGGCGGCACGGCTTATAGCGGCAGCCGCGCCAGAACCTGAAGATGTCGCAATACTGCCGCCGCGCCACCTTCGCCGCGGCATCGTAGCGAGCCTGGTATTCTTCCCCCGTCAGCTTCGCCTCGGACTTTTTCGGCACGGCAATCTCCTTTCTTTCTTCTCACCTTCCCCTGGAGGGGGAAGGTCGCCACGCGAAGCGTGGCGGGATGGGGTGAAAGCGCGCGCAGCGCGCTGCGAATCCCTGCATCGTCGCACTGCCCCACCCCGCGGCCCCTCGGGCCGCGACCCTCCCCCTGCAGGGGAGGGTGAAACGATCGCGCACTGGACATCAGATCTCATTCTCGCGACGCGATCGCGCCGGAGCTGGCATGCGCACAAAAGCTCAACGATCCTTTCGCCTCCAAAAAAATAAGGGGAGGCGGAGCGCCGACAGACGCAAGGGTAAGGTGTCCGCGCCACGCAAAACGGATGTTGCCACCCGCCTGCGCCACGGGCGCGGAAGCGCGCCACAGATAGTCCGCTTGCGCAAAACCATCTGCTGCGGGCGCGCTCGCCTCTCGGCGCTCCGCCGCGGCTCTCGCCAGGTTTTATCCTGACGCGACTTCGGGCCAGGTTTCCTGGGACGCGGCCCGCGGCGGCGTTACCCGCCGTGCGCCTGTCCCAGTCCAGCGGAAGCACCCCGCGCACCGGCCGTAATACCGGCGGACATGATGCCCGAAGCCGCCCGGGCGCGGCTTGCGAGACCGCACGCAGGCACCGCCCCCACCCCGCAATCAGGATCGCATCCGGAACGCGCCCCTCGTGGGTGAGGTATTTTTTCCTGATAGCGGATTTGTGGCGGGTGTCAAGGAAAGGAGAAGAAAGGAACGGCCACGGAAGCCGTTAAGCCTTTGAAATCAAGGCCGTTATGGCAACGGACCCGCAAGCGCGCCGCGCCTTGCCGGGCCAGTGATTTTGCGCGCGGAGCGGTTTCACAGCGGAAAAGATTCGCTGGCGTGACTGGCGGAGAAGAAACAACGGCAATCTATGTATCTCATTCGGTGGCAACGCGCGTCAGCTCACCGGCGGCGTCCATCTCACGCCACAACCAATCCGGTGCAATATCGAAACCGTTCGGCCATGTCGGCGCTCCCAAATCGACAAACACGCGATCGAAATATTCCTTCGACTTGAGAGGTTCGACCATAACGCCGCCTTTCGCGATGACGTCGGACAGATCACGCACCCCTTCGCTGCCGTCTGAAAAACGCACCCACAGCCGGTATTCCTCGCGCGGAAGAAGGCGTAGTACGTCGACCATAGGAAAGTCATTCGGCATCGGACTCAGCAATCCATTCTAGCGCGCGTGCGCCAGCCTCCACTGTTAATTTCTCTCAAATCCACATGGTGCGCCAGCGTACCGTTTCGGTCATGATACCCGAAGCTACTCGACGCGGCTTACGAGTCCGCACGCGGGCTACGCCGCCAGTCGTCCTGGCAAGCGGGAAATGGTACGAATATAGTCCTACCCTGGTCGATATCAGTTGATAGCTGGTACAAAGTCCCGTGGACGCGGCCTCACTACCGACAATCGCACAAGGCCACATCGTGCGAGAGCGCGCTTTGCTTCACGAAAAGGACCTTTTGGAAGACTGGACCCCTAGATGACTGAATCCGACAACAATCCAGAATTTTTCGACAAGCTCGTCTCGGAGCAGCTGCTAGGGATCGAAGAGGAGCCTACTGACGAGACGTTGGTGATTGATAAGCCCTTTGATCCAGACAAAATTAAAGTCACAACGGAAAAAAAGAACATAGATCTTCTAATTCGAAGGATTGATCATCGAGAAGTTGACTTAGCTCCTGAATTTCAGCGCAGAGCACGAGTTTGGCATCCACATCGAAAGAGTCAGTTAATTGAATCTTTGCTGCTACGAATTCCACTACCCGTTTTTTACGTGGCAGCAAACGAACATGACGACTGGGCAGTCGTAGACGGATTGCAGCGTCTGACGACCATCTATGATTTTGTCAAAGACGAATTTCCCCTTGCAGGCCTTGAATATCTGAGCCCCTTAGATGGAATGACGTTCTCGGACCTCGACCGCGCGATGAAGCGTAGAATTGAAGAAACCGAACTTGTAATAAACGTTATTCAGCCGGGCACACCTGAAGAGGTGATGATCAACATCTTTAAGCGGATCAATACTGGGGGCGTTCCGCTGACGGGCCAGGAAATTCGCAATGCATTGAACAAGGGCCCAGTGAGGGAATTTCTGCGTAGCATGGCAGAGTCACAAGAATTTAAAGAAGCGACTGATAACCGCGTCCGCGATGATCGGATGGACGCACAAGAAATGGCTCTTCGCTTCTTCGCATTCAGAATGACCCCTTGGCAGGAATACAAAGTAAATGATCTGGATGCCTTTTTGCACGACGCTATGCGGCGGCTTAATGCGATGGAAAAAGAGCAGCGAGACTCTTTAGCTAATGACTTCAAACGAGCGATGCGAGCCGCAAAGAACATTTTTGATAAAGAGGCCTTTAGAAAACCTCGCGTGACGGGCGCTGGACGAAATCCCGTGAGCAAGCCTTTGTTTGAGGCATGGAGCGTAAACTTAGCTGCGTTTGATGAGGCCGATATTTCAATTCTTGTGGATCGACGGGACGATATAATTCAAAAGCTGCGACAACTCGTGATCGACGACTCCGAATTTGTAATCTCTATATCATACTCGACGGGCGTGCCACGTCGTGTCGCGAAGCGGTTCGAGGCTATCGAAAATCTCGTCCTTGAAGTTTTTCTTAAGGAAACGAATCAATGATTTCTGAACTCCATCTTCATAATTTCAAATGTTTTTCGGATCAACGATTTCATTTGGGCCCCCTGAGTCTGCTCGCCGGTCTGAACGGTATGGGAAAGAGCAGCGTTATTCAGAGCTTGCTGCTTTTGCGACAATCCTACGTCGACGGCACATTGCGCGAAGGCCGGCTTGAATGTGCGGGAAATCTAGTCGACCTCGGCACCGCATCTGACATTCTCTTTGAAGGCGCCAAGGAGGACGAAATAGGAATTTCCTTGCGAATGGAGGGGGCTTCCCAGGACGCGGAATTTATTTTTGTGGTCACTCAGGATCGCAAAAACGCAGTTGCGAAGGATAATAAGAAAATACAATCGGCACTCAATGAAGCACTTAGAGATAAATCTTCCGCTCTATTTGGAGGCGAGATGCTCACAGATCCGCCGTTGAGTAGCTTTTGCTACTTGCACGCGGAACGGAACGGGCCGCGAAAGTTTTTACCGATGTCACGCGGACGCAGCGTGATGGAACTGGGGATACGAGGCGAATTTGTTCTCGATGTTCTGGAGCAATATCAAGACGCTCTACGACTCACTACCGCTGACGCAAGAGTCATAGCAGGGGCAGGGGAGCGCTTGCGTGACCAAGTGGAAGCGTGGCTCGATATAATTAGTCCGGGCGTACGACTCACAATTAAGTCATTACCAGAAGCCGATCTTATGGTCAGCGGGTTCTCATTTGGATCAACTGGTCAGCTTCGAAGCCGAGATTACAGAGCACCAAATGTCGGCTTTGGATTAAGCTATGTTCTTCCTGTGTTAGTGGCCCTATTAGACGCTCCCCAAGGCGGGCTTGTCATGATTGAAAATCCAGAGGCGCACATTCACCCAGCCGGCCAGACCAAACTTGGAGAATTATGCGCGAGAGCCGCTTCTTCTGGAGTGCAAGTGATTATCGAAACCCACTCTGACCATGTAATGGACGGCGCTAGAATCGCAGTAAGAGAAGGGCTACTACAATCTTCAAATGCAGCCTTTCACTATTTCACGCGACAGAGCGGCGAAACAAGCGTTATCACTCCCTATCTAGATGCGGAGGGCCGTCTGAGCGAATGGCCCGCCGGATTTTTTGATCAGCATCGACGCAATACTGGTCGTTTAGTCAGGCCGAAAACGTAGACTATTTGACCCATGTCTGACTACGTATTCAACCCGGCGTCGATCACGCCTCTCTATATCGACCGAGCCGAAGCGGAGGCACATCTAGTGTCGTTGCTGCAAGCGCTGGCTGACCTGGATGAAGGTGCAGAGTCCTTACCAACCTTTCGATTCCACCAAGACCCTTGGCTAATCCCAATGGTGGCGGACGCCGCTGAGAACAGACGATTTGTTTTGGGTGAGATTGCCAATGATCTTTACAACACGCCTCATCATGATGAAGCCGCTTTTTTTGATTCTCTAAGTCGAGCCGTTCCGGCAGAGTCTGATCTGGATGAAGCGTTCAGCGACGCGTTACTTCGAATTCAACCATCACAACCAGTTCCGGGCCACGAATCGACCTTTCCAAGCGTGCAACTTTGTAGTTTTGAGGCGGTGCTATGCGCGATAACAAATTCTGTTCTTGCAAGCCTACCGCATAGCCCACGTTGGAATTTCGACCGCATGGGTTTCATCGAGAACGAAACTTCTTATCTATTCGATCACGTTGCAACGTTAGCCCACGCTTTGGCCATTAGGCAGCGCCGTACCGACTCCATACGAGAGGCATTGAATGCCGCTCGGTTTTGGTCCCTTAAAGGGCAAGCGTTCCCGAACCTTTCGTTTGGTCTAGACGTCCAACGTCAAGTGGATAGATTTAGTGCAACAATATTGCCCTTATTATTCAAACGACTTGCTGCGCTCGATTCAAAAGTGGTCCAGTGGAAAACTAGCGCTGCAGGTACTTATCCTGATGGTATTCCAGAGATTGTTCCGGAGACCCCTCAAACA
>JBAUYI010000294.1:0-12967 GCA_049584715.1 Xanthobacteraceae bacterium
AGCACCATCACTTCGAGGAAATCCTCGACGACCACAAGGACCGCCACGGCTACACGCTCGACACCGATCTCAGCGCCGACGATTGGGACACCATCATCGACCGCTACAAGGAGCGCGTCGAGGAGGAAAGCGGCAAGCCGTTTCCGCAAGACCCGCACGCGCAATTGTGGGGCGCCATCGGCGCGGTGTTCGGCTCGTGGATGAACCAGCGCGCCATTACCTATCGCCGGCTGCACGCTATTCCCGAAAGCTGGGGTACCGCGGTCAATGTGCAGGCCATGGTGTTCGGCAATATGGGCGACACCTCGGCGACCGGGGTGGCGTTCACGCGCAATCCCTCGACCGGCGAGAAAAAGCTCTACGGTGAATTCTTGATCAATGCCCAGGGCGAAGACGTCGTCGCCGGCATCCGCACGCCGCAGGAGATCACCGAACAGGCGCGCAAGGAAGCCGGCTCGCACAAGCCATCCATGGAATCGGCGATGCCGGATGCTTTCGCCGAGCTCACGCGCATCCACGGCGCGCTGGAGCGGCACTATCGCGACATGCAGGATCTCGAATTCACCGTTGAGCAGGGCAAGCTGTGGATGCTGCAGACGCGAAACGGCAAGCGCACCGCGCTTGCGGCGCTGCGCATCGCGGTCGAGCTCGCCAACGAGAAATTGATCACGAGGGACGAAGCGGTGGCGCGCATCGATCCATCGGCCCTCGATCAGCTGTTGCATCCGACCATCGATCCCAACGCCGAGCGCAAGGTGCTGGCCACCGGCTTGCCGGCGTCACCCGGCGCCGCCTGCGGCGAGATCGTGTTTTCCTCGGAAGACGCCGAGACGCTGAAGAACCAGGACCGCAAGGTGATCCTGGTGCGCATCGAAACCTCGCCGGAAGACATTCACGGCATGCACGCCGCCGAGGGCATTTTGACCACGCGCGGCGGCATGACCTCGCACGCGGCCGTGGTCGCCCGCGGCATGGGCAAGCCCTGCGTCTCCGGCGCCGGCACCTTGCGCGTCGATTATCGCGCGCAGAACGTGACGGCAGGCGGCGTGACGCTCAAGAAAGGCGATATCCTCACCATCGACGGCTCGACCGGGCAGGTGCTCGCCGGCCGCGTGGCGATGCAGGAGCCGGCGCTGGCCGGCGAATTCGCCACCTTGATGAAATGGGCCGACGGCGTCCGCAAGCTCAAAGTGCGCGCCAATGCCGACACGCCGGCCGATGCCCGCGCCGCAATCAAATTCGGTGCCGAGGGTATTGGGCTGTGCCGCACCGAGCACATGTTCTTCGACGAGGACCGCATCCGCGCCGTGCGCGAGATGATTTTGGCCGAGGATGAAAAGTCGCGCCGCGTAGCGCTTGCAAAATTATTGCCGATGCAGCGCGCCGATTTCGTCGAACTGTTCAAGACCATGGGCAGCCTGCCGGTGACCATCCGCCTGCTCGATCCGCCGCTGCACGAATTCTTGCCGCACACCGAGGAAGAAATCGCCGAGGTGGCGCAAGCCATGGGTGCCGATCCGAAAAAGCTAGCGGATCGCGCCCGCGAATTGCACGAGTTCAATCCGATGCTCGGCTTCCGCGGCTGCCGTCTGGCGATTGCGTACCCGGAAATCGCCGAAATGCAGGCGCGCGCCATTTTCGAGGCCGCGGTCGAAGCGGAGCGCGCGACCGGCGTTGCCGTGGCGCCGGAAATCATGGTGCCGCTGATCGCCAGCAAAGTCGAGCTCGACCTGGTGAAGGAGCGCATCGACGCCATGGCGCAAACGGTCGCCGCCGAGAGCAAAGGCAAGCTGAAATATCAGGTCGGCACCATGATCGAATTGCCGCGCGCGGCGCTGATGGCGGGCGAGATCGCCAAAACCGCGGAGTTCTTCTCGTTCGGCACCAACGATTTGACGCAGACCGCGTTCGGCATCAGCCGCGACGACGCCGCGAGTTTTCTCGGCATCTATACGGCCAAGGGCATCCTGCCGGGCGATCCGTTCGTGTCGATCGACCGCGACGGCGTCGGCGAACTGATCCGCATTGCCGCCGAGCGCGGCCGCAAGGTGCGAAAAGATCTAAAACTCGGCATCTGCGGCGAGCACGGCGGCGATCCCGCATCGGTCGCATTCTGCCACGAGGTCAAGCTCGACTACGTGTCGTGCTCGCCGTTTCGGGTGCCAATTGCGCGCCTTGCCGCGGCCCAAGCCGCGTTGGGCAAAGGCACAGCCAGCACCGCGTGACGTTCCGACGGCTGCAACTGCAGCACGGAACATTTTTTGCTGCTGCGGAACTCGCGCGTGTTTCGTATTTGTACGCACGCGCGCGCAAATCTTGAAACTTAATTTACCATGCGAGCGGGCGGAGCATGTCGCAGTCCCGTGCCGCGCTTACGCAATTAACGCGTTCGCAACGATAACACGACAATAAATTAAACCGTCGCATTCGCGCCACACCCGCCGTGTTTCGATAACTACGTGCGCGTTGCGCTGCAGGCGTTGGGGTACGGGGTAAATGACTGCGTCGCGTGTTTGGATTATGGGCGCCCCATCGGCGCCCTTCTGGTTCAGTGCGTTCTTCCTGGCGCTGATGCCGACGTCGGTCGGATATCAGGATCTCGCGGCGTTGTTGGCGCAGCAGCCGGGCGTGTCGCAACACTGGCGCGACCATTTGATCGCGTCGCCGTTCGGCACCATCGAGCCGGCGACGTTCAGCTACGGCCGACCGATCGGCACGTCGGTGCCGCTTGGTTATCAGACCGTCAACTTCGATCCGAGCGCGGTGGCGGCGGACTCTTGGCAGATCGATGCGCCGCTCAATGCGACGAGCGCCGAACAGGTCGAATATCCAACCGTCAATCGGCGCCTCAAGGGCGATCGCTTGCCGGTACTCACACCCGCCGCGCCTGAAGTTTTGCCGCAACTGCAACCGGTCAACGCGCCGGCAACGGCGCCGGTGCAACCGCGGCCGGCCGCGCCTTCGTTTATCTTGCGGCTCAAGAGCGCCGAAGAGATCGACAACGTGCCGCCGCTGGCGCAGCCGGCGCAATTGCCGCCGTCCGTGCCGGTGCTGCAACTCGCCGACGCCGAACCGCGCAACGTTTTGCTGCGCGCCATGGTGCCGGCCGCGGACGACAATGCGCGCGGCGTCGACGACGACGATTTCATCGCCGATGACCAGCCGCCGGAAATTCCCGCCGCCGGCGAGAGAAACTCAGCGTCGCTCGCGGCGCTGTCGTTCACGAATACCGATCCGGCGGCCCGCACCGCGCAAACCTTCTTCGGCGTCGGCACCATGGGCGCGCCGAGCGGCCTGCAGCGCTGGGCGCCGGGCGCCGAGCCGGTGCCGGTGGCGCGTGCGATCGATCCCGACATCAAGATGGCGGCACTCGAAGGCAGTGCCGACGGCGGCGAGACGGTGGCGAAGAAAGACGATTCGAGCCTGCTGGAAAGCCCGGCGGACCGCCTCAATCTTGCCGGCAAGCCGCGCCTCAAGGCGGAAAAATGTCTCGCCGACGCGGTTTATTTCGAAGCGCGCGGCGAGCCGTTCAAGGGCCAGCAGGCGGTGGCGCAAGTGGTGATGAACCGGGTGTTCTCGGGCTATTACCCCAACGACGTCTGCGGCGTGGTCTATCAGAACTCCGGCCGGCACCTGGCTTGCCAGTTCACCTTCGCCTGCGAAGGCAAAGACCTCAACAAGGTCGACGAGCCCGACATGTGGGAGCAGGCCAAGACGATCGCCAAGGACATGCTCGACGGCAGAATCTGGCTCGCCGAAGTCGGCCACGCCACGCACTATCACGCCTATTGGGTGCATCCGAGCTGGGTCCACGAGATGACCAAGCTCTACAAGCTCGGCGTCCACACCTTCTATCGGCCGAAAAATTGGGGCGATGGCGACACCGATCCGGCCTATGGCCCGGTGCCGAACACCAGCAAGGCCGATACGCCCGAAGCGACGGCGAAGGGCCCGCAAGCAGCGGCGACGCCGGCCAAGAGCGAGTCGACCGCAAAGCTCTGATCGCCTATCATCACGCCGCAGCTTCGATTGATTGATTTATTGATTGATTGAGGCCGGGTTCAACGGAGATTGGCGTGATGACTTTGGCAATGAGAGTAGTGCTCGCGGTCGCCCTCACTTTCGCAATCGCAACTGCCGTTGCGCTCAGCGCTTCCGCCAGCGGCAAGCGCCACCATCATCCGGCAAAACCGTCGGAGCAATATATGCGATCGGCGGCGCCGCCGGCCGACAAGGCGCAAAAATAGCGACGCGGCTCACATCTCGATGTCGAGACCGATATCGAGATTCTGCACCGAATGGGTGAGTGAGCCGGAGCTGAGATAATCGACGCCGGTTTCGGCGATCGCCGCGGCGCTGTCCAGCGTGATGCCGCCCGAGGCTTCGATGACAAGACGGCCCGCCACCACGTCCACGGCCTTGCGCATGGCGGCGAGATCGAAATTGTCGATCAGCACCACGTCGGCCAGGCCGACATCCAGCACTTCCTCGAGCTGATCGAGCGAATCGACCTCGATCTCGATCTTCACCAAATGCCCGATCGCCGCCTTGGCGCGCGTCAGCACGGCGCGGATGCCGCCGGCCACCGCGATATGGTTGTCTTTGATCAGGACGGCATCGTCGAGGCCGAAGCGGTGATTGAAACCGCCACCGCAGCGCACGGCGTATTTCTCCAGCGCGCGCAGCCCCGGCGTGGTCTTGCGCGTGCAGATGATGCGCGCCTTGGTGTGGGCGATGCGCTGTACGAAGGCCGAGGTCGCAGTGGCGATGCCCGACATAGGGCCGAGGAAATTGAGCGCGGTGCGCTCGGCGGACAGAATCGCGCGCGCATTGCCGGCGATCGTCATCAATTTGGTCCCGGCAGCAATCGCCATGCCGTCGCGGCCATGGGGTTTTATGTCGATCGCCAGATCGAGGCGTCGGAACGCCGCTTCGACCAGCGGCAGGCCCGAGACCACGCCGGGCTTGCGCGCGACAACGACGGCGCGGCCGCTGGTGTCCTCCGGTATCGTCGCGATCGAGGTGATGTCGCCGGCGCGGCCGAGGTCTTCCTCGAGCGCGCGCGTCACCGCCGCTTCAACTTCGAGCGGCGAGACGAAGGCGTCGGAGCAAAAAAGCGACATCGATACTCGTTACAAACGCAGCGTTGGCGGGGAAAACTCATATCTAGTGTCGCGGACCGTGGCAAACCCATGCGCGATGGCGTGGGCCAGCCATGCGCGAACGGCCCGGCGCGGGGCATATTTCGTTTGGGCGATCAGGCCTGCCGCTCTATATATTGCGCGGCTTTTTGCTATTCGCGACTGACCGGGGCGGCCATGACCACCAGCGAAAATCGGTTCAATCCTTCGCCATCCGGCGCGGCCGCCGGCGCCATGGTCGCGACTTGGCGCACGCCGGCGCTGGTCATCGGCATGGGCTGCCTGATCACGCTGATCGCTTTCGGTCCGCGCTCGACAATGGGCTTTTTCTTGACGCCGCTGTCGAACGCCAACCACTGGGGCCGCGACGTGTTCGCGTTCGCGCTCGCTTTGCAGAACCTGCTATGGGGCATCGGCCAGCCGCTCGGCGGCATGATCGCCGACCGCTTCGGCACTATCCGCGTGGTCTGCGCCGGCGCGCTGCTCTATGCGGCCGGCCTGGTGCTGATGTCGCACGCCACCAGCGTGCCGGTGCTCGATGCTTCGGCGGGCGTGTTGCTTGGTTTCGGTCTCGCCGGTTGCTCGTTCCCGGTCATTCTCGCGGCCTTCGGCAAGATATTGCCTAAGGAATACCGCTCGATCGCGTTCGGCTTCGGCACCGCTGCGGGATCGTTCGGGCAGTTTCTCTATTCGCCGATCGCCGTCATGCTGATGGACACATTCGGGTGGCAGCAGACGCTCATCATCTTTGCCGTCAGCATGCTGGGCGTGCTGCCGCTGTCGCTGGCACTGGCGACGCCGAAGACGACGTCGACGATGGAGCCGGCATCGACGCAGTCGCTCCGGCACGCGCTCGGCGAGGCCTTTGCCCATCGCTCCTACATTCTGCTGGTGCTCGGCTTCTTCACCTGCGGCTTCCAGCTGCAGTTCATCACCGTGCACATGCCGTCCTATCTGGTCGATCGCGGGCTCTCCGCGCAGGTCGGCGGCTGGACCATCGCCACCATCGGGCTGTTCAACATCATCGGCTCGGTCACCGCCGGCTGGCTCGGCGACCGCATGCCGAAGCGCTATCTGCTCTCGATAATCTATTTCATCCGCGCCGCGGCGATCCTGGCGTTCATCTCATTCCCGGTCACGACGGTCACGTGTCTGATCTTTGCCGCGATCATGGGCCTGATGTGGCTTTCGACCGTGCCGCCGACCAACGGCATCATCGCGCTGATGTTCGGCACCAAGTGGCTGGCGACCTTGGCGGGCTTCGCCTTCTTCAGCCACCAGGTCGGCGGCTTCCTCGGCGTGTTGCTCGGCGGCATCGCGTTCGACCGCACCGGCTCGTACAACGTGGTGTGGTGGCTCGCGATCCTGTTCGGCGTGCTTTCGGCGCTGATCAACCTGCCGATCGTCGAGAAGCCGGTCGAACGCGTCGCCGTCGCGCCGGCTTGATAACCTCTGTCCTGCCTCTTCCGGCCATGACAAACTGGAGCCGGGAGAATTGTCCGCATGGGAACCTTCAAAGCCATCGTCATCGATAAGACGGAAGCCGGCCAGACGGTGCGGCTCACCGACTTCGACGACAACAATCTGATGGACGGCGACGTCACCGTTGCCGTCGAATGGTCGACGCTGAACTACAAGGACGGGCTCGCGGTCACCGGCAAGGCGCCGGTGGTACGCCGCTTCCCGATGATCGCCGGCGTCGATTTTTCCGGCACCGTTGAATCTTCGTCACACCCGGCTTGGCAGCCGGGCGACAAGGTCATCCTCAACGGCTGGGGTCTTGGCGAGACCCATCTCGGCGCCTTTGCGCAGAAGGCGCGGGTCAAAGGCGATTGGCTGGTGCGGCTGCCGCAAAGCATCAGCGCGCGCGAGGCCATGGCAATCGGCACTGCGGGCTACACCGCCATGCTGTCGGTGATGGCGCTGGAGCGCGCCGGCGTCACGCCCGCGCGCGGCCCGATCGTCGTCACCGGTGCCGCCGGCGGCGTCGGCTCCGTCGCCATCGCGATCCTCGCCAAGCTCGGCTACCAGATTACCGCCTCGACCGGCCGGCCGTCAGAAGCGGACTATCTCAAAGGCCTCGGCGCCAGCGACATCATCGACCGCAAGGAGCTTAACGGCCCGGCGCGGCCGCTCGCCAAGGAGCGCTGGGCCGGCGGCATCGATGCGGTGGGCTCGACGACGCTGGCCAATGTGCTGTCGATGACACGCTATGGCGGCGCCGTCGCCGCCTGTGGGCTGGCCGGCGGCATGGACTTGCCGACCTCGGTGGCGCCATTCATCCTACGCGGGGTGTCGTTGCTCGGCGTCGATTCGGTGATGTGCCCGCTGCCGCTGCGGCAGTTGGCATGGCATCGGCTGGAACGGGATTTGCCGCGGGACAAGATCGCGGCGATGACCACCGAGATCGGGCTCGGCGACGTCATCGAAGCCGGCCGGCGCATCGTCGAGGGGCAGGTGCGGGGCCGGATCGTGGTAAAGATCGGGTAAAGACGTCCGCGTTTCGGCCACAAAGTTGCCGACCATCGGGGCCAGTATGGTAAGGGGACCGTTAAGAAATTTTGTTAACGTCGCTCGCACGTTCATCGTGGAGTCGCCCATGTTGCTGCGCGTGGCCATCGTCTGTGCGTTCGTGGTGGGGGCAGCTTCTGCTGTCGCCGAGGAGCTTGCGCCGGAGCAGGCCAGGGCCTTCGTCGTCGGCAAGCTGTTCAGCTATACCTGTTTCGACGGCACCGTCGGCATGGGCCGCATCTTCTCCGACGGCTCCGTGGTCGGCACCATCCGGCCGGGCGGCCAGGCTCAGGTGCGCTTCGCGGCGCTGCCGGCCGGCACCATCAAGGTCTCTAGCAATTCGATGTGCGCGCATCTCGCCGGCCTGCCGATCGAGCCGTGCTTTCGCGTGCAAAAACTCGATTACCGCAGCTTCCGCGGCTCGATCTCGGGTCTGTCGTTCGCCTATTGCGACTTCTATCAGCGCAATCCGCGCAGTGGCATCGGCGGCGCCAGCGCCAAGCGTGACATTGCGCCGGCGCCGGGATCGGCGACTTCGGTTGCGACTGCGCGTCCGTCGGACGATTAGCACGCCGGCGAGTTACGAAGCTTCCTCGGTTCGCGCCCGCGGATAAAGCACGTGCTGGTAAACCCAGCCGATGCCGAGCAGCACCACGCCAAGCCCGATCACCGATAGCGCGCGGTAGATGCCGCTGATGCTCGCGGTATCGATGATGAACACCTTGGCGATGGTCAGCGCGATGACGGCGAGAGCGGTCAGCCGCGCCGGCTGCGAGCGCAGAAAGAAGCCGACCGCAAGCAGCGCGATGCCGAAGGCGAGCCAGACGGTCGAATAGGTATATTGCTCGGCATCGCCGATCGGGCCGGCCAATACCGGCCCATGAAACAGCCGCTTCACTTCGAGCGTCAGATAGAACAGAGCAAGCGTCACCGCGGCGGCGGTGGCGGCGATGCGATAGGCGATCGGCCGCGTGGTGCGCGCGATCAGCGCCAGCATGATGGCGAGCACCGCGGGGAGGCCGTAACCCAACAGGATCAGGTTGAAGAAGGCGCCGCCCACCGGAATGCCGTTGAAATACGCCCCCCAGGCGGCCAACAGCACGGCGACGACGGCGACGAGCGTCAGCGCCGCGATCAATAGCGCGCCGGCATTGTGTACGATGCTGCCGGTGCGTTCGCGCACACGCTCGAGCCCGATGGTCATCGCCAGCCCGACATTGACGTAGAGCATGGTCTCCACGACGCCGTCGGAACCCCGGTAGATGTCGCCGCCGGTGACGTAGTGGCGGATTTCGAGCACCGCGAGCAGCACTGTGAACAAGATAGCGCCGGCATCGACCATGCGCGCCGGCAGATCGTCGGCGCGCCGCCGCAACAGCCAGCCCGCGACCCAGAATGCAGCCGCAGGGACGCCGTAGCCGTACAGCAGCCAATTGAAGATCGGCGTAGTGCCGAGATCGGCGCCGACGATGCGCGGCTCATAGCCGACGCGTGCGACCACCACGGCGACCATGATGGCGGCCAGCCAGCGCAGCCAAGGCAGCGACCGTTGTTCCGCGACCCAGGCGATGCCCGGCACCATCAGTGCCAGCGCGATGGTGAGCCAGCCTTTCTCGAGCGCGAAGGTCAACGCCAGCGCCAGCGCGCCGAGCGTGCCGGTGGCGAACATCGCGCTCGCCGCCATCACGCCGGGCCGCGGCGCGCGTTTCACCAGCGTCTCGGTGGCGAACGCAAAGATCGCGGCGACGAGCAGCGCCAGCGCCGCGAACGGCAGCGAGCGATCGAGCTGCGCGATGCGGTAATAGAGCGCGACCAGCATGGCGAGCGGCGCGAACACGGCCGTGGCGCTCCACAGCATCGGCACCAGCGCGCGCGGCGAGCGGCCTTGCGCCAAAAATCCGCCGGCGCCGAACAGCACGGCCCAGCCGGCGGCGAGGATCAGGTGCGAGCCATAGTCGTAGCGCTCCGGCTCCGGGATCGCCGGTGCTGCCGGGCCGGACGGCGCCAGCAGCCCCTGCACATTCATGTGCACCGCCCAGTGCGCCATCACCAGCGTGGCCAGGATCGCCGCGGCCGGCACGGCGCCGGCTGCCGCCTCGGTGCGCCAGGCGATGGCGACGGTCGCTGCGGTCAAGACGACAAAGGCGATGAGCGCGACAGGATCGTGCCGGCTCGCCAGCACCAGGAGTGTGGCGGCCAACAGATAGACCACGAGCGCCAGGGTCGAGAGGCGGTCGATGACGCCGGGCACGGCCGGCGGGCCGTACAACAAGCCACAGACCAGGAACGTGGCGACCAGCGCGAAACCGGCGAGTGCATGGAAGACATGCGCGCCCAACGCCGTGACGGTATCGGGCTGCATTCCCGGCAACGTCCACAGCGCACCCAGCACGATGGCCGCGATGGCGAGCCAGCGCCACATGCGAAACCGCGCCAGCGCGAAAGCCGCCGCATTGACGACGGCGATGTAAACATAAAGCGACCAGTAATCCGGCTTGGCTGACGCGACCAGCATCGGCGCCAGATAGGCGCCGATCACGCCCAATCCGGCGAGCGCAGGTCCATGCAGCAAGGCCGCGCCCAAGGTGAGGAGCGCCACGGCGCCGAGCAGGATGAAGGCCGCTGCCGGTGGCAGGAATCCGTAGAGCCCGTAGGCCGCATAGACGGTGGCATAGGCGACGGTGGTGCCGGCCGCAGTCAGCGTGCCTGGAATATGCGCCGACGGCACGCCGGAGAGCGCGGAAAGATTCTCGGTGCGCCGCGACCATTCACCGGCGGCGACCAGCGCAAGCGCCAGCAAGGCGCCGAGAAAAATCCGCACCCCCGGGCCGATCAGGCCCTGCTGGATCGTATAGCGCACCAAAAAGATGCCGCCGAGCGCGAGTGCCACGCCGCCGACCCAGACCACCCAGCGCGTGCCGAAGCGTTCTTCGATGCCGATCTTTTGCGGCGTCGACGATCGGATAGGCAAAGGCGAAGAAAGCGGGACTGACGTTGGTGGCGGCGTTGGTGGGGCGGGCGAGGGTGTAGGCTCCGCCGGTGCGACAACAATTGGAGCTGGCGCTGGCTCTGCCGTTGCCGGCGTCGCAGCGCGTGGCGCGACCGGCGCCCCTTCCAGCGCCTTCACTCTCGCATCGAGTTGCCGCAACAGATTGCGATCGGTGATGGTCTTGATCAGGGCGACAATGCCGATGACGGGCGCAGCCAGCAGCAGCAGCACGACCAAAGCGATCAAGCCGTCCATCGGAGCCCCCGCCCACAAATCGCCGTTGCGAGTCTGGAATGCGGCGTTAGCGCATCCTACTCCAGGTCGAGACGGAACGGCGCGGCTTCTTCGGCAAGATTGCCCCGGCCTATGGTCTCGACGGCGGCGACCATGCGGCCGTCGCGGCCGAGCAATCTGTCGGCAAGCGATACGATGCGGATATTGGGCGTCGCCGTCGGCGAGGCGCGGCGCAGCGCCTGCGCGATGCTTGCCTCGTCGCGCTGCGGATTGAGCGCGCAGACGGTGGCATAGGCGCTCGCCGTCGAGCGGCTGATGCCCATGTAGCAATGCACCACCAGGGGGCTGCGGCGGTCCCAGCCGCGCACGAAACGGATGAGATCGGCGACGTGTTCCTCGCCGGGCATGATGTAGCCGTCGAGCGGCGTGGAGATATCGTGCAGCCGCAGCCACAGATGGTTCTCCGGCGCGACGCTCTGCGGCCGCACTACGTTACCTTCGTCGCCGATCAGCGATACGACATGGCGCGCGCCGGTATCCTCGACGATTTCGTGCAGGCGTGCGAGCGAGCAGACGTGGATCATGGCATCAGGAATCGGCATCAGGATCGATTGCTTCGGTCTCTTTCATATAGTTATTGCGCACGGCGCAAGTGTGACGTTCACGCGCCAACGAGTTTTTTGATCCGCTCGGCATAGCGCGCCTCCGCTGTCTCGGCGGGCCACGGTTTGAGGAAATCGCGCTCCATGGTGGCGGAGACGGCCGGCGGCCGGCCGAAGAAGCGGCGCGCTTCCGCGGGGTCAAAGCCGGCAAGCCGGGTGGCTTCGAGATAGGCGGCGCCGCTGTCGGCCATCTTGATCAGTGTTTTGATCTCCGGTGCGGCCTCCGCCGGAAGCCCGAAGCGGCGATGGATCGCGCTGAGGAGCCGCAGTTCGACCGCCTTGTAGTCGCCGCCGATTACGGCCTTGAACGGCGAGATCATGTCGCCGACCACGTATTCGGGCGCGTCGTGCAACAGCACGGCGAGGCGGCTGTAGCGATCGAGCCGCGGCGCGCGCAGCCGCGCCAGCGCCTCGACCAACAGGCAATGTTGCGCGACGGAAAAGATATTCGCGCCCTTGGTCTGGCCGTTCCAGCGCGCCACGCGCGCCAAGCCGTGCGCAATGTCTTCCAGCTCGATGTCGAGCGGCGACGGATCGAGCAGATCGAGCCGGCGCCCCGACAGCATGCGCTGCCAGGCGCGCGGCTCCGATGCCGGTCGCGTCGCCCGCCTGGCGCGCTGCGCCGTGTCAGCCACGGCCGCGCGACCCGAGTTTCTGGCACTCCGCATGGCGATAGCAGGTGATCAGATGATCGTTGACCATGCCGACCGCCTGCATGAAGGCGTAGACGATGGTCGGCCCACAGAATTTGAAGCCGCGTTGCGCCAATTCCTTGGAGATCGCGCGCGAGGTTGCCGATTCCGCCGGCACTTGGCCTCTGGTTTTATAGTGGTTGACCTTCGGCTTGCCGTCGACGAAATCCCACAACAGCTTCGAGAAGCCCTGCCCTTTGTCCATGATGTCGAGCCAGGCCCGAGCCGAGCGCACCGCGCCTTCGATCTTTGAGCGGTTGCGCACGATGCCGGCATCCTGCATCAGCCGTTCGATCTTGGCCGGCCGGTAGCGTGCGATTTTTTCCGGAACGAAACCGTCGAAGCCGCGGCGGAAATTGTCGCGCTTGCGCAGGATGGTGATCCACGACAGGCCGGCCTGGAAACCGTCGAGCATGAGTTTTTCGTAGAGCGCGCGGTCGTCGTATTCCGGCACGCCCCATTCCTGGTCGTGATAAGCGACGTAGAGCGCATCGTCCTTGGGCCAAGAACAGCGCACGAGGCCGTCGGCGTGTACGGGAGCTTTCATTGGGCGGACGCTTTCATCCAGCGGCTTTGGTTTCGCCGGGAAACGCGAAGCGCGCCCAGTCCGGCTTGACCAGATGGATCGGCACGCCGCCGCTGAACAGCGGCTCGCCACGCGATATCGCCTCCGCCACCCGGTCGAGCCGCAACAGCGCCAGCGCGCGACCGGCCGCGGCGGAACCCATGGTGCCGACC
>JBAUYI010000295.1:0-9425 GCA_049584715.1 Xanthobacteraceae bacterium
GGAGATGCAGGATGCCGATGAGGTCGGGAATGACTTCATAGTAGGTGTGGAAGTCGACGCTCGAACGCATATAGGCGACGTCGCCGCCGAGACCGGCGAAATCCTGGCCGAACGTGATCAACAGGCCGTTGGTGGGGCTCTTGTTGTTGTCGAGCGTGTTGTAGGTCAGCCCGTATCCCGCAAGCGACGTCAGCGTGGCGCCGGCGGCAAGTTCGGCGCGCACCGGCAACGAGGCTTGGCCGAAAGTGTAGCAGTTCGCGGGCGCCGCCGGGTTGTAGCCCGGATATTGCAGACCGACGGAGCCGGCAGCAGTAATCGCGGCCGGCGTCGGCAGGGTGTTGAAGAAATCCGGATTGATGTTGTTGCAGTCGTTCAGATAGGACGGCAGCGTGATCTTTTGCGTATAGATCGAATAGCGCAGTTGCAACGCCAGATCCTCGCGCAACGCGATGCCGAATTTCAAGCTGCCGCCGTAGGATTCCGTGCCGTAGGACAGGTAGCTGTTGGCCAGCGTCTCCTTGGCGAACAGATCGATGCCCGCCGCGAGCCGCTGATCGAGGAAATAGGGCTCGACGAAACTGAATTCCGCGCCGCGGACGAATTCACCGTAGGTCAAGGCGATCTTGGCGTAGCGGCCGGTGCCGAGCAGGTTGCGCTCGGACACCGACATCTGGGCAAGCCAGCCTTCCGCCGTCGAATAGCCGCCCATGATCGAGAAATCGCCGGTCGACTGCTCCTCGAGCTCGACGTTGAGCACCACCCGGTCGGGTGCCGATCCGGGCTCGTTGGTGATCTTCACCGACTTGAAGAAGTTCAGGTTCTTCAGCCGCCGCTCGGCCCGGTCGATCAGCGCGCGGTTGTATGGATCGCCTTCGGCGATGTCGAATTCGCGCCGGATCACGTAATCGCGGGTGCGGATATTGCCGTGGATGTTGATGCGCTCGATATAGGCGCGGGTGCCCTCGTCGACGACGAAGGCGACGTTGATGGTGCGTGTCTGCGGATTGCGGTCGCCGCGCGGGCGGACGGTGGCGAACGGATAGCCGCGCCGTGCCACCTCGATGGTGACATCCTCGACCGTCTTCTCGATCGCCTCGCCGTTGTAGATGTCGCCCGAGCGCATGCGCAGCACGCGCTGCAGCGACTGCGAATCGATGGCACGGACATTGGACTGAACGTCAGCGGTGCCGAAGTGGTACAGCGGCCCTTCTTCGATCGTGAACGTGATGTTGAATCCCTTCTTGGCGGGATCGTATTCGGCAACCGCCGAGACCACCTGCACGTCGGCAAAGCCGTGCTTTAAGTAGAAGCGGCGGATCAGATCGCGATCCGCCTCCATGCGGTCGGGGTCGTAGACGTCGGTGGTCTGCAAGAAGCTCAAGAAATTGGATTGGGCGGTCTTGATCACCTCTTTCAGGCGCCACGACGAATAGGACTTGTTGCCGACGAAATCGATCGACTTCACGCCGGTCTTCTCGCCCTCTTTGACCACGAAAACCAGATCGACGCGGTTGTTCGGCCGCTCGATGATCTGCGGCTCCACGGTGACGTCGAAGCGGCCATTGCGGTGATAGACCTCGACGATGCGTTGGGTATCGGCCTGCACCCGGGGGCGCGACAGCGAGTCGCGCGCCTTCGACTGGATTTCCTCCTGCAGCTGCTCGTCCTTCATCCGGTGGTTGCCTTCGAAGGCAAGCCGGTTGATTACCGGCGATTCCACCACTGTGACGACGACATGGCCGCCCGATTGGGTGATGTGGACGTCATCAAAAAGGCCGGAGGCGTAGAGCGCCTTGAGCGCGGCGTCGATCTTGGCGGCGTCGAGGCGCTCGCCGGGGCCGACTTTGAAATAGGACCGGACCGTTTCCGCTTCGACGCGGCGGTTGCCCTGCACCACGATGCTGTTTGCAGACGCGCCAGCCTCGGCCGGCGGCGCCGCATACGCGGTACCGGCCGGCAGGCCCACAAAACCTACTCCGAGGAGCACGCCGGCCAGAACGAGCCCCCGTCTCACCCGCACACACATGTCCATGCGCTAAGCGCCTTTACCCCTAGTGGCCGCCCCCAGTGGCGGGTTACTTGCCTCGATCTCCCTCACGGTATTTCGGCTTAAGATATTAATTCTGCGCGTATTTTTGCCACGTCCCCACCCTTTGTACAACAGTCCCCACGCCCGATCTCGCCCCCGCGAGTGCGTCCCACTTTGGCCACCTCAGGAGGTCGCCAAGTGAACTATGTCGTTGAAAGTTGCAAATATCATCAACATCAAGACGATTGCGAGACCGATCCGAAATCCGACCTCCTGGGCCCGTTCCGACAGCGGCCGGCCGCGCAGCGCCTCGATCGAATAGAACAAAAGGTGACCGCCATCGAGCAGCGGGATCGGGAACAGGTTCAGAAGTCCGATCGATACCGACAGCACGGCCGCCAGATGAATGAGGGCGACGAAGCCCGCGGTCGCCACCTGGCCCGACATCTGGGCAATCCGGATCGGGCCGCCGAGCTGATCGGCCGCCTCACGGCCGACGACCACGCCGCCGATATAGCTGAGCGTCCGGTCGATGACGAACCAGGTCTCCTGCACGCCCATCCACAGCGCTTGCGGCGGCGGCACCGGCTGGAATTTAAGATCCTCGGGCGCGGTCGAGCGGGTAATGCCCAAAATGCCGATGCGATGCACGTTGCCGAAATTGTCCTTGATCTCCTTGAGCGCCGGTGTCGCCTTGAGCACGACTTGGGCACCCTTGCGGTCGACCGTGATCGTCAGCGGCTCGCCGGCGCTCTCGCTGACGACCCGTTGCATGTCGGAGAAGTCTTCGATGGCGCCGCCGTTGATCGCCACCACCAGGTCGCCGGGTTGAAAGCCGGCAGCGGAGGCTGCGCTATCCGCCTGCACCGTGTCGACGCGGGCGGTCATGGACTGCTTGCCGTAAAGCATGAAGATGCCGGCGGAAATCATTATGGCCAGAAGGAAATTGGCCATCGGTCCGGCCACGACAATGGCCGCGCGCTTGGCCACCGGCTGAAACACGAAGCTTTGCGATTTCTCGTCTTCGTCCATGCCGGCAAGGCGTTCCGTGTCCGGCACACTGGCGGCATTCTCGTCGCCGAAGAATTTTACGTAGCCGCCGAGCGGAATGGCGGCGATTTTCCAGCGCGTGCCGTAGCGGTCGTTAAAACCGACGATCTCGGGCCCAAAGCCAATGGAAAACACCAGGATCCGCACGCCGCACCAGCGCGCGATCAGGAAATGCCCCAATTCGTGGAAGAACACCACCAGGCTGAGGACAAACAGAAAGGGCACGAGGTAACCGACCACGCCGCCCCCGAGCGCATGCAAATGCGACAAAAAATACGACCCCATGACGCTGCCTGTCGCCCCCGCCTGTCCCGCCCGATTCCGAACCTAGGATGCCATTGCGGCAATTTCGGGCAAGAGGTCGACCGCTAACCTTCTCGCATTATGGTCAATTTCCAAGGCTTGCTCGACCGATTGGGGCTCCGCCATCTCGCCGCGCCGATCCGCCGCATCGATTGTGGCCTCGACAAGGGCGGGAATGCCGGGGAATCCCAGCCGCCGGCCCACGAATTCCCGCACGGCAATCTCGTTCGCCGCATTGAGGATCGTGGGCGCCGCCCCACCCGCGGCCAAAGCCTTGCGCGCAATCGCCAGCGCCGGGAAGCGGACCGGATCGGGTGCCTCGAAGGTCAGCGCCGCGACGCGGGCGAGATCGAGCCGCGGCGCCGGCGTCGCCATCCGGGTCGGCCAACCCAGGCAATGGGAGATCGGAATGCGCATGTCCGGCGTGCCGAGCTGTGCGATCACCGAGCCGTCGCGGAATTCCACCAGGCTATGGACCACCGACTGCGGATGGACGATGACATCGAGCTCGTCGGGCGACAGCGCGAACAAATGATGCGCCTCGATCAGTTCGAGGCCTTTGTTCATCAGCGTCGCGGAATCGATCGTGACCTTCGGACCCATGATCCAGGTCGGATGCTTGAGCGCCTGCTCCACCGTCACCGTGCGCAATTGCTGCTGTGACCAGGTGCGGAACGGCCCGCCGGAAGCGGTCAGGATGACACGGCGTACTTCTTCGCGCCGGCCCGACATCATCGCCTGGAACACCGCGTTGTGCTCGGAATCGACCGGCAGGATTGTCGCTGCCGCCGCCGCCGCGCGGCGCATGAACAAAGCGCCGGCACAAACCAGACATTCCTTATTGGCGAGCGCAACCGTCGCGCCGCGTTCGGCCGCAGCCAGCGTCGGCTTGAGACTGGCCGCACCGGTGATCGCCGCCATCACCCACTCGGCGGGCCGCTGTGCCGCCTCGACCAAAGCGTCGGCGCCGGCGGCAGCTTCGATGCCGGAGCCGGACAGCGCGGACTTCAATTCTTTGTAGGCCGCCGGCTCGCCGATCGCGGCAAAGCGCGCGCCAAGCGTGCGCGCGATATTGGCCAACGCAGCGGAGTTGCGGTTTGCGGTCACCGCCTCGACGCGATAATGCCCAGGCTCGCGTTGCAACAGATCGATGGTGCTCGAACCGATCGAACCGGTGGCGCCGAGCAGCGTCACCGATTTCGGTGCGCGCACCGGTTCCGGTCCGGCCGCCGACGGTGTCGCCTTCTTCGTCGGGTCTACCATACCAGCAAGCCCTGGGCCGGAGCATCGGGCCCTTGCCGCAGGATGCCGATCAGGAGCGCAACGAATGCTGCGACCAGAAAGCCGTCGAGACGGTCCATCAGTCCTCCGTGACCGGGGATCAGGCTGCCCGCATCCTTGGCGCCGAAACGCCGTTTGACCGCGGATTCGAACAGGTCGCCAGCCTGGGTAAGGACCGAAAGCAGCAACGCCACAATCCCTACGACAACAAGCTTATCGACCCCGCTCGCATAGGCGACCGAGGTGCCTGCGGCAACCCCCCCTACGGCACCGCCGACGGCGCCCGCCCAGGTTTTGTTCGGGCTCACGCGCGGCCACAGCAATGGACCGCCGACGATGCGGCCCACCGCATAGGCGAAAATGTCGGTAGCCCAAACCGTGAGCGCCACAAACAGTACCGCGACAAAGCCCCATGTGGCATCGCGGCGGATGAGCGCCGGGCCGAGAAAGGCGATGCCGGCATAGACGATGCCGCACGATCCCCAAACCAGCGGGTTGCGCGCAGGATAGCGGCGCGGCCATGCGGCCATCGCGCCTGCGGCGAGAGCGGCACCGATAAAGATCATGGCGGCGGCGGCTTGCGGCTCGTCGGCGCCGGTCAACGCCAGCGCAAACAACAGGGCGGCAAATCCGGGGATCAGGATCCTGGCATCGGCGCGCTCGGCAACCAATTTGGTCCATTCCCAGAGGATGCCCGCACCCGCGCCGGCGCAAAGCAGAAAAAACAGCCAACCGCCGTAATAGGTCAAGACCAGCACCAACGGTCCGAGCACGGCGGCAGAAGCGACGCGAAGCACAAGATTGTTGGCGCTGCCGGGTTTTGACGCGAATTTCCCGGTCTCGCCGCTGTCGCGATGATTGCTCACGATCCGGTCTGGGCGATCAATCCGCCGAAGCGCCGTTCGCGCCGGCGGTACTCGGCAATGGCGCCTTCCAGCGCTGCGCGGTCGAAATCCGGCCAATTGATCGGGACGAACACCAGTTCGCTGTAGGCCGATTGCCACAACAGGAAATTGGACAGCCGCTGCTCGCCGCTGGTGCGGATGATGACGTCGGGATCGGGAATGTCCGGCGCATCGAGATGGCGCGACAGAAGCTCCGGCGTGATGGCGCTCGCCTCAAGCCGTCCCGCGGCCACTTCGGTCACGAGGCGGCGCGCCGCGCGTGCGATCTCCTGCCGCGCGCCGTAATTGAAGGCGACGACCAGGGTGAAACCGTCATTGCCGCGGGTCAGATCTTCCGCCTCCCGCAACAGATTGCGAATATCGGGATCGAGATCGTCGCGTTCGCCGATGACGCGGACGCGGATATTGTTCTTGTGCAGATCGACCAGATCGTTGCGGATGAAGCGGCGCAACAGCCCCAATAGATCGCGGATTTCCGATGGCGGGCGCGACCAGTTCTCCGAGCTGAAGGAGAAGATCGTCAGAACGGAAATGCCAAGCTCGTTCGCGGCGCGCACCGTCTTGCGCAAGGCCTCGACGCCCCGGCGATGACCTTCCACGCGTGGCAGGCCGCGGGCCGCGGCCCAGCGTCCATTGCCATCCATGATGATGGCGACATGGCGGGGACTTTCGAAGCCGTCGCCATTCCCCCCCTTGGTCACAACTTCGCCTGTCGCGCTCAAACCGTCATGATCTCCTTTTCTTTGCCGGCCAGCAGCTTCTCGACTTCGGCGATGGTCGCGTCGGTGGCTTTTTGCACCTCACCGGCCTGGCGTTTTTCGTCGTCTTCGCTGATCTTGTGCTCCTTCTCGAGCTTTTTCAAAAGATCGAGGCCGTCGCGGCGGACATGGCGCACGGCGACCCTCGCCGCTTCGGCATATTTGTGCGCGACCTTGGCGATTTCCTTGCGCCGTTCCTCGTTGAGCTCCGGGATGCGCAGCTTGAGCACCTGGCCCTCGGTCGAAGGCGTCAGGCCGAGATTGGCTGCCGAGATCGCCTTCTCGACGGCGTGCACCATCGAGCGATCCCAGACCTGGACACTGAGCAGGCGCGGCTCCGGGACGCTGATAGAGGCGAGCTGATTGAGCGGCATATGGTTGCCGTAAGCCTCGACCTGAACGTGTTCGAGCAGCGCGGTTGAGGCGCGTCCGGTGCGCAAGCCGGAAAGCTCCTGTTTCAACGACGCGATCGCGCCCTGCATGCGGCGCTTGAGGTCGTTCATGTCGAATGTCGTCGTGGTCATGGCAGCCCTCCTTGGCAGCCTTCTTGGCGCCGTCCGCGATCCGGTCTTGAGGTCCGCGCGCGGTTGCTAACCGACGATGGTAAAGCGCCCTTTTGCACGCAACACCTGCTCGATCGCGCCCTGCTCCCGGATCGAGAACACGATGATAGGCATATGGTTTTCCTGGGCAAGCGCGAAGGCCGTAGCGTCCAGGATCTTCAGGCGCTTATCCAGGGCCTCCTGATGGCTCAGGCGATCATAGCGCTTGGCCTTCGGGTCCTTTTTCGGATCGGCGGTATAGACGCCGTCGACGTCGGTGGCCTTGAGGACAGCCTCGCAGCCCATCTCGGCGGCGCGCAGGATGGCCGTGGTGTCGGTGGTGAAATAAGGATTTCCGGTGCCGCCGGCGAAGACGATGATGCGCTTCTCATCGAGATGGCGCAGCGCGCGCTGGCGCTCATAGGTCTCGCAGACTTGCGGCATGGCCAGCGCCGACATGGTGCGGGCGCTCACGCCTGCCCGCTCGATGGCCGCTTCCAGGACCAGCGCGTTCATCACGGTCGCTAACATGCCCATGGAGTCGGCGGTCGGCCGCGACAGGCCATTTTCGGAAATCTGGGCACCGCGCAATACGTTGCCGCCGCCGACCACGACACCGAGCGCGATGCCGAGCCTGTGGGCGGCGATCAGATCGGCCGCAAAGCGGTCGATGGTCGATTGATGGATGCCGAATCTCTCCGGACCGCTCAAAGCTTCGCCGGAGAGTTTGACGATCACCCGTCGGTAGTTCGGCTTAGCCATCGAAGGGTCCGCTTGCGATGTTCGCCACTCGCTGCCGATTCCCGCGCAAACGCAATAGGATTAGCGCGTTTCCACGCGAAACCCACAGCGAACGCCACGGCCCTAATGGGTGCCGGCCAGCGCCGCGACTTCACCGCCGAAATCGCCGCTCGGCCGGTCGATGCCCTCGCCCAGCCCAAAACGCACGAAGCCCGTCACCTTGATCGGCGCGCCGACTTTCGCCTCGGCCTCCTTGATGGCCTGGGACACGGGCTTCTTGCCCTCTTCGATGGCGTAGCCCTGCTCCAAGAGGCAAACCTCTTTGTAGTAAGTGCGAAGCCCCGACTCGACGATTTTCTCGACGACGTTGGCTGGCTTGCCCTCCGCCTTGGCAGCAAGCACGCCCTTCTCGCGCTCGATGATTGCGGGATCGAGACCGGACGGATCGATCGCCTGCGGATTGGCGGCCGCGACATGCATCGCCAGCAGCCGGCCGAAGGCTTTGAGCTCATCGGCTTTTCCGGTCGACTCCAGCGCGACAATCACACCGATCTTGCCGAGGCCGTCGGCGACCGAACTGTGCACGTAGCTCGCGACGACGCCCTTGCCGACCGCAAGCTCGGCGGCGCGGCGCAGCGTCATGTTCTCGCCGATCTTGGCGATAGTGTCGGCAATGGCGTCGGCGATGGTGATGGAGCCGGCTTTCGCCGCCAGGATCTTGGTGACGTCGGGACCGGTGCCGAGCGCGACATTGGCGATCATCTTCACCAGACCCTGGAACAGATCGTTGCGGGCGACGAAATCGGTCTCCGAATTCACCTCGACGACGACGCCTTTGTTGGCGCTGACGGCAACGCCGATCAAACCTTCGGCGGCGACGCGCCCGGCCTTCTTCGCCGCCTTGGACAGCCCCTTCTTGCGCAGCCAATCGACCGCGGCCTCGAGATTGCCGCCGTTCTCGGTGAGCGCTGCCTTGCAGTCCATCATGCCGGCTCCGGTCTGATCGCGGAGCTCTTTCACCATGCCTGCGCTGATGTTTGCCATCGGTGTAGTCCTTATTCTGTTGTCATTCCGGGGCCGAGCGAAGCGAGGAACCTGGAATCCATAATCACTGGTCTCGAATATCAGGCACGAACCTAGAAACCGGACTGACGGTGGTTATGGATTCCGGGCTCACGCCTGCGGCGTGCCCTGGAATGACGGTGTCTTATTCGGCTTCCGCCGTCAGCTGCTTGGCCTTGGCGATCCAGCCTTCGACGCGTCCGGGAAGGCCGACCTCCTCGCCGACATTGTGGGCGGCAGTCGGCGATAGTTCGGCGATCTGCGTGTAGTGGAAGATGCCGAGGTCGTTGAGCTGCTTCTCGATCACCGGCGAGACACCCGTCAGCTTTTTCAGATCGTCGGCGACGCCGCGCGGCCCCGACAGCGGCTCGAAACCGAGCTTGTTGGATTCCGGCGGCAATTCCTCGGCGATGACCGGCTGGGCGTGGGCGCCGACATCCCCGCCGTGCGCCCCTTGCGCCCGCGAAATGCCGTCGATGGCGGCTCTAGCGACAAGATCGCAATACAGCGTAATGGCGCGGCTGGCGTCGTCGTTGCCGGGCACCACAAAGGTGATGCCGTCCGGATCGCAATTGGTATCGACCACCGCGGCGACCGGCACGCCAAGCCGGCGCGCTTCCTTGATCGCGATGTCTTCCTTGTTGGTGTCGATCACGAACAACAGGTCGGGCAGCCCGCCCATGTCCTTGATGCCGCCGAGCGCGCGGTCGAGCTTGTCGCGCTCGCGCTGCAAGGTCAGCCGCTCTTTCTTGGT
>JBAUYI010000296.1:0-4038 GCA_049584715.1 Xanthobacteraceae bacterium
ACCAAGGCGACGCAGAAAATCACCAAGGCCATGCAGATGGTCGCGGCGTCAAAGCTGCGCCGCGCCCAGGCCGCGGCCGAGGCGGCGCGGCCCTATGCCAGCCGCATGGACACGGTGCTCGGCAATATCGCGGCCTCCGTCGCCGGGCTCGACAACGCGCCGCGGCTGTTGCGCGGCACCGGCAGTGATGAGAAGCATCTGTTGCTGGTCTGCACCGCCGAACGCGGTCTGTGCGGCCCGTTCAACACCGCGATCGTGCGCCTCGCTCGCGAGCGCGCCAACGCGCTGATCGCCGAAGGCAAAGAGGTCAAATTCTTCTGCGTCGGCCGCAAGGGTTACGATCAGTTGCGCCGGCTCTATGCCCAGCAGATCGTCGAACTGGTCGATCTGCGTTCGGTGCGCATCTTGCGGTTCGAGAACGCCGAGATGATCGCCGCGAAGATCATCGCGCTGTTCGACAAGTTCGAATTCGACGTCTGCACGCTGTTCTACTCGCGCTTCCGCTCGGTGATCGCGCAAATCCCGACCGCGCAGCAGATCATTCCGCCGGTGTTCGACGCCAAGACGGCGAATGCGCTGGACGGCGCGGTGTATGAATTCGAGCCGGACGAGGAAGACATTCTTCGCGACTTGCTGCCGCGCAATCTCGCGGTGCAGATTTTCCGCGCGCTCATCGAGAACGCCGCGTCGTTCTACGGCGCGCAGATGTCGGCGATGGACAACGCCACCCGCAACGCCGGCGAGATGATCCGCAAGCAGACGCTCAAATACAACCGCACCCGCCAGGCGATGATCACCAAGGAACTGATCGAGATCATCTCCGGCGCCGAAGCTCTGTAACGAGCATTGGCGCTGTGAACCAATTTGTGAAGAGGACATGATGGCCAGCAAAGTCGGACGCATCACCCAAGTCATCGGCGCCGTCGTCGACGTGCAGTTCGAGGACCACCTGCCGGCGATTCTCAACGCGCTGGAGACCAAGAACCAGGGCAACCGCCTGGTGCTCGAGGTCGCCCAGCATCTCGGCGAGTCGACCGTGCGCACCATCGCCATGGATACCAGTGAAGGCCTGGTGCGCGGCCAGGAGGTGTCCGACACCGGCCAGCCGATCAGCGTACCGGTCGGCGCCGGCACGCTCGGCCGCATCATCAACGTGATCGGCGAACCGGTCGACGAGGCGGGCCCGGTGCCGCATCAGGAGACGCGCCCGATCCATCAGGAGGCGCCGTCCTACACCGATCAATCGACCGACGCGGCCATCCTGGTCACCGGCATCAAGGTCGTCGACCTGTTGGCGCCCTACGCCAAGGGCGGCAAGGTCGGCCTGTTCGGCGGCGCCGGTGTCGGCAAGACCGTCATCATCATGGAATTGATCAACAACATCGCCAAGGCGCACGGCGGCTATTCGGTCTTCGCCGGCGTCGGCGAGCGCACCCGTGAGGGTAACGACCTCTATCACGAGATGATCGAGTCGGGCGTCAACAAGGACCCGCACAAGGGTTCGGTCGAAGGCTCGAAGTGCGCGCTGGTCTATGGCCAGATGAACGAGCCGCCGGGCGCCCGTGCCCGCGTCGGTCTCTCAGGCCTCACCGTCGCCGAATATTTCCGCGACCAGGGGCAGGATGTTCTTTTCTTCGTCGACAACATCTTCCGTTTCACCCAGGCCGGCTCGGAAATGTCGGCGCTGCTCGGCCGCATTCCCTCGGCGGTGGGCTACCAGCCGACGCTGGCCACCGATATGGGCGCGCTGCAGGAGCGCATCACCACCACCACCAAAGGCTCGATCACGTCGGTGCAGGCGATCTATGTACCGGCCGACGATCTGACCGATCCGGCGCCGGCGACTTCGTTCGCGCATCTCGACGCCACCACCGTGCTGTCGCGCTCGATCGCCGAGAAGGGCATCTATCCCGCGGTGGATCCGCTCGACTCGACCTCGCGCATGCTGTCCGCGGCAGTCGTCGGCGAGGAACACTATAACATCGCTCGCCGCGTGCAGCAGATCTTGCAACGCTACAAGGCGCTGCAAGACATCATCGCCATTCTCGGCATGGACGAGTTGTCGGAAGAGGACAAGCTCACCGTGGCCCGGGCGCGCAAGATCGAGCGCTTCCTGTCGCAGCCGTTCCATGTCGCCGAAGTGTTCACCGGCTCGCCCGGCGTGTTCGTCGATCTGGCCGACACCATCCGCGGCTTCCAGGGCCTGGTCGAGGGCAAATACGACCACCTGCCCGAAGCCGCCTTCTACATGGTGGGCACGATCGACCAGGCGGTGGAGAAGGGCAAGAAGCTCGCTGCCGAGGCGGCGTAACAGAGCCATAAGATTGGAACTGCGACATGGCCGACCTTCTTCATCTCGAGTTCGTGTCTCCCGAACGGGTGCTGTTCTCCGGCGACGTCGATCAGGTCGACTTGCCGGGAAGCGAAGGCGACATGGGCATCCTGCCCGGCCACGCGCCGCTGGTAACCGCGCTGCGGCCCGGCATCGTCACCGTCTTCAGCGGCGGCAAGCGCGAACCGATCGTGGTCATCGGCGGTTTTGCCGAAGTGAGCCCCGCCGGTTTGACCGTGCTCGCCGACAGCGCGGTGGCGCGGGAAGATTTCGACATGGCGACGCTCGCCAGTGAGATCAAAGACGCCGAGGAAGACGTCGCTGATTGCACCGACGACGCCGAGCGCGACAAGCTCGCCCGCCACCTCGAACAATTGAAATCATTACAAGCCGCGCTGGCGCAGTAGCTCGGCGGCGGCTGGTTATCCGATACCTATGCGCCGCAGGCCGGTTGCATGACACCGCCGCTGCCGGCAATCTGTGGCACGTTGTGGTGAGGCGGCAGGCGTCCGATGAATAGAAAAATCGCGGCCATTTTCGCTGCCGATATCGCCGGCTACAGCAAGCTCGTCGCCGAAGACGAGGAGGAGACGCTGCGGCGACTTGCCTCCTATCGCGCGGTGATGGACGATTTCATCGCCCGCGCCGGCGGGCGGATTTTCAATACCGCGGGCGACGCTGTGCTCGCCGAATTTCCCAGCGCCGTCGAGGCGGTGCGCTGCGCCATCGATATCCAGGAAAGCCTGCGCACGCGCAACATGGCCTATCCGGCCAGCCG
The DNA here is from genome assembly GCA_049584715.1 of Xanthobacteraceae bacterium. Classification (GTDB taxonomy): domain Bacteria; phylum Pseudomonadota; class Alphaproteobacteria; order Rhizobiales; family Xanthobacteraceae; genus BOG-931. The sequence goes on from JBAUYI010000296.1 coordinate 3,111, forward strand.
GCAGATGAGCTTCCGCATCGGCATCACCATCGGCGACGTGGTCGAGCGCAACGGGGATCTGCTCGGCGACGGCGTGAATATCGCGGCGCGCCTGGAAGGCATTGCGCCGATCGGCGGCATCTGCATCTCGCGCACCGTCTACGAGCAGGTCGCCAACAAGCTCTCGGTGCAGTTCGCCGACATCGGCGAGCAGCAGGTCAAGAATATTCCCACCCCGGTCCATGCCTACAAATTCGAGATGCGGCCGGACGATGGTCGCTTCGTGGCCGCGCCGGTCAAGAAGCTGGCAAAAACCGCATCATGGATCGTGCCGGTCGCTATCGCTGCGCCGGTTGCGGTGATCGCCATCGCGGCTGTCGCTTATCTGATGGGCGAGCGGCACAACGGGCCGCCGCCGAGCCCGCCGAGCGCGTCACCGGCGTCGTCGGCAGTCGCGACCAAGCCGAGCGCACCAGCGCCGCCGACTGCGCCGCCGCAGCCGATCTCGCGGCAAGCCGAGGCGCTGGTGCCGGAGACGATTCCGCTCCTCACCGACCGGCAGCGCAACAACATTCGCAACGAATACCTACCGGCGGCCGATCACAAGGCGCTGGCGATCAGTTCGGGCCCGATCGGTTTCACTTCGGCCCAAGCCGACGACGAGACTGCGAAGACCGGCGCGCTCGATATTTGTCAGAAACGCGCCGACGCCCTGACGCAGCAGCGCAAGTGCGAGCTCTACGCGGTCGGCAATACGGTTGTGTTTACCGGTGCACGGCCGCCGATGCCGCCGCCGCCCTGGGTGAAGCACGATCCGTCGACGACGCGGCCGCTGGTCGCGGGCGACATTCCGCTGGTACGCCAGCAGGCCAAGGCGTCGATCGAGAAGAATTATCTCAACGGACGCGTGCCGAAGGCGCTGGCGCTCGGTCCGTTCGGCGGCTACGCC
>JBAUYI010000297.1:0-4679 GCA_049584715.1 Xanthobacteraceae bacterium
GTACGGGGCAAAGACGGCGGCAACAGATCAGGCCGCGTCAATAAGCGCGAGCAATACGGCCTCGTTTGGACGCTCGGCGACGCGGATGTTGGCGGCCCCGGCCTGCACGAGCGGCTCGGCGATCGGCGCCGACAGACAAAAATGGGCGGCCCGCAGCGCGCTTTCGAGCACGCCCGCGGCCCGCGCCGCATCGATAAAAACCTCGGCGCTGCGGCGGGAGAAATGCAGCACGCCGTCGACGCCGCTGGCCAACGCCTGCGCCGCGGCCGGCGGTAGGCTGGTGGCGGCGACGGCGCGGTAGATCACCGTGGTCTCGACTGCAAAACCGCCTGCGCGCAGATCGCCGGCAAGATCGCCGGCGCGGTCTTCGCCGGCGAGGTAAAGAAGGCGCGCCGCCGGCTGCAGCCGCGCGACGACGAGCCGGGCCAGATCGCTCACATTGCCGTCGGCGGACGTCACGTCGGCGAAGCCGGCCGCGCCCATGGCTTCGGCGCTACGCCGGCCGACGGCGAAGACCGGCAGCGCGCGCAATTCCGTCATACGCGCATTCGCGGCGACGGCAGGGGCGGTGTTGGCGCTGGTGATCAAGATCGCGGCCCACGGACCGGCGCCAATCTGCGCATCGGCCGCTGGCTCGATGCGCAACAGTGGCGCGGCGATCACGTCGTGACCTTGCGCGCGCAGTGCCGCGGCAGTGCGCTGCGCGTCGGGCTCGGGGCGCGTGAGCAAAAGCCGCACGTTCAATCCCGCACGAAGAAATCGGCGCCGCCGCGCGCCTTGAGCTCGCGGCCGGCATCGGCGCCGAGCTCCGCGGCCTGGTCGCGGCGGGCCTCGCGCACAACCTCGAACGCCGCGCTGCCGTCGGGCTTTACGATGATGCCGCGGAAATGGACGATGCCATTATTGATCCGCGCGTGACCGCCGATCGGCGTGCGGCAGGAGCCGTCGAGCACGGCCAGGAAGGCGCGCTCCGTAGTCACCGCGGTTGCGGTATCGGCGTCGTCGATCTTGGCGACCAGCGCGCGAGTCGCGGAATCGTCGGCGCGGGTCTCGATGCCGATCGCGCCTTGGCCCACTGCCGGCAAAAATTCGTCGACATCGAGCAATGCCGCCGCGGCGTCGAGCAAGCCGAGCCGCTTCAAGCCGGCGACCGCGAGCAGCGTCGCGTCGGCCTCGCCGGCCTCGATCTTGCGCAAGCGTGTCTCCACGTTGCCGCGCAGCGGCACGATGGCAAGATCCGGCCGCAAGCGCTTGACCAAGGCTTGCCGCCGCAGCGATGCGGTGCCGACAACGGCGCCGTGCGGCAGATCGCGCAAACTTTTGGCCTTAACGCTGATGAAAGCGTCGCGCGCATCCTCACGCGGCAGAAATGCCGACAGCACCAAGCCGGGCGGCAGCACGGTGGTCATGTCCTTCGACGAATGCACCGCGAGGTCGATGGTGCCGCTCAGCAGCGCGTCTTCGATCTCCTTGGTGAACAGCCCCTTGCCGCCAACGTCACTAAGCGGCCGGTCTTGGATGGTGTCGCCGGTGGTGCGGATGATTTTGATCTCGATCCGCGCGGCATCGAGGCCGCAGGCGGCGGCGAGACGGCTTTGCACCTCGCGCGCCTGCACCAACGCCAACGGCGAGCCGCGTGAACCGATGCGGAGAACGGTGGTCGAGGATTGTGCCATGAGCCCCTTAAGTGTTAGGCCGACTTCGGTCATTCCGGATCGACGCGAAGCGTCGAGTCCGGAATCCATAACCACAGTCTGAGCAGAATATGCACCTATCGTGGTTATGGATTCCGGGCTCCTCGCTTCGCTCGGCCCCGGAATGACAGGGACCCTATAATACACCGATGGTCATCCTCGGCATCGAGACGACCTGCGACGAGACCGCCGCAGCCCTGGTCGAACGGACCGAGGACGGCAAGGGCCGGATTTTGTCCAATATCGTGCTGTCACAAGTCAGCGAGCACGCCGAATTCGGCGGCGTGGTGCCGGAGATCGCGGCGCGCGCCCATGTCGAGGCGCTCGATGCCGTGATCGCCAAGGCCATGGCCGAAGCGGAGATGTCGTTCGAGGCGCTCGACGGCATTGCCGCCGCCGCCGGGCCGGGCCTGATCGGCGGCGTCATCGTCGGCCTGACCACGGCCAAGGCGATAGCGCTCGCCCACGACAAGCCGTTGATCGCGGTCAATCACCTGGAGGGCCACGCACTCACCGCACGGCTCACCGACGCGACGCCGTTTCCCTATTGCCTGTTTCTCGCGTCCGGCGGCCACACCCAAATTCTCGCCGTGCGCGGCGTCGGCGATTATGTGCGCTTCGGCGGCACGGTCGATGACGCGATCGGCGAGGCCTTCGACAAGACCGCAAAACTCCTCGGCCTCGGCTATCCGGGCGGCCCGCTGGTCGAGAAGGAAGCCGCCCGCGGCGATGCCAAGCGGTTCGCGCTGCCGCGGCCGATGCTCGGGCGTCACGATGCCAATTTTTCGCTGTCCGGGCTGAAGACGGCGCTGCGTCTCGAGGCGGAGAAGATCGCGCCGCTGAGCGACCAGGATGTCGCCGATCTGTGCGCCTCGTTCCAGCAGGCGGTGGTCGACGTGGTCATGGACCGGCTGCGCGCCGGGATGCGCATGTTCCGCGATCGCTTCGGCACGCCGACGGCGCTGGTTTGCGCGGGCGGCGTCGCCGCCAACCAAGCGATCCGCAAAGTCTTGCACCGGGTCGCCTTCGAAGTCGGCACGACGCTGGTGGCGCCGCCGCCGGCTTTGTGCACCGACAACGGCGCCATGATCGCCTGGGCCGGCGCCGAGCGGCTCGCTCTCGGTCTCACCGATCCGCTCGATGTCGCGCCGCGGGCGCGCTGGCCGCTTGAGCAGGTGACGAAGGCGGCGCCTACGAGCGCGTAAGCGGGTCTATTGCTCGAAGCGGTCGGTGAACCACTTGAGCAGCCGCCTCCAGATATCGTCCTTGCCGGCCGTATCCTCAATACCGTGTTCGAGGTTCGGGTTGTCGTTGACTTCCATGACGACAATGCCGTTGTCGGTTTGCTTGAGGTCGACGCCGTAAAAACCGTCGCCGATCGGCCGCGCCGCGCGCATCGCGATATCCATCACCTCGTGCGGCGCCTGGGCGAGATCGAAGGTGCGGAAGCCGCCCTCATGGGACGAGCCGTCAGGTCGGTATTTCACCACCTGCCAATGGCCGCGCGCCATACGGTATTGGCAGACGAACAATGGCTCGCCGGCCAGCACTCCGACCCGCCAATCGAAATCGGTCGGTAGGAATTTCTGCGCCAGGAGAAGGTCGGTCTCTTCGAACAGCTCCTCGCAGATGCGCTTGAGCGCGGCGGGCGATTCGATCTTGTGCACGCCGCGGGAAAACGAGCCGTCGGGGATCTTCACCACCAGCGGCAGGCCGAGCTCATCGACCACCTTGGTCAGGTCGGTGTCCTCGGCCAGGATCACGGTCGGCGGCGTCGGCACCTGGTTCTGCTGCATGAGTTCCATCAGGAAGACTTTGTTGGTGCAGCGGATCATCGAGATCGGATCGTCGATGACCGGCATGCCTTCCTGCCAGGCGCGGCGGGCGAAGCGGTAGGTGTGATTGTCGATCGAGGTGGTCTCGCGGATGAACAGGCCGTCGAACTCGGCCAGTTCGGCGAGCTGGCGCTTGGTGATCAGCTCGACGTCGACCGAGTTCTTTTCGGCGATGCGTGCAAAATACTTGAGGGAGTCCGAGGAGCAAGGCGCCGTCTTCTCGTTCTCGTTCGGATCGTACAGCACGGCGAGATCGTATTTGGCGACCGAGCGCGCCTTGGGGTCGCGCCATTCCCTCCTGGTGTGATTGTTCAGCGACTCACGAAAAAACTCACCTTCGCCGTTGGCGAGCCGGGTGATGGCGCGCGGGCGGATGCGGTCGATCGACAGCCGCGGGCCCGGTTCGACGGTCACTTCCAGCGCCGGGCAGCGGAACCAGTCGAACAAGAGCCGCCCAAACGGCTCGAAGCGCGGATCGCGGGCGATGCCAAAGCAGACCAGGAGCTTGAACTCGCCTTCCGGCTGGAAATCGGTGCGCCGAGCGCAGCGGTTGAGTTCTTCCTCAAGTTCCGGCAGCGCGTGTTCGTAAAGCTTCTGCTCGCGCAGCTCCAGCATGGTCTCGACGGTGGGCACCACGCGGTGGCCGCGTGCCTCGGCGAGCAGCGAGGCGTAGTAGCCTTTGGACTGGTAGGCATAGGAGCGCGCGAGGTTGACGATCTTCGGCCGCCCCATGTCGAACAGGCGCGGTCGCGCCAAGTATTCGCCCGTGGAGATGACCTTGTGCGGGGTCTCGGCGTTGGGCAGGTCGCGGCCTTGGTCGACAAGGATCACCCAGCCGGTCATGGGCGGGTTCCCTTCCAGTCGACAGCGTTGTGCAAAGTAAGGCCGATCATGCGTTCGAAATCAGGCACGGCTCGATTCGTCATAACCGGATTCAAATCCGTTTGCGACAGCACCGGCGACGATGTCCACCGTCTAAACCGATTCGGCTGTCACAGTCAGGCGGAGCTTTTGGCGCCATCGAGAGGCTTCTCGAAACGCAGCGCGTCGCCGCCGTCGTCATAATAGCGCCTGTGCCGGCCGAACAGCCGGTAGCCCGACTTTTCGTAGCGCCCGATGGCGCGGGTGTTGTGCTCGTGGACTTCAAGCC
>JBAUYI010000298.1:0-2009 GCA_049584715.1 Xanthobacteraceae bacterium
CGCCCTGGGTCATGACCACGATATGGTCGATCAGCCGAAACGAATTGATGATGGCGTTGATCAGGACGAACAAGGTCGTCGGCATCAACAGCGGAAAGGTGACGCGGCGGAAGAAGTACCAGCGGCCGGCGCCTTCGATCGACGCGGCTTCGGCAAGCTGCGGCGACAGCTGCTGCAGCGCCGCCAGATAAAAGATCATGAAGTAGCCGGCATCTTTCCAGACCGCGACCGCGATCAGGGAGATCAGCGCGGTAGACTGGTCGCCGAGCCAGTTGTGCGCCGGGATGCCGAATACGCCGAGCATCTGGTCGAGCAAGCCGTAGCCCGGCGCGTAGAAGAACAGCCAGATATTGGCGACCGCGATCATTGGCAGCACGGTGGGGGTGAAGAACGACAACCGCAAGAACGGCCGGCCGGCGATCTTGCCGTTGACCCAGATCGCCATGGCGAGCGAAAGCGCAATCGTCAGCGGAATGACGCTTGCCGCGTAGACGATGTTGTTGCCGAGCGCGCGCCAGAACACCGGGTCGCCGAGCATGGCCTGATAATTGTCGGCGCCGACGAACACCGCGGCGTGGCGGCCCTTTGGGGTCGAGAAGAAGCTGTCGATGATGGTGGCAACGGCGGGATAATGGGTGAACGTCACCAGCAGCACCGCCGCCGGCAGCAAGAGCAGCCAGCCGTGGATGTGCGCCGAAAGCTGCAGCCGCGCCGGTGGCGCGGTCGCGCCCGACATCGCCGCAGCCGGCTCGGAGCCGTGCATCATTGATAGGAACGCAGAATGCGCACGGCTTCAGCCTGCGCATCTTTCATTGCCTGCTCCGGCGTCTTGGTGCCGGTCAGCGCCGCCTGGATGCCGTCATTGAGCGCCTTGGTGACGCGCTGATTGTCGTGGGTCGATAATTCGGCGACGGCATATTTGAGCTGGTCGCGCGCCACGGCGGCTGCGGGAAAGTCGGCGACATATTTCTTCATGGCGTCGGTGTCCCAGGCGTCGGGCCGCGTCGCCACGTAGCCGGTCTGGATGCCCCAATCGGCCGCGCGCTCGGGCGTCGTCATCCATGTGACGAATTTGAATGCGGCGGCGCGCTCGTCGTCGGACATTTTCTTGAAGAAATAGAAATTGCCGCCACCGGTCGGCGAGCCGCGGCCCTGGTGCGCCGGCAGCATGGCGACGCCGAACGGGAACGGCGCGTTCTTGCGCACATTGGTGAGGTTGCCGGTCGTCGTCCATATCATCGCGGTCTTGCGCTCGAAGAAATCCTTCGGCGTGGTCCCCCACTCGATGACGCCGGGCGGGTGGATGCCGTCCTTCTTGTTGAGGTCGACCCAGAACTGCAGCGCGCCGGTCACGCCCGGCTTTTCGAACGACGTCTGCGTGCCGGCCGCGTTCATCAGCTGCACATTGTTCGCCGTGGTCAGGCCCTGGAACAGCCAATAGGGAAAGCCCGACGACGGGATCTCGATCGCCCACTGGCTGACATTGCCGGAGCCATCGCGCTGAACGAGCTTCTTGCCGTCGGCGACCAATTCGTCCCAGGTGTCCGGCGCCTTGTCGGGATCAAGCCCCGCGGCCTTGAACGCGTCCTTGTTCCAGAACATCACGATGGTCGAGCGCTGGAACGGGATGCCCCAAGTCTTGACATCAGAAGTTTTGTCACCGGTCTGGCTGTTCGCCATGAAGGCCGGGTAGAACGACTTCAACCACGCTTTGTCGGCATCGGTTTTCAATAAATCGTCGAACGGCGCGATGGCGTCCTCGTCGATCAAGGTGAACATGTCGGTCGAGAGCAGCACGGCGATGTCCGGCGGTTCGCCGCTCTTGAACGCGGTGAGCGCCTTGACCAATGTATCCTGGTAAGTGCCGGCATAGATCGCCTTGATGGTGATGCCGGGATTGTCCTTCTCGAAGTCGGCGACATAACCGTCGATGATTTTTGGGATCGGTCCGCCGACCGCGATCGGATAGTAGAACGACAGCGTGATGTCTTTTGCCGTCGCCATCGATG
>JBAUYI010000299.1:0-3218 GCA_049584715.1 Xanthobacteraceae bacterium
CACCGGCACCGCGCGGGTGCGCGCCGTGCCGCGGTGCTCCATGCGCGAGACGACTTCCTGGCCGACATAGCAGCCTTTGGTGAAATCGACGCCGCCGAGCTGGTCCATGTCGGTCTCGTGCGGGAAGGCGTCGCCGTAGCTGAAATCGAGCCCGCCCTGCGGCACGCCGAGCGCGATGCGGTGCGCCTCGTATTGTCCGGCATCGACCAGGGTCGCGCCGAGCTCGGCTGCGGCTTGAGCGGCAAGATGCGGCGGCAGCATGACGCGCAGGCCGAGCGCCGGCAGCCGCGGATCGGTATAGCTCCCAAATTTTGTCGTGCCGCCTTCGGTCTTACCGCCTTTGGTGGTGCCGCTGCCGTCCCAGGCGACGAGCACCCGGAGTATTTCGGAAAGATCTTCGACGATCACTTTCGCGCGTAGTTTGTACAAATTTAATTTGGCAACCAGAGTGGCGCAAAGCGCGCGCTGCACGTCGAGGAAGAAGCCGCCGCCGTCCTGCGCCGGCGCCTCGGTGACGATGAAATCGGCGATGATCTTGCCCTGCGGCGTCAATAGCGCGCAAAAGCGCGCCGTCCCGGGCTTGAGGTCGAGAACGTCCGCAGTGACAAGCCCATGCAAAAAGTTCCGCGCACCGTCACCGGCGACTTTGACCACGCCGCGATCCGCGAGCAGGGCAGCCTTCATGGCAAAAACTTTCCAAATATTGCCAGCGAGCCTAGAACACCGGCCGAATTCTCTCAAGGGTTGGGTACGGCAGCAGAATTTTCTATGCGGCCAGCAAACAAAAACGCGACCTAAACCACCTGACGTTGGGAATCATCCGGCAACACGTGTAGAATGACACAGCGGCAGCGCCGCCACCGGACTATTTTCCAAAACAAGTTGTTCTACGGTGCCGATCGCGGGACTTCGAAAGCACGCGTTCAGGGGGCGAGCGCATGACCGACGAGCTATTGTCGTTGCGGGCAATTTTGCTGTCAGCGTTGCAGAACGACCACGACCTGTTCCGGCAGGCGGCGTCGACGGCACGGGTGCCCATTGAGATTGCCGAATGCAAGAGCGTCGCCGCGGCATGCCAGGCTGTCGCCGCCGGCGTCGATCTTGTCTTCATCGACGGCGCCATCGCCAATGTAGCGACCACGCAAGTGGTCGCCGTCGCGCGTGCGCAGAGGAAGCCGCCGTTCCTGGTGCTGCTCGCGGCACCGGACTTGGCCATCGAGCCGCTCACGACCGATGCGGTGGCGACGAAGCCGATGCGGCTCGAACAGGCGCAGCGGCTGGTCGAGCGGTCGATGCGGGTGCGCATACCGAGCCGCGTCCTTCTCGTCGACGATTCCTCGACCATGCGCAGCATCGTGCGCAAAATTCTCGGCGCGACGCGTTTTCCCTTCGAGGTCAGCGAAGCGGCGGAGGGAGCCGTCGCGCTCAAGCTCGCCGGCGAGCGCGAATTCGACATCGTCTTTCTCGACTACAACATGCCGGGTTTCGACGGCCTGGAGACGCTGGCCGAGTTCAAGCGCGCGAAGCGCCGCATGACGATCGTGGTGATGTCGTCGACGCAGGACGCAACGCTTGCCGAGCGCGTACGCGCGCACGGCGCGGCGTTTCTCAAAAAGCCGTTCTTTCCTGCCGATCTCGAGGCGGTGCTGACGCGGCATTACGGATTGACTGCGCTCAATCCGCAGCGCGCCTGAGCGCGGACATTGGTTTGGAAGAGGCGGCTATTGCCGCGATATCTGGACCGAGAATTCGCCGTTGCGGATGCGGGCGCCCAAATTTTCCGCGTAGCGCGCAGCCGCGTCTTCGCCGTAGGTCGTGGTCAATTCGGCCAGCGCCAAGAACAGCGCAGTCTGCGCCAGGCAATCGCCCTCGATGCCGTCGTGCAGCGCCTCGATCCAGGCGTCGTGCAGATAGCCGAGCGCGATGCGCTTCTGCTCATGTTCGGGCACCGCTTCACGTGCGGCTAAATTTGGTGTCGCCGTACTCATTATGATTTTCTCTCGCGCCAGCCCCGGCGCCGTCCCTGTCCTGAAATCAAACTAGCATGGGATTTCGGGGGCAAAAATCGAACCTGGGGGCAGGGTTAATGCCTGCGGGACCGTCACTTCCGGACGGTTTTTCCTTTTGAGCATGATCTCGTCCGAAAACCGGTTCCCACTTTTCGGGATCATGCTCTAATTGGCATAGCGGGCGGTGATCTCGCGGGCGATATGGGCGCCCTCTTCGAGGTAGCGCTGGATGACGACGCCGGCCGCCGGCGTGCAGCTGCGGTAGCTTTGCTGAAAGCCGCGATAGCCGCGGTTGAAGCTCGCCACCATCTGATCGTGGCGGTCGCCAGCGGGCGCTTCGGCGTCGATCAGCGCTTGCGCCTCGGTGCGCCATTTCGGGCCTTCATTGCTGCCGCAAATGCCGCGCAGGAAATGCAGCGCGCCGAGGATTTCGGCAAGCCGCGCCAGATCGTGATCGTAGGGCGCGGACTGGACCTGCGGCGGCACAGGCGCCGCTGACTGCGGCGCACCCGGGGGCTGGGCCCTGCCCAGCGGCGGCAGCCCGGGTTTCGGCTGGGCCGGGGCCTGCGGTTTGGGCGGATATTGTTGAGGATACTGTTGATAGGGCTGCTGCGGCGGCTGGCCGAATTGGAAAAATTGCGCACCGGCCGGCGGGGCCGCGAGACACAGAGCAAACAACAAGGCGGTCAATGTTCGAAGCATCGGCGGTGCAAACCTAAAGGTCGGGCGCATGGTCGAGCAAGCACGACAAGGCGGCATGGTTGAGGCACGCTGCCATCAGCGCGCCGCCGCAATCCGCTCCCAGGCGGCGTTGACGATCAGCCCGAGCCCTTCGGTGGTCTTCAAATCGGACAGCGCCGACGGATCGCGCCATTGGGCTTCGGCCAATTCCTCGTTGAGCGCAACCTCGCCGGCGATCCAGCGCGCCGCAAACGGCAGGATGACGAAATGGCGCTCGACCCCGCCCGCGGCATCGCGCGTGATCGCCTGGCGGTAGCCGGCGAGCGCCATCGGCTCGACGTCCAGGCTGGTCTCCTCGCGGACCTCGCGGATGACGGCTTCCTCGAGCGTCTCGCCGAGCTCAACGCCGCCGCCGGGCAGCGTATAGAGGCCATGGGCCGGCGGCCGCGCCCGGCGCACGATCAGCACCCGGCCGTCGCGGAAGATGGCGGCGCTCACCGCCAGATACGGCCGCGTTGGATAAGTGCG
>JBAUYI010000300.1:0-19471 GCA_049584715.1 Xanthobacteraceae bacterium
CCCCATTCCACCAGCATCCAGGTGAAGCCAGCGACGGCCGTGGCAATCTGGGTCACCAACATGGCCATGCCGGCCTGCACGCCCGCGGTAACGGCGGAACCGGCATTGAAGCCGAACCAGCCAACCCAAAGCAGCGCGGCGCCGATGAAGGTGAGGACCATGTTGTGCGCCGGCCCTGTCTCCTTGCGTTTCCCGAGCATGATGGCGCACATCAGCCCGGCGACGCCGGCATTGATGTGCACGACGGTGCCGCCGGCGAAATCCAGCACCTTGACCCACGCGGCGTCGTTGCCGGAAGCCAGGAACCCGTCAGGTCCCCAGACCCAGTGCGCAATCGGCGCATAGACGAAAATAGCCCACAGCCCGATGAACCAGAGCATGGCCGAGAATTTCATGCGCTCGGCGAACGCGCCAGCAATCAGGGCCGGGGTAATGATGGCAAACGTCATCTGGAAGCAGATGTAAACGCTTTCGGGGATGGTCGCGGCGAGCGGATTGGGATTGCCGATACCTCCCTTGCCGATGTCGCTTACGATGTTCGCGAGGAATGCGCGGTCGAGGCCTCCGATAAAGGGCGTGCCAGCGCGAAACGCCATGCTGTAGGTGAGCAGCGCAAAAAGAATCGAGACAAGGCATGTCACGGCGAAGCTGGTCATCACGGTGTCGCCCACGTTCTTCTTGCGCACCATGCCGCCGTAGAACAGCGCCAGCCCCGGAATGGTCATCATCAGCACGATGGCCATCGAGGTCAGCATCCACGCTGTATCGCCCGAATTCGGCGTGCAGTTTTCCGTCACCTTGACGCCGTCGCAGGCCGGCGGCCCGGCATCGGCTGGCGCCGCGGCGGGAGTTGCCGCGGCTGGCTGGTCGGTGGCCGCCGGCGCTTGCGCGTAGGACGAATGGAAAGTCGGGACGCTGAGCGCGATCCCGAGCAGAATCGCTCCGGCGAGCGCAACGAGCCCCGCGCGAGAGAATCTCTTCAACGACATGGTTTCACTCCTGTCCGTGGAATTAGTGCGCGGGGTTTTTTACAGCGCGGCGGCGTCGGTCTCGCCGGTGCGGATGCGCACCGCGTGATCGAGACCGAAGACGAAGATCTTGCCGTCGCCGATCTGGCCGGTTTTCGCCGCCGCCGTGATGGTGTCGATGACCCGGTCCACCTGATCGGACGCGCAGGCGATTTCGATTTTGATTTTTGGCAGGAAGCTCACAGCGTATTCGGCGCCGCGATAGATCTCGGTGTGGCCCTTCTGGCGCCCGTAGCCCTTCACCTCGGTGACGGTCAGTCCCTGAACGCCGATCTTGGTGAGAGCGTCGCGGACCTCGTCGAGCTTGAACGGCTTGATGACGGCCATGACGATTTTCATGTGATGTGATCCCCTGTCGCCCCGGCGTGCTGCGACGCTTGGGCGGCTACAACAGCTTTGCGACCGCGCAGGAACTCGCCCCCATGCGGTGGTACCGCGCGGCAGGCAATCAAGCGCCGTGCCAACTCGCCGGTTGGCGTTAACGATTTGATAACTAAAATCTTTTCGGGCAGATGCTCGATTTCACAGCAGCGCTCGACGTGGCGGCGCCGGCCCCTCGGGCAGAAAGTAGCCTATCTGATTAAAACTTAGGCAGGACGGTTTTGCGATGCAGCGACCGCACGTATCACAGCGCGTCGGCGTCGGTCTCGCCGGTGCGGATGCGGATGGCCTGGTCGATCGGGGTGACAAAAACCTTGCCGTCGCCGATCTGCCCGGTCTTGGCGGCGCTGCCGATGGCTTCGACCACGCGCTCGACCTCGTTGGCCGCAACCGCGACTTCGATGCGGATCTTCGGCAGGAAATTCACCGCGTATTCGGAGCCGCGGTAGATCTCGGTATGGCCCTTCTGCCTGCCGTAACCCTTGACCTCGGTGACGGTCATGCCGTGCACGCCGACGGCCAAGAGCGCGTCGCGTACGTCTTCGAGCTTGAACGGCTTGATGATCGCGATGACGAGCTTCATGGCAATATCCCGGTTCACGTGGCGTCAGGCGGCGCGATCATAGCGCTATTGCAACCCGGATTTAAGACGGGTCGAAAGGGAGATAAATCTCCAAGCGATCAAGGCCGCTTTCTCCGCGCTGCAGCTGGCTTCACTTGTCGCCGCGAGGCCCCGCAGCACCGAACATCCTGCGCTTGGCGGCGATCAGCCATCGCGGCGACCGGGCGTGCAGCCAGTGGCGAAGTTTGTGCGTCGCGCGTACCGGAGCGACGAGCATACGTGCGATCCATTCGTGCGCCGCGACATACTGTTCGCGGTCGTAGACGTCGCGCTTGCGGCGCTCGATATCGGCTTCCTTTGCGGCCAAAGATTGCTCGCGGTTGTAGACCTCCCTGATCCGTGCAAACAGATCGCGCTCGCGCGCCGGAAAGGAAACATCGGCCTTGAGCACCGACCAGTACCGCTCGCGCAAGGCCGCGTGCTCGGTCGTGGTCCCGGTCGGCACATCAAGCGGCGCCACGAACGGCGTGTCGAAGACCTTTTGCAGCGCGACGACCACGGAGCTCTCCGGCATCTGAAAATCAGCGAACCGGGATTGCGCCTCGCGGTCATAAAGCGCCAAAAAATCCTGCAGGTCTTTCGGCAATCCCGGGTCGCGCTCGGACCAGCCCATGGTCATGAACACGATCTTGTAGCCGTTGCTGCGGCCCAAGAGCCAAAAGAATTTCGGATTGTAGGCGACGAGACCGTGGTTGAGCACGCCGCCGGCCGGCAGCACATGCAGCATGATCGCGCCCGCGGCCGCCAAGTCGTGGATGATCTTGAAGGACTGCAGCTGGTTGGCGACGTGCTCGGTGGTGCCGAAGTTGGTGACGATGTCATAGCGGCCAACGAGCGCGGCCGGCACCTCGTCATAGTTCAAGTCGAGCGGAATGCTGCCGGGCGAGCCGTCGATATCGATCGATGCGTAGTCGAGCCCCAGCCAGGTCCAGAACGCGCGCGCCAGCGGGGCTCCGGCCAACAGGTCCGTGTCGCTGCGGGCGCCGGTCCAGGCCAACGATGGCGGTGGCGTTGTGGCGCCGAACAATTGTCCGGCGGCGGCGATGTCATCCGTTGCCTTGATGAAGGAATGGTCGAGCTGCTGGGCGCCGATTTCGATGACTGCGGAGCCGTTGGCAATATGGCCCTGCTGTTTCAGCTTCATGAGCAGCGGCAGTATGCTCGCACCCATTCCCACGGCTGCACTCCTCGTTCCCGCGAACGATAGCAACGCTGCGCCGTTCCGTTAAGTTCACGCCTTGCAAGTTCACGTCTTGTAACGTCACGTCTTGACGCGCCGGCGTTGCCGCAGCAGGCCTTCCTGGGCGACCGATGCGACCAGCGTGCCGTCGCTGGCAAAGATCAAGCCGCGGGAAAAGCCGCGCGAGTCGGCGAGGCTCGGGCTGTCCTGGGCGTAGAGCAACCATTCGTCGGCGCGGAACGGGCGATGAAACCACAGCGCGTGGTCGAGGCTTGCCGCCATGATGTCTTCGGAGAACACGCTGCGGCCATGCGGGATGAGAGCGGCGTCGAGCAGCATCATGTCGGAGGCATAAGCGAGCACGCATTGATGGATCGCCGGCTCGTCGGGCAGCCGGCCGGTGGCGCGGATCCAGATATCGAAACGGCCGGTTTCGGATTTTTCGCCGAGATAGCGGCTGAACTCCACGGGGCGGAATTCGATCGGCCGCTCGCGCTCGTAGTAGCGCCGTGCCGGTTCGGGCAACAGCGGATAAATGCGTTCCTTGAGTTCCTCGTCGCCCGGCAGTTCGTCCGGCTTCGGCACCTCGGGCATTTTGACCTGATGGGTCAGGCCCGGCTCGGAGAGGTGGAACGACACCGACATCGAGAAGATGGCGCGGCCGTGCTGGATCGCCTTGACGTTGCGGGTGGTGAAACTCTTGCCGTCGCGGATGCGGTCGACCTCGTAGATGATCGGCACTTTGGGATCGCCGCCGAGCAGGAAATAGGCGTGCAGCGAATGCGGCGGCCGCGCCGTCACGTCCTCGACGGTGCGGCAGGCGGCGACCAGCGCCTGGCCGATCACCTGGCCGCCGAACACCCGCTGCCAGCGCGATTGCGGCGAGCGGCCGCGGAACAGGTTCACCTCCAGCGGCTCGAGATCGAGAATGTCGAGGACTTCTTGAACGGCGGAGGGCATGCGGGCTCCGAGGAGGGACGACAGACGACAGATAAGTACTTCTTTATCCGTCCTCCGTCCTCCGCCGTCCGTCGTCAAGCCCGGCGCAGGTGTGATAGAATGGCGCTATGGCGCGCGAGACTAACGATGTGCTGATCGCGGGCGGCGGTTTTGCCGGCCTGACGCTCGCCATTGCGCTGCGCCAGGCGCTCGGGCCGTCGTTCGCCGTCACGGTCGCCGATCCGGCGCTCGGCAAAAGCCACGCCGACGACGAACGCGCTTCGGCCATTGTCGCCGCGGCACGGCGGTTGTTCGAGACGCTCGGCGTCTGGGATGCCGTCAGCGGACAGGCGCAGCCGATCCTCGACATGGTGGTCACCGACAGCCGGCTCGACGACGCCATGCGGCCGGTGTTCCTCACCTTCGCCGGCGAGGTCGAGCCGGGCGAGCCGTTCGCCCATATGATCGAGAACCGATTTCTCGTCGCTGCACTGGCGGAAAAAGCGAAAGCCGTGGGCGTGACGCTCGTTACGTCCGGCGTCGAGAAGGTCAGCCATGACGGCGAACAGGTCGTCGCGGAACTCAAGGATGGCCGCGCGTTCGCCACACGGCTTCTAGCCGCCGCCGATGGCGCGCGTTCGCAAATCCGCCAAGGCGCCGGCATCGCCACCCATGGCTGGACTTACGACCAGTCGGCGATCGTCACCACGGTCGGCCACGAGCGCGATCATGGCGGCCGCGCCGAGGAGCATTTTCTTCCCGCCGGCCCGTTCGCCATCCTGCCGTTGCAGGGCAAGCGCTCCTCGATCGTGTGGACCGAGGCGAAGGGCGAGGCCGAGCGCATCGTGGCGCTGCCGGACGACGCCTTCCATGCCGAGCTCGAGCAGCGCTTCAAGCTGCATCTCGGCGAGATCACTGCGGTCGGCGCGCGGCGTGTACATCCGCTGGGATTTTTCGTCGCGCGTTCGTTCATCGCCGAGCGCATCGCGCTCGTCGGCGACGCTGCCCATGTCATTCATCCGATCGCCGGGCAGGGGCTCAATATGGGATTGAAGGACGTCGCGGCGCTCGCGGAAGTCATCGTCGACGCGGCGCGGCTCGGCCTCGACCCGGGTTCAGCGACCGTGCTCGAGCGCTATCAGCGCTGGCGCCGCTTCGACACCGTGACCATGGGCATTGCCACCGATGGGCTCAACCGGCTGTTCTCCAACCGCTCCGACGTGTTGCGTCTCGCGCGCGACATCGGGCTTGGTTTGGTCGACCGGGTGCCGAATTTGAAGCGCCTGTTCATCCGCGAGGCGGCGGGCCTCGTCGGCGACGTGCCCAAACTGCTGCGCGGCGAAGTGTTATAAAGCCGGGCATGAGTGCTGGGACCATGGCGTTCGATCACATCGCGGTCATCGGTGGCGGTGCCTGGGGTACGGCGCTGGCGCAGACGTGCGCGCGCGCCGGGCGGCAGGTGACGCTGTGGGAGCACGACGCCGCCAATGCGGCGCAGCTCGCCAACAAGCGCGAGAGCCTGTTTCTGCCCGGGGTGCGGTTCGACGACCGCATCACTATTGCGGCCGACCTCGCCGACGCCGCGCGGGCGCGGGCGATCCTGCTGGTGGTGCCGGCGCAGGCGGTACGCAGCGCCACGAAATCTCTCGCGTCATCGCTCGCCGCGCGCACGCCCGTGATCGTCTGCGCCAAGGGTATCGAGCGCGGCACCAAAAAATTCATGACCGAGATCGTTGCCGAATGCGCGCCGAACGCGACGCCGGCGATTCTGTCCGGACCGAGTTTTGCCGCCGACGTAGCGCGCGGCCTGCCGACCGCGGTGACTCTTGCCGCGCGCGACGGCAAGCTCGCCCAAGAGCTCGCCCAGGCGATCGGCTCGCCGAGCTTTCGGCCTTATCATTCTACCGACATGCGCGGCGTCGAGATCGGCGGCGCCACCAAGAATGTGCTGGCGATCGCCGCCGGCGTCGTCACCGGCCGCGGTCTTGGCGCCAGCGCCGGCGCCGCGCTGACCACGCGCGGCTTCGCCGAGCTCACACGCTTCGGCAAGGCGTTCGGCGCCAAACCGCAGACCATGATGGGGCTATCCGGGCTCGGCGATTTGCTGTTGACCTGCTCCAGTCCGCAGTCGCGCAATTTCCAGTTCGGCGTCAGTCTCGGCCAGGGCCAAAAACCCGGCGCGATCAGCACCGGCCTCGCCGAAGGCGCCTTCACCGCGCCGGTGCTGCTCGACATGGCGCGCGAGCGTTCCGTCGACATGCCGATCGCGGCGGCCGTCGCGGCGCTGCTTGCCGAGACGATGACATTGGACGAGGCCATAAAATCTCTGCTGACGCGGCCGCTGAAGTCGGAGGAATGACCATGGCGTACTGGCTGATGAAGACCGAGCCGGAGGAATTTTCCTGGAACGATCAATTAAAGCGCGGCAAGAAGGGCGAGCCGTGGAGCGGCGTGCGCAATTTCGCGGCGCGCAAGCATCTCCAGGCGATGAAGCAGGGCGAGAAATTTTTCTTCTATCACACCGGCGACGAAAAGCAGGTCGTCGGCATCGGCGAAATCCTCCGCGAGGCCTATCCCGATCCGACCGCCAAAAAAGACGAGCCCTGGGTCGCCGTGACCACGGGCGCGGTCGAGGCATTGCCGAAGCCGGTGACGCTCGCCGCGATCAAGGCGGAGCCGAAGCTCAAAGACATGGTGCTGGTGAAACAAGGCCGCCTGTCGGTGCAGCCGGTGACCGCCGACGAATGGAAGCTCGTCTGCAAGATGGGTGGGGTGAAGGGGGCGTGACTTAAGCCGGCCGCTGATCCGCCATCTGCGCGGCGACTTTGGCCAAGATCTGTTCGCGCCGGGCGGTGGAACGAGAGGCGCGTAGCGTCTCGGCGAACCTCTCCAGCGCCCTGTCCTCGAAAGCATTGACCACGGTTTCGTGGACATAGCTCTTGCGGCAAATCGCTGGCGTATTGCCGAGCTCCGCGGCAGCCTCGCAAATGGCGTCGAGAACTTGCCGGTTTCGCGCCCGTTTGCTGGTCGCCGGCTCGGCGCGCGCCAACGCTTCGAGCACCGACACGGAAGCGAGCAGCGTGCGGAAATCCTTCAACGAAATCTCGACGCCCGCGATCTCGCGCAAGAACAGGTTGACGTCCTGTGCACTCACCGCGCGCAAGTCACCGGCGTCGCTGCGGTATTGAAACAGGCGCCGTCCCGGCAGTTGCCGCAGCACGTCGATGGCGGCGGCGAGTTTCGGCGCGTGGATATCCTTGTCGATCTCTTTGGCGCCCTTGGCGCGGAAACGCAGGTTCACCGTCTCGCCATAGACCGTGACATTCGATTTCAACAGCGTCGCCGCGCCGCGCGTGCCGCGCAGTTTTGCATATTGCTCGGTGCCGGGACGAATGGCGCTGCGAGCGACCAGTTCGATGACCGCCGACAAAGTGAAAGACCGCGTCGGCTCTTTGCCGGCGAGATGGTGGCCGATGCTGCGGCGGATCGTTGGCAGCGCTTCGGCGAGGCGCGCGAGGCGGCGGGCTTTGCGCGTCTCGCGCACCTGCTGCCATCCGGGGTGATAGCGATATTGCAGCCGGCCGGCGGCATCGCGGCCGGTGGCCTGGATGTGCGCCGTGGGATCGGCCGCATAGAGCACGTCGTCATAGGCCGGCGGCACGGCGAGCGCGGCTAGGCGCTTTGCCTCCGCGGCGCTGACCGTTTTGCCGCTCGGGGCAAGATAGCGAAAACCACGGCCGTGGCGCTGGCGCTTTATGGTCAATGCGGCGGTGTCGACGTAGGTCAGCCCGAGCCGCTTGACGAGCCGCATGGTCGAAGCGGATAGCGGCGGACGGTCGCGCGGCGCCGTTATGCGGCTTTTCTCCTCCGATACAGGATCTTGAAGCGACATGATGCGACTGCTTTCGCTACGGCAATCGCGCGTCCTGAGGATTTGTTCCCAACCGGCCTCCCGAAGGGTTTCGTTTCCCGCTAGGCTCGCGGCCATAACAGGCTGGAGGAACGCCATGTCATTTGCCGGGATCAACTTTCTCGCCGTCCTCGTCGCTGCCGTGGTCGCCTGGCTCGCCAGCGCCGGCTGGTACATGAGCCTCGGCCGGATCTACCAGGCGGCGCTCGGCAAGACGCCCGAACAGTGCAAGGAGGAGATGAAAAAGCCGGGCGCGTTCCTGCCGTTCATTTACGCCTTCATCGGCAACCTGGTCATCGCCTGGATGCTGGCCGGCGTGCTCGGCCATCTCGGCGCCGTGACATTGAAGAACGGCGTGATCTCCGGCGCGTTCTTGTGGTTCGGTTTCATCCTCACCACCATGGTGGTGAATTTCTGTTTTTCCGGCCGCGACAAGCGCTTGCTGCTGATCGATCTCGGCAACTGGCTGATCGTCATGGTGGTGATGGGCGCGGTGATCGGATGGCTCGGAGTGTGAGGCGCGTCATGAGCATTCGCATCGCGCGTATCGCCGTCCTTGCCGCGCTGTCGCTTGCCGGCGCGGCCGGTGCGGCCTTCGCGCAAACGGCGCCGCCGGCGAATCCCGGGCCGGCGCTCCTGACGCCCTATGTCATGGGCATGGGCGACCTGATGAACACGCTCATTCAGCCGCGTCACGCCAAGCTCGGCCTTGCCGGCCGCGCCGAGAATTGGGCGCTCGCCAACTATGCGCTCTCCGAGCTCCGCCAAGCCTTCGCCGGCATTACCAAGGCGGTGCCGAAATTCCGCGGCATGCCGGTCGGCGATCTGGTCGACTTGGCGTTGACTCAGCCGCTCAACGCCGTCGAGGCCGCCATCAAGCAGCAGGACGCGCAAAAATTCTCAGCCGCCTACGAGCAGCTCAACCAGGGCTGCAATGCCTGCCACATGGAGCTCGATCACCCCTACGTGGTGATCAAAACGCCCGATGCGGCGGCGTTTCCGAATCAGGAATTCAAGGCGCAGCGGTAGGCTGTAGCCCGGATTGAGCCAACGGGTCTGGCCCGAAGTGGCCGGCCCGATGACAGGCTCCGCGAAATCCGGGGCTGAATTGCCGCACGCACTCCCCGGGTTTCGCTTCGTTCACCCCGGGCTACAAGCCTAGACTTTTGGCCCGCTTGTCCGGCGCGGCGGCGGCGTCGATAATGGGCGCAAATTTGAAGAATATGCGCGCGTCAGCGCGTCGTGGAGGACGGCATGTCGGATAAGATCTACGAAATTCCCGCCGAGTGGACCAAGCGCGCCTTCATCTCGGAGGCCGAATACAAGAAAATGTACGCAAGCTCGCTGGCCGATCCCGACGGCTTTTGGGCCGAGCAGTCAAAGCGCATCCACTGGATGAAGCATTTCTCCAAGGTCAAGAACACGTCGTTTGCCAAAGACAACGTCTCGATCAAATGGTTCGAGGACGGCGCCACCAACGTCGCCTACAACTGCATCGATCGCCACCTGCACACCAGAGGCAACCAGACCGCCATCATCTGGGAAGGCGACGATCCCAAAGACTCAAAGCACATCACCTATAAGGAGCTGCACGACGAGGTCTGCCGCTTCGCCAATATCTTGCGCAACCGCAACGTCAAGAAAGGCGATCGCGTCACCATCTACCTACCGATGATTCCGGAAGCGGCCTACGCGATGCTCGCCTGCGCCCGCATCGGCGCCATCCATTCCGTGGTGTTCGGCGGCTTCTCGCCGGATTCGCTGGCCGGCCGCATCGAGGATTGCCAATCGAAAGTCGTCATCACCGCCGACGAAGGCTTGCGCGGCGGCCGCAAGGTGCCGCTGAAGGCCAATACCGACGCGGCGATCGCCAAAGCGGGCGGCGTCGACTTCGTCATCGTGGTGAAGCGCACCGGCGCCCCGGTCGACATGGATCCGGTGCGCGATGTTTGGTACCACGAGGCCGCCGCCGTGGTGACGGCGGAATGCCCGTGTGCGGAAATGAACGCGGAGGATCCGCTGTTCATCCTCTACACCTCGGGCTCGACCGGACGGCCGAAGGGCGTGCTGCACACCACCGCCGGCTATCTGGTCTATGTGGCGATGACGCACCAATACGTCTTCGATTATCACGACGGCGACATCTATTGGTGCACCGCCGACGTCGGCTGGGTCACCGGCCACAGCTACATCGTCTATGGGCCGCTGGCGAACGGCGCCACCACCTTGATGTTCGAGGGCGTGCCGAACTATCCGTCGATGTCGCGGTTCTGGGACGTCATCGACAAGCACAAGGTCAACATCTTCTACACCGCGCCGACGGCGATCCGCGCGCTGATGCAGGCGGGCGACGCGCCGGTGACGAAAACCTCGCGCGCCTCGTTGCGGCTCCTCGGTTCGGTCGGCGAGCCGATCAATCCGGAAGCCTGGGAATGGTATCACCGCGTGGTCGGCGACGGCCGCTGCCCGATCGTCGATACCTGGTGGCAGACCGAGACCGGCGGCATTTTGATTACGCCGCTGCCGGGCGCGACCCGGCTGAAACCCGGCTCGGCGACGCTGCCGTTCTTCGGCGTCGTCCCGCAGATCGTCGATGCCGAAGGAAAAGTGCAGGAGGGTGCGACCAGCGGCAATCTGTGCATCGCCGATTCCTGGCCCGGCCAGATGCGCACCGTCTATGGCGATCACGCCCGTTTCGTCGAAACCTATTTCAGCACTTATCCGGGAAAATATTTTACCGGCGACGGCTGCCGCCGCGACGACGACGGCTATTACTGGATCACCGGCCGCGTTGACGACGTCATCAACGTCGCCGGCCATCGGCTGGGCACCGCGGAAGTCGAGTCGGCGTTGGTGGCGCATCCGAAAGTGTCGGAGGCCGCGGTGGTCGGCTATCCGCACAACATCAAAGGGCAGGGCATCTACGCCTATGTCACCTTGATGGCCGGCGAAGAGCCGACCGAGGCATTGCGCAAGGAGCTGGTGCAATGGGTGCGCACCGAAATCGGTCCGATCGCCTCGCCCGATCTCATCCAGTTCGCCCCGAGCCTGCCGAAGACGCGATCGGGAAAAATCATGCGCCGCATTCTGCGCAAGATCGCCGAGGACGAATTCGGCAATCTCGGCGACACCTCGACCCTGGCCGATCCCGCCGTGGTCGATGATCTGGTCAACAATAGGCAGAACAAGAGCAAAGAGAGCGCGTAGCGCTTTCCTCCCCTTTCTTTCCCCTCCCCCTTGTGGGGAGGGGCAGGGGTGGGGGTCGCGAGGCAAAGCAATAGCCTTGACGCCTCGCGCCGTGCTCGCCTCGACGAACGCGCATCACCTCCCGACCCCCACCCCTCCCTCCCCACAAGGGGGAGGGAGCAGTCAGCGTGCGCCCGCCGCAAAAAATTTAGAGAAACTTTACCGTGTTCCTGCGGCGCTACTGAGTGCGCGCGCGGATTGGATTATGGTGAATCCCGATTAGTCATAGTTGCATACCGGAGTATTCGACGATGCGTGGGAAATTTCTGCTTTTGGCCGCGCTGATGGCCGCGGTTGCCGCGCTCGCAGCCAAACCGGCACAGGCTCACGGCGATCTGGTGGCGCTGCCGGAGGCTTATGCGCCCGGCACCATCATTGTGAAGACCAACGAGCGGCATCTTTATCTGGTCGTCGGCGCCGGCCAGGCGATCCGTTATCCGGTCGGCGTCGGCCGCGCCGGGCAGCAATGGTCCGGCACGTCGGTGATCGACGCCAAATATGTCAGCCCGGACTGGGCGCCGCCGCCGGACATCAGGCGCGAAAATCCGAAACTGCCGCCGCTCATTCCCGGCGGCTCACCGCACAATCCGATGGGGGTCGCGGCGATGACGCTCTCCGGTCTCGACTACGCCATCCATGGCACCAACCAGCCGTCTTCGATCGGCCATTTCGTCTCGCACGGCTGCATCCGTATGCTCAACGAAGACGTGACGGATTTGTTTGGCCGGGTGGGAGTCGGCACGCCGGTGGTGGTGATCCGGTAATCGGATATCAGACGCAAATCATTCCCTGTCATCATCCGCGCAGGCGGATGATCCAGTATTCACCGCACGCCGGCGTTTACTGGATGCTCCGCCTTCGCGGAGCATGACAAATAAGGAATAATTTCACCTGCACCAACTGCCGCGCCGCCCGCCGTCGTAAGTGCGCGCGAAGCCGCCTGAGAGCATGGCGGCCGAGATGTCGTTGGTGCCCCGCGTCGCCACATTGGCGTCGATGCGTCCCGGATATTTGTCGGGCCCGACGTGAGAAAGCATGACGCGACCGTCGGCGAGCAGCCGTTGCAGCGCCGCACGCGCGGCGAGCGCCAAGCGCAGCTCTTTGCCGCAGCGGGCATGCAGCTCCGCCGCATCGATGCTGCGCAGCCGCACGCGGGTTTCGACCTCGCCGGGTCCCGCCCGCATGCGCGCCACGAAGGTGTCGCCATCGATGATGCGCACCACTTCGGCCGCATAGACGCGCGTGTCCGCCAGCGCTTGGCGGCCGCCATCGCCATACGGCCGATAAGCCGACGCAGCCTTCGGGTGCGGCAGCAGGTTCGGATTGATGAACTCGACGGCGATCACGCTTGCGGCCATCAGCACGCAGGCAACGAGCCAAGCGTTGCCGCGTCGCGGATTGGCCAGAGCCGTAAAGGTTAGATGAGGCATCGCTGCCGCCTTCCCGGGAAGGAATCGACACCCTATGATATAGGATAATTTTCCTCTATTGGAGAGAAGTCAAGCCCAGATGGGCCACCCGGCTATTGGGGCAGGCGAGGATCGGTTGGGACGGTTGCGCGGGCTAGAAATCCGAGATCAAGCCGTCCTTTTCCCAATCGCCATACCGGGTCGGGTCGAGACCGCCGCGGCCGCCGGATTCCTTGGCCAGTTCGGCGGCCTTCCGATCGCGTTCGGCGCGGCGTGCCGCGGCCTCGGCAAGCGCGCGTTCGGCTGCTGGCGACAGCGGGCGCTTGTTGGTCTCTTGGCCCTCGGGTCCGGGCGGATTTCGCGACTCGGTTGGCATCGCCTCTGACTTGGCGTAGCCGTGGCCCTCCTGCAAGGAGGAATTTTTGGCGAAAAATGCGCGCAAGAAGAAGCCTCGCTCCGGCGAGCGCGACGACTCGCCCGGTTTGGCGTTGCGGCGGGTCGCGGCCGATATCGTCGAGGGCGTGCTCAATCGGCACCGGGCGCTCGACGAGATGCTCGAAGGCGCCGATGCGCGTGCCGCAACCGCGGCGCTGGCGGCGCTTTCCGATCGCGACCGCGGGCTGACGCGGGCGATCGTTGCCGTCGTGCTGCGCCGGCTCGGCACCTTGCGTTATCTGCTTGGGTCTTTTCTCGAGGAGGGGCCGCCGGCGCAAGCGCCGCGGGTCGAGATCGCGCTCTTGATCGGCGCGGCGCAAATTCTGTTTCTCGAAGTGCCCGACCATGCCGCGGTCGATCTCGCGGTGCGGCTGGCGCGCGAGGATCGCATGGCGTTGCATTTTGCCGGCCTGGTCAACGCGGTGCTGCGGCGGATCGCGCGCGAAGGCAAGGAGCGGATCGCGGCGCTCGATGCGCCGGTGCTCGATACGCCGCCATGGCTGATGGCGCGCTGGATAAAAACCTACGGCGAGGCGACCGCGCATGCCATTGCCGCCGCCAATGGCCGCGAACCGGCGCTCGATCTGACTGTGAAATCCGATGCCGCGGGTTGGGCGGAAAAACTCGACGGCCGTGTGCTGCCGACCGGTTCGGTGCGCACCATCGTGCATGGCGCCGTGACCGCGCTGCCGGGGTTCGACGAAGGCGCTTGGTGGGTGCAGGACGCCGCAGCCTCGATCCCGGCGCGGCTTCTCGGCAATGTCGCGGGCTTGCGCGTCGCCGATCTGTGCGCCGCGCCCGGCGGCAAGACGGCGCAGCTCGTTGCGGCCGGCGCAAAAGTCACGGCGGTCGATCGCGCGCCGGGGCGGTTGAGGCGGCTGCAAGAAAATCTCACGCGCTTGTCGCTCGAAGCCGAGCTGGTCTGCGCCGATGTCGCGGCTTGGACTGCGGAACAACCATTCGACGCCGTCTTGCTCGATGCGCCGTGCACGTCGACCGGCACAATTCGGCGCCATCCCGACGTGCCGTGGCTCAAGCGCTCAGCCGACATCACCTCGCTCGCCGCGGCGCAGCGCCGCTTGCTCGATCACGCAATCACGCTGGTCAAACCCGGCGGCACGCTGGTGTACTGCACGTGTTCGCTCGAACCCGAAGAAGGCGTCGACGTGGTCGCCGATCTTTTGGCGCGCGAGCAAAGCGTGCGGCGCGTGCCGATCGCCGCCGCCGAGGTTTTTGGCGAAACCGACTTCATCAACCCCGACGGCGATCTGCGCACCCTGCCGTGCCATTTTACCGATGCTGATTCGCGCTTCGCCGGGGTCGATGGGTTTTATGCCGCACGGTTGGAAAAACGCTAGACTTTCATAGGTTTAGGGGTTTATTCCCCGTCTGCTCATCGTTTCGTTATGGTGGGTCGGGCGCTTGGCAATTGCACTTTCCGGAGGGGCGAGCGCGGCGATGGCGCGCGGTTCAGTGGCTAATCATTTTAAGCTGTCGTGGCTGTTGCTGCGCGGAGGCTTGCGGCAAGCCGCCGGGCGGCTCAACGGCCATCCGCTGCTGCGCTGGCCGCTGCCGCAGCTCAAGGCCGACCGCCTGTTGATCGCACCGCAGGATCTGCGCACGGCCGACGCCACGCTTGCCACCGAAATCTATTCCGGCCGCTTCGCCTTTGCCGGCAAGGTCGTGGTCTGCGACGGCCGCTCCATCTTCGAGATGGAGCCGCCGTCGGACGAATGGGCGACGGCGCTGTTGGGATTCGGCTGGCTGCGCCATCTGCGCGCCGCGGAATCCGGCATCACCCGGGCCAATGCCCGCGCGCTGGTCGACGAGTGGATCACGTTGCAGGGCTCGTGGCATCCGGTGGCGTGGCGGCCGGACGTGCTGTCGCGGCGCATCATCTCCTGGCTCAGCCAGGCGCCGCTGGTTTTGCAGGACGCCGATGCGCGGTTCTACCGGCGCTTCCTGCGCAGCCTGGTCCGGCAGGTGCGTTATCTGCGCCATACCGCGGGCGACGCGCGGCGCGGCGTGGCGCGCATGCAGGCGGAGATGGCGCTGACCTACGCGGCGCTGTGCATCGCCGGCCAGGCGCGCCACATCAAATCCGCGACGGAACGGTTGCGCCATGAGATCGGGGCGCAAATCCTGCCCGACGGCGGCCATGCCGGCCGCGATCCCGGCGCCATCATCGAGGTGCTGTTGGAGCTGTTGCCGCTGGGACAAGCGTTTTCGTCGCGCAACATCGCGCCGCCGCAAGCGCTGCTCAATGCCATCGACCGCATGATGCCGATGCTGCGCTTCTTCCGCCATTCCGAGGGTACGTTCGCGCATTTCAACGGTATGGGCGCGACGCCGGCCGAGTTGTTGCTGACGCTGTTGGCCTATGACGAGATCCACGGCGCGCCGCTGTCGAACGCGCCGCATTCGGCCTATCAGCGGCTCGAAGCGGGCGGCGGCGTGCTGATCATGGATACCGGCCGCGCGCCGCCGATCGAGATGAGCCTGGAAGCCCATGCCGGCTTTTTGTCGTTCGAATTCTCCACGCCCAAGGGCAGCCTGATGGTGGTGAATTGCGGCATGCCGCAGACCGCGCGCGACGATTGGCGGCCGTTCGCCCGCGGCACGCCGGCGCATTCGACGGTCACCTTCAACGACACGTCGTCGGCGCGCTTTGTCGAGACCGCGGCGTTCCGGCGCGTGCTTGGTGGCTCGCCAATGCTCGGCGGCCCGAGCAATGTCGCGGTGAGCCGCGAGGATCGTGCCGACGGCATCGTGTTGCGCGTCGCCCATGACGGCTATGCCGACCGCTATGGCATTTTGCATGAGCGCACCATCCTGCTGGCGGCCGACGGTGCGCGCTTCGAGGGCGAGGACATGTTCCTCGCCGCCGACGGCAGCGCGCAATTGCGCGCGAGCGAAGACCGCTACGCGCTGCGCTTCCACCTGCACCCTTCGGTCAAGGCGACGCGGCTGACCGACGGCCACGGCGTCATGCTGATGACGGCGAACAAGGAGGTGTGGACGTTCACCGCCCCCGACGCCCGCGTCGAGCTCGAGGACTCGGTCTATCTCGCCGGCACCGGCCCGCGCCGCACCTCGCAACTGGTCATCCGCGGCCACGCCGGCGCCACGCCGCGCGTGCTGTGGACCTTCCAGCAGACCACGTCCGCGGCCCTGGCCACTGCGGCTACCGGGCGCCGGATGCGCGAAGAGGAGCCGCGGCTGCCGTTGTGATCTTTTCTCCCCTGAATTTTTCTAGCCCCTCCCCCTGAAAGGGGGAGGGCAGGGTGGGGGTCCGCGGCCTCAACGCTTGCGCAAGCGTCGCCGCCGCGGACCCCCACCTGGCTCGCTTTGCTCGCCACCTCCCCCTTTCAGGGGGAGGTTTAGAACAAGGGAGGGTTTAAAAAACACAGCGGGATGGTCTAAACACACACCATGACCAACGACCTCCGCCGCGTATCGCGCGCCCTCATTTCCGTCTCCGACAAGACCGGCGTCGTCGACTTCGCCCGCGCGCTGACCGGCCGGGGCATCGAGCTGGTTTCCACCGGCGGCACGCGCAAGACCTTGAGCGACGCCGGCTTAAAAGTGCTCGACGTCAGCGATCTCACCGGTTTTCCCGAAATGATGGACGGCCGGGTCAAGACGCTGCATCCGGCGGTCCACGGCGGCTTGCTGGCGATACGCGATAACGCCGCGCACACCGAAGCGATGCGTGCGCACAACATTCGGCCGATCGATCTCCTGGTGGTCAATCTCTATCCGTTCGAAGCCACGGTGGCGCGCGGCGCCGATTTCGCCGACTGCATCGAGAACATCGACATCGGCGGCCCGGCCATGATCCGCGCCGCGGCGAAGAACCATGACGACGTCGCCGTGGTGGTCGAGGCCAGCGATTATGCTGCGGTGCTGGCCGAACTCACAGAGCACGGCGGCGCCACGACGCTCGCGCTACGCCGCCGGCTGGCGGCAAAAGCCTATGCGTGCACGGCCACTTATGATGCGGCGATTGCTAATTGGTTACAACACAATATGTAGCTTGATTGTGGGCTTGCAATAACTACTTATTGACGAAAATCCGCAAATCACGGCTAGCTGCGTCCCGATTCGCTCTCTTCTGCAAAAGGCGGTAGGGTTATATATGGCGGGCGAGTGAGGGCGATCCGCGCCCGGTTCTGACCGAACCGGCGGAGCTTTCTGGACGACGGCGGCGAACGTTTAAATTTAAAGGCACTAGACATGAGGGAACTTGGGCGCGCCTCAATCTTTGCGGTTGAGCGCGAAAATCCTTTTGTGGTTAACCTTGAACGGGAGCTACGTAAAAGGAATATTCAAACAAACATAGAAATGCTCGGCCAAAATTCTGTGGAATTTGAGTATAAGGATCTAGATTCGGACCTCATTGCTCTCGATATTCCTGCGGCTTATAGTAAAAGGCCTAATAGCTCAAGTATTGCAAGGTTTGTGGCAAATAATACTTTAGTTCACGATAGGACATTCGTAAGTGATGGACAATCTGCTGGGATACTCACTGAAAATCTTTGTGAGAATAAAATCGACGATCGCGTCTCAGCGCAGCTAAATTATCGCGCCCTCCGGCTCGCTAGCGGCAATTTTATTGACCTGGAAACAATCACGCAGGACTGGGCAAAATCGCACATCCAACCCGGCGATCTCATGCTACCGAAGCTAATTCGCTGCAACTACATCTTAAAGGAACAACTTCGGTACGGCGAAAATCCCCACCAGATTGGCGGACTTTATGTCTTGCCTGGCCAGTCGCGTGGTGGAATAGCGGCGGCGCGTCAGATACAGGGCATACAGTTGTCCTATAACAATATTGCTGACATGGATGCAGCATATGAATGTGTTGGCGAATTTGATCCCAAACGCATAGCCGCTTGCGCAATCATCAAGCACGCAAATCCCTGTGGCGTCGCGGAAGGTGGGAATTTGCTCGACGCCTACCGCAACGCCCTTGCCTGCGATCCGGTGTCGGCCTTTGGCGGAATTGTAGCGCTCAACCGAGCATTGGACGCGGACGCCGCGCGAGCAATAGTTAAGGTTTTCACCGAAGTTATCATCGCGCCTGATGCTACACCGGAGGCCAGGGCGATCATCGCCAAGAAGAGAAATCTCAGATTAGTGCTCGTCGGTGATTTGCCAGACCCGCGAGCGACTGCTCTATCCTTTCGCTCAGTGGCTGGAGGGCTTCTTGTCCAATCACGCGATACGACAGTAGTCGACGATCTAGAACTTGAAAGGGTTACTAAGCGGCAGCCAACTGAGCGTGAGCTTGCGGACTTGCTTTTCGCTTTTCGTGTAGCAAAGCATGTGAAGTCCAATGCAATCGTCTACGCGAAGAATGGAGCAACTGTTGGTATTGGTGCTGGACAGATGAGCCGTGTCGATTCGGCGCGCATCGCTGCCCGCAAGGCAGAGGACGCAGCGCAAGAGGCCGGTCTCAAAGAGCCAGCTACCAAAGGTTCGGTCGTCGCCTCCGACGCCTTTTTTCCATTCGCTGATGGCCTCCTCGTCGCCATCGAGGCCGGTGCCACCGCCGTGATTCAACCAGGCGGGTCAGTTCGAGACAACGAGGTAGTCAAAGCGGCCGACGAGCATGGCATCGCCATGGTGTTCACCGGGACAAGGCATTTCAGGCATTAAGAGCGACGAAGCAATCGAGACTTGAGGCACCGAGTGGGGATTGCTTCGCTCCGCTCGCAATAACGAAATCACACCGCGCCGGTGATCCACTGCTCGAGCTTCTGCTTCGGCGCAGCGCCGACTTGGCGCGACGCAAGCTCGCCGTTCTTGAACAGCATCAGCGTCGGGATCGACATGATGCCGAACTTGGCCGCCGTGCCCGGGTTCTCGTCGACATTGAGCTTGACGATCTTGACCTTGCCGTTGAGCGACTTGGAAATCTCTTCCAGCGCCGGCGCGATCATGCGGCAGGGGCCGCACCACTCCGCCCAGAAATCGACCACCACGGGCCCGCTCGCCTTGAGCACGTCCTGCTCGAAGGTCGCGTCGGTTGTTTTATCGACCATGAAAAACCTCACTTTTTTAAGAAGAATCGGCAGGTCAGGGCGTTGAAGGTATGAACCGACCCAAAGCGCGTCAAGGGAGCTTCACCGCAGCGTGACGCTTGTCTCATGCGCCCGGTGAAAGCTTGTTTAAAGCCGTATCCATCGCCGTGGCGGGCACTTCCATGAGCTTCGGCGCGTCGGTGAACAGGAGCGCCGCGCGCACGGTTTTTCCGGGGAATACGCGGGCCAGCACCGCGCGATAGAGCGCCAACTGGGTGACGTAGGGGTGCAT
>JBAUYI010000301.1:0-9075 GCA_049584715.1 Xanthobacteraceae bacterium
CCCAAGCTAAGTCATATTGGAATTGCGTTCGACGGCCGTCGCCATGGGGTATGTTTCGTGCTTTTTCTGAGAGATGAAGCTTTTCTGCGACGGCTTCTTCCATTTCTTCAATGGTGGCCGACCCCCCTTGCTCTTTCAAGCAATGCACCGTAGCGACGTAGTAGTCGCTACGCGGTGGCAGTTGCTTGTGCTTTCGCCTAGCCATAATTGCCCTCTCGCTATTCAGTGGTGAGGAAACGGCAAGCCTTCCGCTGGCACCCGCCTAATAAGCGGCAAGCTCCAGAATTTGACGACACGAAGTAGATTATGCTCGACAATCAAATATTTAGCTACGCCAAAACCCCGGTCCTGCAGCCGGAGATTTGTTTGTTCGCCAGAACGTGCTTCGAAAAAGTAGAAACCGCTTAGCGCCCGCCGTTCACCGCAACCAGGCGTGGGCCGGGCTTGGCCACAGTCGCAACCGATGCCAGCGGCCGCCGCGCGTTCGGCGCGTAGAGGCCGCGCTGTTCCGGCACGACCTTGAAGCTGTCGACGAGGCCAACCACGGTTTCCGCGGCGCCGAGCACCAGATAGCCGTCGCTCGCCATGGCGCGGGCCATGCGGTTGAGCACGTCGATCTTGGTCTGCTGGTCGAAATAGATCAGCACGTTGCGGCAGAAGATCACGTCGAACAGGCCGAGCTGGGTGAAGTCGCCGAGCAAGTTGAACTGCCGGTATTTGACCATGGCGCGCAGCTCCGGCGCGATCTGCCACAGCTCGCCGACCTGGGTGAAATGCTTGATCAGAAGCTGGATCGGCAGCCCGCGTTGCACCTCGAACTGGCTGTAGATTCCAAGCCGTGCCTTCTCCAGCACCTCGCCGGAGAGATCGGTCGCCAGGATGTCGATGCGCCAGCCGGCGATCTCGCGCTCCATGGTTTTGAGACACATGGCGAGCGAATACGGCTCCTGGCCGGTGGAAGCGGCGGCGCACCAGATGCGGATCGAGCGCGACGCGCGGCGCGACGCGATCAGCGCCGGCATGATGACGTTGCGGAAATGCTCGAACGGCACCTTGTCACGGAAGAAGAACGATTCGTTGGTCATCATCGCTTCGACGACCGCGATCATCAGCGCATTGTCCTGACCGAGGCGGAGCGCGCGCACCAGATCGCCGAGGCCGGACAAGCCCGCTTTGCGCGCCACCGGCAGCAGCCGGCTCTCGACCAGATACTGCTTCTCGGCCGACAGCACGAGGCCGGAGCGCTCCCTCAAGCAGCGGCGCAAATAATCGTAATCAAGCGGCGTCACGTGCGGCCCCCCGCAAATAACCGAAGTATCCTCGGTGCAATCTCGTTAAGCGGCAGCACCGCCGAGCATAATCCGGCCTGCGCCACCGAACGCGGCATGCCCCAAACGACGCTGGTCGCCTCGTCCTGGGCCATGACGCTGCCGCCGGCAGCCACGATATCGGCGGCGCCGTGGGTGCCGTCGGTGCCCATGCCGGTGAGAACCAGCGCCAGCGCGCTCGAGCCCCACACCGCCGCCGCCGAGGAGAACAGCGGATCGACCGACGGTTTGCAGAAATTGATCGGCGGATCGTCGCCAAGCGCGATCTTGATGCCGTCGCGATCGCGGGCGACACGCATATGCCGGCCGCCCGGCGCCACATAGACGCCGCCGGCGAGCACCGGCTCGCCATGCTCGGCTTCGTGCGAGCCGCGGCCGCCGACACGCGACAGATGCTCGGCCAGCACCGTGGTGAAAGTCGGCGGCATGTGCTGCGTGATCAGGACCGGCGCGCGGTCGATTGCGGCGGGAAGCTTTTCGATCAGCGCCGTGAGCGCCTGCGGCCCGCCGGTCGAGGAACCGATCAACAAGGCGCGCGGCATGATCGGCGAAAACGGCCGCAACGTCAGTGGCGGCGCCTCGTGCTTACCCGGCAGACTGTCGCGCGATGGCAGCGGCACCAGCGCAGGACGCGGCAGGCGGGCTTCGGCGGGCGCCGGAACCGGCATGGGTTGGCGCAGCAACAGGCGGCGGCGGCGGCCGAGGTTGCGGATTTTCTCGATCAGCTCGCGGCGATAATCGGCGGACGTGGTGGCTTCGCGCGTGGTTGCGGGCTTGGGAATATAATCGGCCGCGCCGAGCGCCAGCGCGCGCAAGCTGACCTCGGCGCCGCGGCGGGTGATCGCCGATGCCATGATCACCATCAGGTCGCGCTTCTTCTTCAGAAGAAGGGGCAGCGCTGAAATGCCGTCGAGCTCGGGCATTTCGATGTCGAGCACGACGACGTCGGCATCGCTGCCTTCGATCCGGTCGACGGCTTCACGCCCGGTGCGCAGCGACGCGGCGACCGTCATATCCGGTTCGCCGTCGACCCAGCGCGCCACCAGGCTGCGCGCGACGACCGAATCGTCCACGACCATGACGCGGATCGGTTTGTCGGCGGCAACCGCACGGTCGGCGGTGGCGAAGGCGATACTCATGGACTCTGACTTTGCACGCTTAACTCTACTCGGACTTCCAACGACGCGACGGCGAGGGCCGACCTCAGATCAGCCCGACTTCCTCGAACTTGGCCTGGACGATGTCCTTGTCGAACGGCTTCATGATGTATTCGTTGGCACCGGCGTGCAGCGCACGGGCGATGTGAGCGACGTCGTTCTCGGTGGTACAGAACACCACTTTCGGCCCGTCGCCGCCGGGCAGCCGGCGCAACACCCGCAGGAAGTCATAGCCGTCCATTTTCGGCATGTTCCAGTCGAGCAGGATGGCGTCGGGCAATTGCCGCTTGCAGGTTTCGATGGCTTCCTCGCCGTTCTCGGCTTCCATGATCTGGAAATCGAGCCCTTCGAGGATCCGTCGCGCCACCTTGCGGATGACGCTCGAGTCGTCGACAACCAAACAGGTCTTCATAACGTCCTCACTCCACGCTTCGCGGGCGCACCCGCTTTGAATCTGTTCGCATCACGAAAGCATCCGTCGTCATCATAAGCCCTCACGCCGCCTGGGCTTCAGGGCTGAGATCGAGCACCCGGTCGATGTCGAGAACGACAAGGAGGTGCCCGTCGAGCCGGTACACGCCCGCGGCGACGCGGCCGAGATTGCGGTCGAGATTGATCGGGTTCGGCTCGCGCTCGTCATCGGGCAGCTTGAGTACTTCGCCGACGGTGTCGACCAGAAGGCCGAACGATTCGCCGCGCGACTCGATGCCGATCGCCATCGGCACCTGTCCCGCGTCGCGTGGGGCCAAACCAAGCCGGCTGCGTAGCTCGATGGCGGTGACGATGCGGCCGCGCAGATTGAGCACGCCCGCGATCTCCGGGCCGGCGAGCGGCACGCGGGTGATGCGCGATGGCTTGAAGACGTCCTGCACGCATTCGATCGGCAGGCCGAACAGTTGCTCGGCCGTGGTGAAGGTGACGTAGTCGCTGAGCTGAGTGTCGTTCATGGCCGTCATGCCGCCCGGTTGAGGTCGGCGCCCTGTTCCTTGATCGCCGCAACCAGGCCGGCGCGATCGAACTTGGCGACAAAATCGTGGAAGCCGGCGGCGCGGCCGCGTTCCACCGTCTCGACGGACACCATGGTGGCCAGCGCGATGATGGGGACCGCCGCGGTAGCCGGCATGGCGCGCACCGCCTCGGCGAGCGCAAAACCGTCCATCTCCGGCATCTCGATGTCGGTGACGATGAGGTCGAAACGCGCGTCGGATTTGAGCGCCGCGAGCGCGTCCGCCGCCGACGCCGCCGCGACCACCCGATAGCCGGCGGCCTTGATCAACGGCGCTAACAGTTCGCGGAAGAATGCGGAATCGTCGACCAGGAGCACGCTGCGCGCCAACCGCGCCGCCGACGGATCGCGGCTGCGGAACCAATCCGCGAACGCCTGCGGCAGGAAATGGCCGACGTCGATGATTTCCGTGGTCGCGCCCTTGATCACGGCATAACCGAGTACGCCTGGACGATCGCTCGACACTTCGATGTCGAGGCGCTCCTCAACGATGTCGATGATCTCGTCGGCAACCAGACCCATGGAGCGGCCTTGATCGGAGAACACCAGAATCGGCTGCGCGCCTTCTTTCTTGAGGCTCGTCTCCGCGTCGATCCGCAACAGCGGCATGAGCTGATCGCGATATTGCACCAGATGGCGGCCGTCGGAGATTTCGATCTTGCGGCAATCGATCTCCTCGAGCCGCGTCACCAGCGACAGCGGCACCGCCTTCGGCTGCTGCGAGCCGGCGCGGAACACGAGCAGCGAGACGGTATCCTCGTCGCTGTCCTCTTCGCGGCTCTGCAGTTCGGAATTTTCTGCGCGCACCGCCGCCGCCGCGGCGCGGCCGAGCGCCTGCGCCACGCCGTTCGGATCGATGATCATGATCACGGAGCCGTCGCCCAAAATGGTGGTGCCGGAAAATACCGGGATGTGGCGCAGCTTTGACGACATCGGCTTGATGACGATTTCCTCGGTGTGAAACACGCCGTCGACGACGACGCCGAACACCTGGCTGCCGACCTGCGTCACCACGACAAAACCGTTCTCGTTGTCGCAGGCGCCGAGGTGGAAGACTTCCTTCAGGCGCACCAGCGGCAACAGCTTGTTGCGTAGCCGCAGCACCGGCGCGTCCTTGATATGCTCGATGCGGTGCTCGCCGTTATGGCCGGCGCGCACCAGCTCGAGCACCGCAAGTTGCGGGATGGCGAAGCGCTCGCCGCCGGCCTCGACGATCAATGCGGACACGATCGCCAGCGTCAGCGGGATTTTGATGGTGAAGGTAGTGCCGGCACCGCTGACGGATTTCAAATCAACCGTGCCGCCGATCTGCTCGATATTGCTGCGTACGACGTCCATGCCGACGCCGCGGCCGGAAATGCTCGTCACTTTCGCCGCGGTGGTGAAGCCGGCGGCGAAAATGTAATTGCAGATTTCGGCTTCCGACTTGGCGGCGAGCTGGGCCTCGCTGGCGAGGCCTTTTTCGACGACCTTGGCCTTGATGCCGGCAAGATCGAGGCCACGGCCGTTATCGGAGATTTCGATGATGATGTGGCCGCCCTCGTGCCAGGCGGACAGCCGGATGGTGCCCCTCGCCGGCTTGCCGGCGGCGACCCGCTCGGCCGGCGATTCGATGCCGTGATCGGCGCAATTGCGCACCAGGTGCGTGAGCGGATCCTTGACCAGATCGAGCACCTGGCGGTCGAGCTCGGTCTCGGCGCCGCGCATCGTAAGCTCGATATCCTTGCCGAGCTCGGCGCACAGGTCGCGCACCACGCGCGGCAGTTTCTGCCACGCATTGCCGATCGGCTGCATGCGCGTCTTCATCACGCCTTCCTGCAGCTCGGCGGTGACGTTGGAGAGCCGCTGCAGCGGCACTTTGAAATCGGAATCCTCGTGGCGGCGGACGATCTCGAGCAGCTGGTTGCGCGTCAGCACCAGCTCCGAGACGGTGGTCATCAGATGATCCAGCGTATCGACATTGACGCGGATCGAATGGTTCGCGAGCCGGTCGCCGCGCTCTTCTTCCGGTCGCTCGGCTGCGGCCCTCTCCAGTTTTTCCGAGTTCTCGTGCGGCTCGGGCTTGTCGGGCTTGATCTCGACAGGCGCTGGCGGCGGCGGCGCTGCCGCCTCCTGCCGCGCCATGCGGCCGAGCGGATCGATGAGATCGCCGTCGCCGCCTTCCGGTTCCTGCTCGCTCTTCTCGATCGTATCGAGGATCGATTTGATCCGATCGATGGTGGAGAGAATGAGCGTGACGGCTTCCGCGGTGACCGGCATGCCGTCGCGGAATTTACCCATCAGCGTCTCGGCGGCGTGCGTCAGCCTTTCCAGCCGCGGCAGCGCGAGAAAGCCGCACGTGCCTTTGATGGTGTGAACGAGGCGAAAAATATTGCCGAGAATGGCGCCGTTGTTCGGTTCCTGCTCGAAGCGGACGAGTTCGGCGTCGACCAGATTGAGACTCTCGTTGGTCTCAGTCAGGAATTCACGCAACAGGTCGTCCATACAGGCGCCCTCGACACCGCGGGTGCTTGCCGGCTGGCACCCGCCCCGCTTGCAGACTCATAGAGAGGCGCGCACGGCGCGCGCCCTCGTCGCCAGGCACGCCGCGCCTGATCGGACAGCCTCAGTCTGTTGCCAAACGGTTTAATTTCAGTTGCGGTGGGCGCGGAAAGACGAGCCGGAAGTCGCAAAATACGCTCGCTGCACTCCTAACTTGCGGTCACCACCACAGACTCGCGCTCGGCCACGGCCGATACCGTAAGTCCGCAATCCCGCGCCAGGATTCCCGTATAGAGCGGCTGGATGGCATGGGCATCGACCGGGTGCGCCGGACTGCCCACCAGGAGCCCGGCAGTGGCCTCGGCCAGGCGGGAATTGAGCCCCGACGCGGTGAGGCGAAACCCATTGCCGCCCTCGGTCGGGTCGATCGTGATCGAGCCGCCGCGCGGAATGGTGCCGACTGCGACCAGCAGCATGTTCAACAAAAGCTTAACGCGGTTCTTCGGCAGCAATTCGCGGGGCAGGTTCCACACGATCGTGGTCTTGTCGTCGCCGAAGAGCCCGCGCGCCACCTTTTCGGCGTCTCCCAGATCGATCTGGGCGCCGGCCGAGCCCGCCGCGCCGAAGGCGAGCCGGCAGAATTGCAGCTTGGCCGAGGCCTGTTTCGCGCTCTTCTTGATCAGATCAAGCGCAAAAACCTTGGTTTCCTCGTCCTTGTCCTCGTCCATGACTTCGAGGCCGTTTACGATGGCGCCGACCGGGCTGATCAGGTCATGGCAGACGCGGGAGCACAACAGCGCCGCAAGATCGAGGGCGCCGATGGCAATGGGACTGGACGGTGCGGACATGAGCGGCTCCGCTGCGGGCTGCGGGGAATTAGAGCAGTGCCTGTCACAGCCTAGCCGATTCGGCAATCGTGCCCCGCTAATGCAGCCGTGCTAGAGCGGCATTCCTCCTTGTGCCTTCATCCGGCTGAGATCGCTAGGAACCGTCCGTGCCAACCCTTGATTCCGTCGCATGCGCCGATCTCATGGATGAGCTGACCGGGATCACCGCGCAGGCTGCAAAGGCGATCCTGGATTTCGCCATCGACGCGGGCTTGCGCAGCAAGGCGGACGGTTCGCCGGTGACCGCGGCCGACGACGCCGCCGAAGCCATCATCTGCGATGGCCTCAAACGCCTTGCCCCAGACCTTCCGGTCATTTCGGAGGAGCACGCCGCGCGCGAAAAGCCGAAGCCGATAGTCGGCGGCAGCTACTTTCTGGTCGACCCGCTCGACGGCACCCGGGAATTCATCGCCGGCCGCGACGAATATACGATCAATATCGCGCTGATGACCGACGGGGCGCCGCTCTTCGGAATCATCTGCGCGCCGGCGCTCGGCGATCTTTGGCGCGGCATCGTCGGCCGCGGCGCCGAGCGGCTCTCATTGGCGTCCTGGACCAATGCACCAACGCCGATCCGCGCCCGGCGACGGCCGCAAAGCGAAACCGTCGTCATGGTCAGCCGTTCGCATCTCGAGGCGCGCACCAAAAGCTATGTCGACGGTTTGTCCGGGGCAAAACTCGTGCAAAGCGGCTCGTCGATAAAATTCTGCCGGCTGGCCGAAGGTTTTGCCGACCTTTATCCGCGGCTGGCGCCGACCCACGACTGGGATATCGCCGCCGGCCACGCCATCCTCAAAGCCGCCGGCGGCGGCGTGACCGCGCCGGACGGCACGCCCCTCGTCTACGGCACCACTGACCTGTTGATCCCGGCTTTCCTCGCCTGGGGCGATCCGGCGAGCGCCGCTCCGGTCAAGGACTGAGCGCGCGCTTGACGTCGGGCCATTTGCGTTCGGCCTCGGCGCTCAGGCGATCGGCATCGGTGACGAACTTTTCCAACCGGCCGCGGTCGTAGAACAGATAGAGCCGTTCGCCGGTGATGAGCCACACATTCGGATTGCCGGCGACCGCCACACCGCGGGTCACGCCGATCGGGTCGTAGCCGCCGAATTTCGGCATGTAGATATCCGGTTGCGCGGCGAAGGCGTCGCGATTGCCGACATTGCGGAAGCGCCAGATCGCGCCGGCATAGCGCAATTCGAAATTGGCGCTGCCCGCCACCGGCCTGCCGTCGGTGAAGAAGGCGACCGGGTCATAGCCGCCGATCGCCATGCCGGTATGCCAGTCCACCACCAGCCGTTCGGTGGTGGCGGCGATCGAGGCCGGCGGACCGGCCACCAGCGTCATCAGGACGCCGGCCAAAGCCGCAAAACTCACCGCAAAACCGGCGCACAATCGCTTCCGTTTCTGCCGTGCTGCGGTCATAGTTCTGGCGAATGGTGGACTGATTCGGATAGGCCTCACCGAGAGTTAAACGAAAGCGTGTGAGCAAGGGGTTAAGGGGGAACTCGCCATGAATTCGCCATTGCGGATCGCGGCCCTGCTCATTGCCGGTTCGCTTTTAACCGGATTGGGCGCGGCGCCATGCGCCGCCCAGACTGCTCCGGCCGAGCCGCCGACTGGCGCGGTCCCGCCCGGTCCGCCGGAGCAGCAACCGCCGCGGGACGACAGCCGGTTTCAGCCGAACGAGATCATCGACGCCGGGCATCGCTTTTTCGGCGGCGTCTCGCGCGGGCTGGCCATGGTGGTCGAGAAAGCCGTGAGCCAGTGGGGCTTGCCCAACGGCTATGTGTTGGGCGAGGAAGCCGGCGGCGCCTTCGTCGGCGGCCTACGCTACGGCGACGGCACGCTCTACACCAAAAATGCCGGCGATGTGCGGGTGTTCTGGCAGGGGCCCACGCTCGGCTTCGATGCCGGTGCCGACGGCGCGCGCACCATGATGCTGGTCTACAACCTGCCGCGGACCACGGCGATCTTCGACCGCTTCGGCGGGCTGGACGGCTCGGCCTATTTCATCGGCGGCTTCGGCATGACCGCTCTCACCGCCAATAATATCGTGCTGGTCCCGATCCGTTCAGGGGTCGGACTGCGGCTCGGCGCCAATCTCGGCTACCTCAAATTCACGCAGCGGCCGACCTGGAACCCCTTCTGACGTTCGGCCGCGCCTAGACCCGACCGAGCTTTCTTAAAGCTGCCCCTGATCGCGCCAGGGCCGCGCC